>JAFTCE010000001.1 GCA_017454855.1 Desulfovibrio sp.
CCGTGCGTCACTAAGCCGGAAACGCTTGTCCACATACTGGCTGAAAGTCCGCTCATGTTCTTCTCCGTATCGTGAAAGTTGTTCTGTTCTTGCGGGGAGGCACGGATGGGGATATGTGCCTTGCCCGACAAATGTTTTTTCTCGCTATCTGCACTAATGCAGCTCCCGTGCCAGGGGCAATTTTTGCCTAGCCGGCAGTGAGGGTATCCTTGCTACTGCTAGAAGACGATGATGAAGACGTAGTGTCTGTTGTACTGATGACCTTGGGTTGGCTGACCTGGCGCACGTCAGCCAGATTCATGAGCTGTCCGCCGTCCAGACCGAGGCAGACAGTACCGTTGTTATTGACCACACCTGTGACGGTAGCGTCCACTACCTGGTCGCAGAGTACGGCTTCTCCCTCGGAGTTGAGCAGGGCAATGTTCACCGTGTAGACGCCATCGGGTGCTACGGCTCCGCTGTTGTTCACGCCCTGCCAGCTGAACGTCCGGGTGCTGCCGCTGGTCAGGGCGGGCACTTGTTCTGTGTACACCACATTGTTGGAGGAATCGCGCACAGTGAGTGTGCCGCCCACAGTGTTGTCGGCTGGAGCAAAGCGGAATTCCGAAATGGTCATGGTGTTGTTTGTGGCATCCGTGACCTTGCCAATGCTGTTGCCGCTCACTGTCACCTGCTTGCCGATGTACGACGTGGCATTGACCATCTGTTGGTTGTTGGTGGCAGTGGTCAGGGTGCCCATGCTGTCGTTGAGGTTCATCAGCTGTTCCAGGCTGGAGAACTGGGCCATCTGGGCGATGAATTCCTGATCTTCCATGGGATTCAGGGGGTCTTGATACTTGAATTGCGTGACCAGCAGAAGAAGGAAGGAATCCTTGTCTAGCTGAGAACCGCTCTGCTTGCTCAATGCGGCATTGAATTCATTGTTGGTCTGCGTAATGGCAGCTGAGGTAACGCTCATGTCTGTTCTCCTGGGGGCGATGGCTAGGCAACCAGGTTCAGGCCGCCCATGGCATAATGTGCCGTTCCTCCACTACTATGCATGGATTGTTCCAGAATGGAATTTTCGCGATTTGATGAAGAATGGCGCATACTTGCCAGATTTCGCAGCCGGGCAAATTCTTCCCTGCGCGCTTGCTGTTCCTGCTGAAAATTGTGTTGTTCCAGATCCTGCCAGAGCAGATTCTGCTCATCCTGCGACTGGAGCTGCACTTCCACCTTGGCAACCTTAAGTCCCTGCTCTTCCAGGTTGACGCGGATGTAGTCGAGCTGTTGCTGCAGCAATTCGACGGATTCGGATTTTTCGGAACGAAGCAGAGCGCTTACCTCGCCATTACGCACGGTCAGCGTGACCGTGAGCGCCCCCAGCTCCTGGGAGGAGAGTTGCAAATCCATGCGCTTGCCGCCGTCCTTGAGACTGGAGAGCATGGCCTGGGTAACGTCTTGCACGGCCTGTCGCGCTAAGGGCACAGGTGGCTGTTGGCTACGTGCATCAGCAATTTGCTGGGGCTGCAGGGCGGAAAAACTTGCCGCGCCTTCGCCGACAAAGGGATTCGACGGGTGAACTTCAGTCTTGTTCCGTAGGTCACTCCAAGCGCTGGTATTGCCCTTGTCCTGACCGGCATGGTCGGCATCCTTGCCATTTTCCTTGCTGCCCTGGCTACCTGCTTGCTTGCCGAAGGCTTCGGCGTTGTAAGCGGCATCCGTGAGATTGTGGCCTTGTTGCTCATTGCTTATGCGGAGGGTGTTCGCATCGGCTGCCGCCTGTTCTGTGCTGGTTCTGGCGCGGCCTTCTGCTGCGTTTTGCCGTGCGTCTTCCTGAGCCTTGGAGAGGATATCGTCGAGGATATGGCGGCTGTTTTCCTGCACCGTACGTTGAATATGAACTTTGCTGTGCATGGCATCGCGATTTTGCAACTCATTGGCCTGACGTTCCTTTTCTGTGCGGGCACGGGCTGCGCTGATGCGCTTTTGCAATGTTTCCTTAAGGGCCTTGTCCAGGGATGCCTGACCGGCCTGTTGGTTGGCAAAGAATGCCTGCGCGGGACTCAGCAATGTGCCAAACTGGCCGTTGCGTAGGAACAGAGTTTCACTCTGACCAAACATAGCGGACAAGCCCTTCAAGCTGGCGCTGTCCAGTCCAAGCCCGCGGCCCAGAGAGAGGAGTTCATCCTTGCTGATGTCGAGCTGTCCTGTGGGATCAAGCTGGCCGGTGAAGCCAAGTAGCATGTCCAGGGCTTCGCGGCCCATGCCTTCCATCATGAGCGACTGCATGTTGGTATGTAGTACGCCCGAGGGATCGATTTGGCCAAGCAAGGATGAAATATTGAGCTTGTCCTGGTCACTGAGCAGGGGAGCGCCACCACTGCCCTTGACGCTGGCCAGAACCTGGGCCAGATTGGCGCCTTCAGGCAGATCGGCAAGCGATGCCAGACGGGAAAGGCTTTCTTGTGGAGCCCCGGCCTTGATCAGATCGTTGTACAGGCCCTGTACTTCTTGCCTCGTAAAGCACACTTCGTCCAGCGTATAGGTAACGCCATTGCTCGAATTGCGGGCATAGGGCGTCTGTACCATGCTGGCGGAACGGAGGGCTTCGGCGTCCGTGCGCTCTTCCTCGCGCTCTTCCTCGCGTTCTTCCAGGGCCTCATTGATAAGATCCAGAAAATCGCTGCTGCGCTCGTCATCCAGTAATGTCGGTGTGAGGGCCTGGACCTTGAGCAATTCGCTGACATCAGTAGGTAGAATCTGCATGGTTCACTCCTTGCGCTTAAAAACATTTCAAGGATCGTTCCAAACAGTTTTTATTAGTAATTTTAGGATAGTATTTCTACTTTCTGGCAGGGGCAGGCAATATCTGCCGTCCTTGTGGACTCAAGTCAGGCCAGATGTTCAAAGATGGAGGCCAGCGCGCCCATTTGTGACAGAACCATTTCCCAACCAGCGCGGTCAAAATCAGCATTTTGCAGGGACATGTGCATGTGACCGGCGAACAGGCGGAAAAAGGTCGGCTGTGTGCGCCAGAACTCATCAGGCAGGGGGGCATGCCGTTTGAGGTATCCACTCAGGACGGCGCACATGCGCGCCAGGTGGCGGGTCATGCGGCTGGCAAGCAAGGGATAGGCGTTACCGAGCAGGGCAAGGCGTTCGCGCAGCAGGCTTTCTTGGCGGTCGTGGTAGAGAAAAAGGAAAACCGCCTGCCAGAGGTCTTCCAGCAGGGGACGGCAATGCGCTCGCGGTGTGCATGGCGTCAGGCTGTGCAGCCCCAGGGCGTCGCGTCCCGTGCGGTACAGGCTGAGGCCGACGGGCAAGGTCAGGGCAGGGAAATCATCGGGGCATGTCGTGCTGCCTTGCAGCAAGTGCAGCGCTAAGTCAGCCACGGCCCTAGGATCGAATGCCTGTCTGCAGTATATCTGCCTGCGTTGGCACTGCCAGCACCCCACGCAGCTCATGTTGGCCCGCAGAATCCACTGACCGGGAGCAGAAGGCCCTGTTTCGCGGGCATGCACCGGACCCATGGAAAGGTTGAGTACCGGAACCCCCAGGAAGTCGGCCAGGTGCATGGGTCCGGTATCGGGGGTGATGCACAGGTCGAGTGTGCGCATGAGAAGGGCCAGACGTCCCAGGGAAAGCCTGCCGCAGAGGTTGGCCTGGGGCAGGCGCGAGCGTCGCGCCACCTCCGCGCCTAGGGCCGTTTCGGCCTTGCCGCCCAGGAAGACCGGTGGGGCGTCGTTGGCCGCCAGGCGCGAGGCCAGTCGTGCCCAGAATGTGGCGTCCGGCCTTTTGGCTTCCTCGCTCGCGCCGAGTACGAGGCCCACGCGTCGTGTACCTGCGGCATGGGGGTGGGCGTGGCCCGTACTCGTAAGGTCTGGTTCGGGTTTCAAATCCAGTTGGTGTAAATCGGCCCAATGGAAGGCATTGAGGTGGTTGTTCAGGGTCAGAGCGGCCCGGTACAGCTGCCAGAATCCCCGGATGTGCAAGCCGCTGGCATCCTGAATGGGACCCAAGACGGTTGCGGCCTTGACCCTGCTAAGGCAAAGGGCAGCCACAGGCGCACTGCTCAAATTGATGGCCGCTGTAAAATGCTGCCCTGTCAGGGCCTCGCAGCGCTGTGGTGGGAGAAAGACGACCGCAGGGGCCAGGGGTTGAAGTTCCCCGAAAAAACGCGGTTCGGCCACGACCCACAGGGGACAGCGAGGCCAGAGCCTTTGTAACCGAAGCAGCAGAGGAAATGTGAGAATAAGATCGCCCATGCGGTGCATTTGCAGCACCAGGACGGGATCAGCGCTCATGGGGCAGACTTTGGGGCTTGTGGGGCATGTGTGCCGAAAATAGTACGCATGTGCGCCAGCATGGTTTGCAGGCGATGCTGCCAGGTATGGCAGGCCAGGACGCGTCTGCGTGCGGCGGTGGCGATGTTGTGGCGTTCCTCGGGATGGGCCAGATAGTATCGCGCCATGTCCAGTGCTTCTTCCGGCGCATGGTAGCAGGCAATTTCCTGTGGCTCGAAGAGTTCGGCCATCTGTTCCCGCCAGTCGGTCAGGACAAAGCCGCCAGTAGCCGGAACATCGAATACGCGTTGGTTGACAGCCCCCTTCATCTGCTTACTCGTGCAATTGAAATTAATGGCAGGACAGGTGTAAAATAGCGGTAAGTCCGAATAATAGTTGATGGCGTCCAAATAACGCGGCTGCACGGGTTCGTGTCGGAATTCCACTTTCCAACCTGCGTCGCCCACGATAAGAGGGCGCAGGGGGAGCAGATGACGCACACAGCCATTGCGGTAGGTGCGCGTGGCTTGCCAGGTGATGGCGGTTTCGTAGGCCAGCTTGGCTTCGTTGTCCGGCAAGGCGGCATAGCAGTTGTAGATGTCTGGGAAAGACGTGCGCAGGAAAGTGGCCACGGAACGCTGGTCGCTTTCCATGAAGGCTCGGGCTGTTTCTTTATAGGATACGAGTAATGGCCGGGGAAAATGGCCGCTTTTCAGTCTACCGCCCACCTTGTAGAGCATGGAATTGCCCACGAAGGCCACATCGGTCTTCCAAGCTCTCGGCGCTGACGCAGGACTACGTGGTGAGAAGCGATCTGGATCAGTGCCCAGGGGAAGATAGAAGACATGGGGGAAGCCAAAGTCGCGCAAGGTGTCCACATTGTCCATGTCCCAGGTGAACAGAGCCGTCCAGGGACTGACACATCGGGCATAGAGGTGGATGATGAGGTGCGGGTTGTCCACGAACCAGGAGGCCAGAGGCAGCTGCAGGCGGGCCAGAAGATCCATGAGGACACCTTCCACATCGACGCCCATATGGTTGAGCGTGATGCAGCAATCGGGCTTGAACGTGAGCGCCTCTTCCAACAGACGGCGCACAAAGTCCGCGCACCCCACGGATCCATCGCCCACGACTACCATTTTGTAAGCAATATTCAGCTTGCGGCAGGCATTCTCCAACTCGCCCATGAGGAAATATTTGCTTGTCAGGAGGAGTACGCGCGTTTGGGATTGGAGAAAGCGGGGAGCGGCAGCGCGCCCCCAAAAGTCAAAACTGGCGCTGGCCTGCAGTTCCCTCTGCAGTCCGCCGTAATACGTTCTGTCAAGACGCAGGTAAAAAGGCAGAGCCAAGGGGAGCAAAGGCAGTCCGGCGTTTTTCATTTGCCACTGCGTGAGCTGCTTGAGTACTTGGGCGCTGTCTTGCTCGCAGACAAACATGACACGTTCCCGTTGCGCAGGGGCAAGGGCGGCCAGTACTTGCGTACATGCCTGGAGGTCGGCTTCTTTTTCTACGACGGCTATGGGTCCGGAAACCTTCTGGAGCAGCAAGCGCAGGGCATAGCCGAGGCCGCAACCCAGCAGCACGGGCAGGCAAGGCCGGTTTAGGGCTTGGGCTTGTGCGTCAATGACGGACGTCTCGCGCTCGGGGCCGCCCGGACGCAGCATGTAGAACTGTCGTTCGGCGCTGCGCACGAGGATGTCGTCGGGGGGGGCGAGAGATATTGGACGCGAATCCTGCAGCCCAGGGCGCACCGTGGGACGGATCGCCGTGAAAACTGGTCGAGAGCCAGCGCTCATGCTAAGGAACCCGCGTTTTTTTTCGCCTCCCAGGGTTCCATGACTATCTCATCGCCTTCCAGCCGAAAACACACACTGCTGTGCCTTTTGTCCACGGTGGTGAAGGCGCGGCCTATGGAAATCTCCACGCCGGGAAAGATCGTTCCCGGGCAGATGAGGCGGCAATTTTGTACGGATTTTTCGTCAAGATAGAGCGTGTTCCACAGATATTCGCGGCGTTGAATGAGTTGGTTGCGCTGTTCACGCAGGGAGTGCAGCTTGCGACTGGCTTCGGTGGCGTCCGGCGGCAGGTGACCGGCGATGGCCGTCAGATGTGTGATGGTTTGCGACTGGCCGGCGATAATCTGGTCGATTTTTTCCAGTTGGCGGATGAGATGCGGGGCATAGCCCAGGTAGATGCGCGTGGCGATATCGGCCCTGTTGCCGATTTGCTCGCCCACATAGATGCTGCCATAGGCATTGATAACGCCGCCGTAGAGCTTTTCCTGCACGAGCAGATTGCTGCCGGCGTAAACCACGCAGTGCAGGCAGTTCTTTCTGATGACCATGTTGTCACGGGCACGGGCTTCCATGCGTTCCAGAAACTGGGCCAGCAGCTTGCCGCCTGCGTCTATCTTGCCATGTTCGCCGGCGCCGCCGCGGGCGCCGCCATCAATCATCATGTCGCATCGGGAGCGTGCCACGCCGCCTTCAAGCATTCCCAGGATACGCACACTGTTGCCTTGCACGGAAAATCCTGCACGCACGGAGCCATGCACGGCCATGTTGCCCACGAAGAAAATGTTGCCTGTTTCAAAACTCACATCCTTGCGCACATTGAGCAGGCCCTTGACCGTGATTTTGCCGTTCAGGTAGAAGACATAGCCATTGACGGTGGAAAGCAAAAAATTGGGATGCTTTGGTGCCGGGCACGTATTGGCACCCACGGGAAATTCCGCATGATCCAGAATGAAGCGGGGGTCACAGTTCTCCTTCACCTGATCAAGGGGCACGAGTTCCGCCAGAACCTGACCGCGAATGGCATTTTGCACATACCCCAGACTGTACACGTCGGAGGCTTCGTCACCCCCGCCGGGCTTCAGATGGAGGTAGTCAAAATCGGGATTGAAGTAGTGTCGTAAATAATACTGCAAGGTTGCATTCCTGAAGAGAAGTTTTTTGCACAGAGCAAAAGCCGCACAGATACGAGCGCGGGTCATGCCCGTCAGTCGGCAGCATCGGGAATATAGCCCTTGAGTTCTTCTTCCGTCTCAAAGGTTGGGAAGAAGCCTTCAATTTCCACTTTGCGCAGCAGTGCTTCCACATGGGCTGCGGGCTTGAGCAGCACCAACCTGCGCCTTAGGCCCAGCCCCCTGGTGTTGATGCTGACCAGAACCCCTAGTCCCGCCGTGTCTACCTTGCCCACGGCACTGAGGTCGAGGACGAGCTGGCGCAAATGCGAAGAAAAAAGGTAGGCTTCCAGCTCCTTGGTGAGCTGCGCCACGTCCGGAAGGCACATGTCGCCCTCATAGCGCAGAATGGTGACGTGCGGATGCATTTCCGCTTTTAGGGCAAACATGTTTGGAATTCCTCCGTACTTTCCGTAAGGGGCTGCAATCGTCATTCTCGTAAGGAATAAAATTTTACACAATACCAGCGTATTTTTCAATATCACGAGGGCTTGGCAGAGAGCAAAAGATTTGAGAAAAACCCAGGTGGGCGTACCGTGTGTAGCGATCAGAAAATTGGATAAAAACCTCCCCCTTCGTGGGGAAAATGAGCTTGACGGATAGCGAAGCCGATGGCATCCTTTTCGTAACCCCTCCCTTGAGGGAGGGCCGCCCGGTTCCTTTTTCGCTGGCGGCGGAAGACGTCGGCGGTTGGAGCTGTCTGTGGATTGTAGTAAATAACATGTACGCCCCTAGGGAGGTTCCTTTCATGTTCGGCGTCGGTATTCCCGAATTACTGGTTGTTCTTCTGGTTGTTCTCCTGGTTTTCGGCTACAAGAGGCTGCCCGAAATCGGCGGAGGCCTGGGCAGGGCCATACGCAATTTCCGTCGTGCGACTTCCGAACCGGACGAAATCGACATCACTGCGGAGGGGCAAAAACAAGCCTCGGCTGCGGGAGATGCAGGACGGAAAGTTTAAACAGTTGTGCAGCGATTCTCGACGTTGAACGTATGTGATTGTCCCATTACAGACAACCAAAGGATATGCCATGAAAACGGAACAAATTTCAGTTTTTCTGGAAAACCGGGCGGGCCGACTGGCCGAAGTTACGCGCACACTGGCCCAGGCTGGCATCAATATCCGTGCATTATCCCTGGCAGATACGTCCGATTTTGGGATTCTGCGCATGATTGTATGTGATCCCGAAAAAGCCAAGGCTGCACTCAAGGACAAGGGCTTTACCATTGGCAGAACCAGCGTCATTGCTGTGGAAGTGCCAGATCAGCCTGGAGGTCTGGATTCTGTCTTGCAGACCGTTTCTGAAAACGGCATTAATGTAGAGTACATGTATGCCCTTGTTCAGCGCGATCAGGACAGCGCCATCATGATTTTCCGTTTTGACAAGGCAGACAGGGCAGTGGAAGTGCTGCAAGCGCATAATTTCGTTATCATTCCTTCAGAACGCCTTTGCTCTATCTAGGGTAAAAATGCCTTGCGTCTGCTGTGGGCGGGATGTCCCGCCCATGCTCACACTTCACTGATGACAGGTACAACTACGGGGTCTCTATCAAGAACGCTGCGGAAAAAGCGGCGCAGAGCAGAACGAATACCATCCTGCAAGCGACCGAGCTGTCCAGGCCGGATTGACTCAACTTCATCTAATACCAGGCATTTGGCATCTTCGAGCAAATGACTGTACTGTTGGGCGAACACAAAGCCTTTGGAAAGCATCTCTGGGCCGTGCAGCACATTGCCTGTTTCCGAATCCAGCACCAGGACGACAATGACCATGCCCTCATCGCCCAGGATACGCCGTTCCTTGAGGACAGCGTAGCCAACATCGCCTACGCCCTTGCCATCGACAAGGGTGCATTCGACGGGGACGCACGCCTCAAGCCGGAAGCTGTCCGGCAAAAGCGTTAAGGGCTGTCCGTCTTCGAGCAAAATACAGTTGCTAGCTGGCAGGCCGCAGTCCACAGCAAGGCGTCCGTGTTTGATCAAATGCTGATATTCCCCGTGTATAGGAACGAACATGTCGGGCCGCACGGCCAGGAGCATGTCACGCAATTCCTCGCGCTGTGCATGGCCTGAAGCGTGAATGGCATGGACGCTCTCATAGAGAACTTCGGCACCCAAGCGATACATTTCATTGATGAGTTTGGAGATGGTCTTGGCGTTGCCTGGGATCATGCGCGAACTCATGACCACGGTATCGCCTTTGCGTATCTCCAATTGACGGTGTCCACCGTGAACCATGCGTGAAAGGGCTGAGAGCGGTTCTCCCTGCGCTCCGGTCACGAGCAAGACAATTTTGTCATCGGGCAGTTCTGGCACGCCGTTGTGGGCATTAAAAAACGAGGGCGGCAGTTTGGCAATGCCCAAATCACGCGCCATTTCTATGTTATTGGCCAGAGATTTGCCACTGATGACTACCGTGCGGTCATGTTCTTGGGCCAGATCGAAAACTTCCTGAATGCGCTGAATATGGCTGGAAAAGAGGGTAATGACAATGCGTCCTTGCGCGGAGAAGAAGATCTTTTCCAGAGACTCCTTCACCTCGCGTTCAGAGAGGGAACGGCCTTCGCGCATGACATTTGTGGAATCGGAAAGCAGCAATCTGGCGCCTTCTGCTCCAGCGAAGTCCCGAAACAGAGCGAGGTCAGTCCCAGTCCCCCCCAAGGGATGGGGATCAATCTTGAAATCTCCGCTGTGTACAACCTTGCCCACGGGAGTCTCAATACCGAGTCCAAACCCTTCCGGTATGGAATGACAGACAGGGAAAAAATGAAAGACAAGATCGCCCAGCGGCAACGTCGTTGTAGCATCTACGGGACATAGGTCTCCCCAGTCTTGAATTTCGCGCTCGCGCAATTTGTGTTCAACCAGAGCCAGCGTAAAGCGCGAGCCATAGATGCGCGTACCCTTGATTTCAGGTAATATCCATGGCAGTGCGCCAATGTGATCCTCGTGTCCATGCGTCAGCACAATGCCCAGCAGCTTGTCTTTGACGGCACTGACCGCGCCGAAATGCGGAATGACCACATCCACGCCCAAATGTTCATCGTCAGGGAACATCAGACCGCAATCAATCATGACCACACCGCCTGCTGTCTCCCACAACTGGCAGTTGAGACCGATTTCTCCCAATCCTCCCAGGGGCGTAATGGTCAAAAATGGTTTGTCAAGCATCTGAACGCACCCGGTTATTCACAACATTCACATCAGTATTTCCTTGCTTCGTCTTGAGCTTTTGGCGAGAAGCGCACGCCATTACGCACATCATCGTCTGTTCCCGCGCCAAGCCATCAAGTGACGCAGCAAGAATACACTGAAACCTAGGCTATTGGCAACACAAATGGCAATGTAAGGACGTGCAGCAAGGCGGGAACTGAGAAATTGCCCACGAGGTATACCATTGGCCCGGAACCGTAAAATTTAGGAACGCATATGGCAGGAAAGGGAGCAATGCAAGACAAAAAAATGCCCTGTGTCTAAAAAAAATCTTGAAAGTTTGTGCCAGCCGTTGCATGCTTCGCTTTGACCGTACAGTATCATGTAACGCGGCTATCCTGGCCTAACAAGGTCGGTGCAAACTGTTTGCGCTGATCACTGCCATCCAAGGCAGGACAAGGGGATGTTCCTGCTGCCGCGCAGTTGTGGAGAATCTCATGGAGTTCAGTTTTTTTTCAATGATTGCCCAGGCAAGTCTGGTTGCCAAGGCCGTGCTTGCCTTTCTCCTTGTTATGTCCATTGTGAGCTGGGGGCTGATGATCCAGAAATTCATCGGTCTGAGCGCCGCCAACAGCAAAGCTGTGCGCGGAACGGAACGTTTCGAGAAAGCGCCCAATTTGCGTGACGCTGTGCAGTCACTGGGGGCCGATCCGACATCACCCTTGTACTATATTGCCCATCAGGGCGTCGTGGAATTCAACCGCTCAAAAGAATTAGGTAACAGTAGCGACGTGGTGGTTGACAATGTGCGTCGCGCACTGCGTCAAGGCGTCGGCACGGAGCTGGCACGTTTGCAAAGTTCCCTTTCCTTGCTGGCAACAACGGCCAACACCGCTCCCTTCATCGGCCTTTTTGGCACAGTCTGGGGCATCATGAGTTCCTTTCACTCCATTGGTATGCTGAAAAGTGCCTCGTTAGCCACGGTAGCGCCGGGGATTTCCGAAGCTCTTGTAGCCACTGCCATTGGCCTGGCCGTGGCCGTGCCCGCCACAATAGGATTCAACGTCTTTATGGGAAAGCTCTCGCAGGTTGATACCCTGCTGGTGAATTTTGCTGGTGTGTTCTTGAATCGCGTTCAACGTGAACTCAACGCCCACCGGCCCGTACAGCGCATGGGCGCAACGGAGATATAGGCATGGGCGCAAGTCTCGGCGGTGGCAATAAATTTGTTTCGGAGATCAACGTCACGCCCTTTGTGGATGTGATGTTGGTTCTGCTAATCATTTTCATGGTGGCCACGCCCATGATGAGTCAGGGACTGGATGTGGATCTGCCGCAAACCAAGCAAGTGGAAGTGCTGCCTACGGAAGCGGATCACATGGTCTTGACCGTGCGCAACGATGGCAAGATGTTCCTGGACGAGTATGGCGTTGACAGCATGGAAGACCTTGAGGGCTATCTGCAGCGCTTGGTCAAGGAGAAGAACAAAACGCTCTTTCTCCAGGCCGATAAGGCTGTGCCCTATGGCATCGTGGTTGAAGTCATGGGCCACATCAAGGCCGTAGGCATCGAAAAACTTGGGGTCATTGCCGAACAGCCGGATGTCAGTGCCACGAGTCCCGCATCTGCCGGGAAATAACGACGGCAGGGATATTTTTTTCCAAAAATTCCTTATTTGAAACCTCCCCCTTCAGGGGGAAAAATGTTATTGACGGACGGCGAAGCCGATGACACCCTTTTCACTAACCCCTTCCTTTTATCAGCCTGTTACGACGAAGAAAGTTACAGGCTGTTATGCAGAGTCTTCCTCTGCCAGTGAGAGGCAATCCGCACGGCTCCTATCCGCCGGTTGCGGAGTCAGTCGGCGGAAGGAACCGACTGTGGATTGAAACATGCGTCTTGCATCCTATATTCTGTCTTTCTGTCTGCATTTTGCAGTTTTCCTGCTGATTTGGTTCTGGCCGCAGAGGACTCCTGTCAGACTGGATACGCCGCCCGTCATGATTAGCCTGGTAGACGGCGCAACCGGCGGCAGTAGGACGCCTTCGCCCATTCTCGGTCATATGGGAGAGACGGGCGAAGGGCCAAAGGCGCCCACGCCGCCGGCGCCCAGAGCGGAAGTAGCCGCACCGGAACGCATGGAGATCAAGGAACCCAAACCCGTGCAGCCGCAACAGCGCAGGGAAACGCCCGTCGTACGCAAGCCCGAACCCAAGCCAGAACCCAAGCCAAAACCAGAACCCAAGCCAGAACCCAAACCAGAAGTAAAACCAGAGCCAAAGCCGGAACCAAAACCGAAGCCCAAGGAAGACGCCAAGCCTGTGGCAGCCAAGAAGGAACCCAAGAAGGAAGCCAAGAAGGAAGCCAAGAAGGAAGCGCCGCCCAAGGAGACTGCCCAAAACCAAAGGAAGCCTGAAGCGCCAAAGCCATCCCCGAAGGCTGACAAGCCCACGCAAGGCAAGGCCGCTGACGACCCTGTGGCCGCAGCCTTGCAACAAGCACGGCGCAAGGCATCATCGCGTGCTGAAGCCGGGGACAGGGGCAATGCCGTGGAGCAGGCGCTGGCCCAAGCCAGACGCAATGCAAGCGGCAATAGAGGCGGCGGCGGCGGAGAAGGAGAAGGCCCAGGCGGCGGCGGACTGGGCGATGTCTACATGGGTCAGGTCATGCTGGCCGTCCGTCCCAATTGGGGGTTTGCCTCCTCGGGACGGCGCAATCTGCGCTGTGTTGTCAATGTCAAGGTCGATGCCCACGGTCAGGTACAGCAGACGCAGGTCACCCGCAGTTCCGGCAATGCCCAGTTTGACGCCTCAGCTGTCAATGCCATTGTCCGCACGAGCCAAAGTGGCAACTTCCCGCCGCCGCCTTCTGCAGCCTATGGGGATTTGGATTTGGTATTCACCTTAGACGAAATGATGGGACGCTGAAGTGCATCTTTCCCTGTTCGACAACATCTGCTTATGATGGGGGCATGTATGCCTGTTTACACGCAAGCACGGCTTGCCCTGCGACGTATGTCTGTCGGACTGATCCTGGTGATCATGACCTGCTTTTTGTACTCGCAGGGGCATGCCGCGACCATTGTCGGAGCAAGCCTGGACGGGAAGTATGCGGCAAAGGTCGTGGCTGCCGTCATCGACGCCTGGACGCCGCCCCCGGCTCTCAAAAATGATTTCACTGTCTGCGTCCAAATGACCATCGATGAGAATGGAAGGGTGGCAGCCTGTAATATCCTTTCTTCTTCAGGACTTGAGGCTTTTGATACTGCTGCTTGCGGTGCAGTGAAAAAATCAGGACCGTTTGGAACGCCGCCCTATGCCCAACCCGTGGATATATACATGACGTTTTGGAATGGCGTCCCCAAGGGCAGGGAGACAGGCATGCTTCTGGACAGCGACGCGGCCATGCGTGCGGAAATCCTGTCCCGAACTCGGGCCAATGCAGCGCGGGGCGAACAGCACGCCACCGCTGTGGAAAATCTGGCGCGTCTGCGCGCCGAAGCCGCAGCCAGAGACAGTGGCAAGGACTTGCCGACAATACGCCCGAAAAGTCCACCGATACCTCCTGCCAAACCCAAGCCAGCAAGCGCTCCAAGGCGCTTGCGACCGACGTTTGCTACGGAGGACGCGCAGCATGCCCAGGCGAGCCAGCACATAGGGAGTACGCAAAAACCTGCTCCAAAGCCGATAAACGCCAGCCCCAAGGTTCAGGGAACCAAGCCCGTCACGGCGTCCAGTTCAGAACGCACTGCGGCCCAGGGGCAAAAGGGAGATGCCTTGACTGCCTACCGCAACGAGGCAGAGGCGCGCTTGCGCAAAGTAGTTGTCATTCCGGCCCAAACTGCGCCTGGCTCGTATACGGCACGCTTGCGGCTGCATATGGCTCCTAACGGAACTATTGCCCGCTTCTCCACGCTGTCATCGTCGGGCAATATATATCTTGACAAAGCCATACGCTCGGGCATACGCCGCTTGGGCAGACTGCCGCCACCGCCAGAGGCCGCCAAAGGCATCGTGGATATTGCGCTCACCCTGACGCGTCACTAGAGGCATCGGCGTACGCAAGACCATGTTTTGTCTAGAGCTGGCTCCAAGGCTGGAAAAATTTTATAGCCGCAAAACAGCACCGTGTGCATTGTCTCTTCAGGACTGCGCCGTTTGCTTACGCAGGCAGCATGGAAAAAATTTCAAATCACGAAGGAAGTTCTGATGAAAAAACTCTTTGTCCTCCTGGTCATGAGTGCCTGGCTGCTGCTGAGCGACGCCGTGCAGGCTGCCTTGCGCGTAGATATTTACGGCCCCGGTCAAAACATTGTCAATTTGGCGCTTGCAGCTCCCATTAAGGGGCCTGAGGCAGAAGCCACGAGCATGGGCCAAACGCTGCAAAAGGTCGTGCAGCAAAATTTGAGTTTTTTACCCTTCATGCGCCTTACGGATCCCAAGGCAGTGCTTGGGGGCATTGTTTTGGCCGGGTATGAACCGCCTTCCCTGGATTTTAAGCGCTTTCAGCTCGCCGGTTCTGACATCGTTGTAACGACATTTTGGCCGGAAGGGGATAGCGGTACCAGACCTGTCCAGATTCGTGCCTTTGAAACCAACACCGGTGGCCGTATTTTTGGCAAGGAATATCCCAAAGTTTCTGCCAAAGATTTGCCCGAAGTGGCTGATCGTTTTTGCGCAGATCTGCTTGAGGTGTTGACCGGCGACGGTTCCTTCTTCCGCTCCACCCTAGCCTTTGTGCGGAAAAAAGGCAAAATGAGTGCCAATGTCTGGTTGGTCAAGCCCACAGGCCGTGGTCTGCGTCAGATTACGAACATGCCAGGTGAGTCCATGTCTCCGGCATGGTCTCCCGATGGTCGTTTTGTGGTTTTCAGCCATATTGACAGGCAGTCCCACGCGCTTGGCGTCTGGGATCGTGCCAGCGGCAAGGTGCAGCGCATCCGCTTTCCCGGAAACGTGGTTATCGGCCCGGCTTTCACCCCCGACAACAAGGTCGCTGTGGCCCTCTCCAATGGAAAATATCCCGTCATTTTTCTGCTGAACCATGTCTTCCAAAAAGAACGCATCCTTGAAGGCGGTAATTCCATCAACGTATCTCCTACTTTTGACAAAACTGGCACCAAGATGGCCTTCACTTCTTCCCGTATGGGCGGTCCGCAGATCTTCCTCAAGGATCTGAGTTCCGGTTCTGTGACACGGGTGAGCAAGAATGGTTCCTACAATACCGAGGCCAATCTTTCTCCTGACGGTACGCTCGTGGTCTACAGCCGGATGACAGAATACGGTCATCGCATTTTCGTTCAAGACATGGTGACCGGTGAGGAACGCCAAGTTTCCTTCGGTCCTGGCAGCGATGAGCAGCCTTCCTTCTGCGCGGACAGCTACTTCATCGCCTTTGCCTCCACGCGCAGCGGGCATGGCATCTACTTGACCACAAGACATGGCGGCGATGCCAAACAGGTGCCTACCGGTGGGTCTGCCTATTTCCCCCGTTGGGGCATGCCCGAAGGAGGGAAGAAGTAAAAATTATTTTACGAAACACGGCGAAAATCGACTTCAACATCTTGACAAAAATTATGGTACATATACCATCTCTTTATCGGGCTTGAGGCCCAATGTGTGCTGAAAGGAAAGGTATTTTCTTTTGGAGAATGAGCTGTTCAGGAGGACACAATGAAACGTTATGCTCTTATTCTCGCTTTGGTCATGGCTCTGGCCGCAGGTTTTGGTTGTGCGAAAAAAACACAGACTACTGAACCTGCCTATGATGATGGTGGAAATGCCGAATTGCGCGCTGCCATTGAACAAATCACAGACGCTCGTGTGTACTTCGCCTTTGACAAATTCAATATCCAACCTGAGTACAAGGATATGTTGAAAACCAAGGCTGAGCTCTTGAAGAAGTACTCCTCCATTCGCGTTCGCATTGAAGGTAACTGCGACGAGCGTGGCACGCAGGAATACAACCTCGCCTTGGGCGAACGTCGTGCCCGTGCTTCCTATGAATATCTGGTCAACCTCGGCGTGAATCCCAGCCAGCTGGAAATGATCAGTTACGGTAAGGAAAATCCGGCAGTTCAAGGCCGCGGTGAAGCTGCCTGGTCAAAGAACCGTCGTGACGACTTCCGCGTGATTTCCCAGTAGTCACACTGTAGGCAGCGTCTTGCTGCTTGCACGCAAATAGTCAGGAAGAGGGGTCATCTGCAGATGGCTCCTCTTTTTTTTGCTCCAAAAGAGCAGGAGGCATGCCTAGACAAGTAAAAGGCTTGACACACAGGCCAGAGGGGAAGAGGATAGCCCAAGGACACGCCTTCAAGTGTTGCAATCCACAGTCGGCTTCATCCGCCGACTGACTCCGCTGTCGGCAGACAGGAGTCGTGCGCACTGGCCTTCACTGTATGGGGATGTTTCCAACGAAGGAATTTCCGATGAAAATTGCCATACTCGACGGTGCTGTGTTGAACCCTGGAGATGTGGACTGGTCTCCTATTACCATGCTTGGCGAGACAGTCATTCATCCCGTGACTTCGTCCACCGAATTGGCCGAGCATGCTGCCGGGGCCGACGTCGTCCTCACCAATAAAACGCCCCTGACCAGCTCCTGCCTCGATATCCTGCCTTCCATGCGCGTCGTCTGCGTCCTCGCTACAGGCTACAATATTGTGGATATTGATGCCCTGGCCAAACGCAACATTCCTGTATGCAATGTCGTTGCCTACGGCGTCAGTGACGTGGCGCAACACGCCATGGCCCTATTGTTGGAATTAAGTCGACATACGAGCTTGCATACCCAATCCGTAAAAGAGGGAGAATGGCAGGCCAACGGAAGCTGGTGTTATTGGAAGTCGTCTCCTGTTTGCCTTGAAGGCATGACTCTGGGTCTGGTGGGCTTTGGCGCCATTGGACGCCGCATGGGCGAGCTGGGGCATGCCTTTGGTATGAACGTGCTGGCTTGCTGCCGTACGCCGAAAGATCCTCCGGCCTACAGTCCTTTTGCCTTTGTCTCCCTGTCGCACCTGCTGGAAACAGCCGACGTCATTTCGTTGCATTGCCCGCTCACTGCGGCAACACGCCACTGCATCAACGCGCAAAGTCTGGCCACGGTTCGCCGCGGCACCATTTTGCTCAATACGGCCCGCGGTGATCTGATCGATGAAGCTGCAGTCGCTGCTGCCCTGCGTTCAGGACAGCTGGCAGGGCTTGGCACTGACGTACTCAGTTCCGAACCCCCCAGTGCGGACAATCCTCTTCTCACCGCCCCCAACACACTGATTACGCCGCACATTGCCTGGGCAACTACAAGGGCGCGGCAAAACATCATCAACCTTACGGCGGAGAATATCCGCCGCTGGCAGGCAGGGACGCCCATCAACGTGGTCAATGGCGTCAAGTAGAATTTTCGGCTCAGTGTTACATGACACACAGCATGTTCATTGACATTCATACGCATGCCTTTCATCCCAAAATTGCCCACAAGGCCGTGGAGCATCTTAATATCTACTATAATGTCCATTGTTCGGGCGATGGCACCATCACCCACTTATTGCAACGTGAGGGTATGGCTGGTATCCAAAAATGTGTCGTCCTTTGTGCGGCCACAGCGCCAGCTCAGGTCATTCCAGCCAATAACTACGCCATACGCCTGCAGAAGGATCATCCAGACGCGGTGGTTGCCTTCGGTACCATGCATCCAGGGTATGCCGATTGGGAACGAGAGCTGGATCGCCTGCGCAGGGCCGGACTGCGCGGGATAAAGTTACACCCCGATTTTCAGGGGTTCTGGCTCAATGACCCACGTCTTTTGCCCATTTTTGAGGCTGCGCAAAACGATTTTCTTTTTGAAATCCACATAGGCGATCGATCTGCGCCGGAAAAAAATCCCTCTTGCCCATACAAGTTGGCAGCCATTCTGGATGCCTTTCCGCAGCTCAAGGTCATAGCGGCGCATTTTGGCGGGTATCGCATGTGGGCACACGCCTTGGCTATCTTCGCCGGGCACTGGCGCGACAATCTGTGGATGGATACCTCAAGTACTACCCCTTTTGCCACCGGGCGACTGATGCGCACACTTCTTGGGGCATTTCCCCGTGAACGTTTGCTTTTTGGCACGGATTGGCCCATGCATGATCCGGTAGAAGAGGTCAGTCGTCTGCAAAGTCTGGGCGCATTGCGGGACGCTGAGCTGGAAGCGCTGATGGGCAATGCAGCGGAACTTTTGGCCTGAGGTCGCGTGCGCATTAGAAACTTTCCCCATGTGACGATAACCTATTGACATGGCCCATCCTTTACAGGTATATTATAGCCAAGCCGGACGGCGGCGACACTGCCAACCCCGTCAGGTCCGAAAGGAAGCAGCGGCAACAGACGTTGTCGGGTGTCCGGCCCACAAAAAGCCGTAACGGTTTTCCGTTGCGGCTTTTTGCCGACCGAATGCATTCTACCACGTAGGCAAAAATCCTTTTCGTGGAAGATTACGCTTGTTTCCATTGCCTATTTAGGTGTGGAGGCCATGTCCATGATGCCTGCAGCAGCGCCGCTCTATCCTATTTTTCTGTCTTTGCAGGGATTGACCTGCGTTGTGGTGGGGTTTGGGCGCGTGGGACAACGCAAATTGGTTGGGCTGCTTGACTGCGCTCCGGCTGCCGTGTTGGTTTTGGATATCGTCGATCCAAGTCCTGAAGCTGCCAGGCTGTTGCGAGACCCGCGGACGCGTTTTGTCCGTCGCGCATTGGCCCCTTGCGATCTGCGCGACTGCGCCTTGGTTTTTGCCACAACCAACGATGCCGCTGAAAATGCGCGCATTGCCGCGCTCTGTGCAGAGCATGGCGTTCTGTGCAACAGCGCTACAAGTCAGGGGAATGTTCTGCTTCCGGCAGTGGCGCGTTGCGGTACAATGGCAGCAGCCCTGTCTACGGGTGGATCCAGCCCGGCCCTTGCCCGACGTTGGAAGACTGACCTGGAACGCTGGCTTGCGCCACGCGCACGCATGGCCTCCTTCATGGGGCGTTTGCGACCTCTGGTGCTTGGCCTGAACCTCTCCTCGGAATGCAATGCAGATTTGTTTCGGACAATAGCGGCATCACCGTTGCAAGATTTGTTGGAAACAGGCGACCGAGATGCCAGTAGCCGCCTGCTACAAGGCATATTGCCAACGGTTTTGCATACTAAACTCGCGGAGTTGCTCGATGATCTCCCCTGAATTTTCCACCGGGCTCACGCTTGTACTCTATAGTCTGGCCCTCGGCACAGGATTTGCGGGTCTGCTGGCCCGTCAACCTGCGTGGAGAAAATGCGGTTGCGTCCTAGCCGTTACAGCTTTCGCCTGCCAGACGCTGACCCTTGCCCTAGGCTTTCATAAGGCCCTGCCCGACGGCTTGAGCGTTGGAGCCTATTTTCAGCTTATGGCCTGGTTTGTTGTCCTCTGCGGAAGCATCGCCTGGGCAAAAATGCGGCAGGAATCCACATTGATTTTCGCCGCTCTGCTGGGATGCCTGCTGTTTCTCTTGTCCACCCCCTATCTTACCTCCGTGGTACGGGTGCCGACATTTCTTTCCAAGCCATTTTACGCGCTACACATCGGCGCGCTCTTCTTGAGCTTGGCGCTTCTGGCTATGGCCTTTGCCGCCGGTGGAATCTTCCTCTTCCTCGAAAGCCGCATCAAGAGCAAACGCAGCGTCAAGGGCTTCTGGAAGGATATGCCAGCGCTGTCCCTGCTGGATAAGGTCAATGCCTTCACCGTGCTGACTGGCTATCCCCTGTACACGTTGGGCATCTTTTCCGGCATTGTTTGGGCGAAGCCTGCCTTTGGCGCTTTTATGACGGGCGATCCCAAGGAAGTCCTCAGCATCATCATCTGGTTGCTCTTTTCTCTGCTTTTTTATAACCGTCTTACACGGAATTGGAAGGGAAGAAAGCCGGCGCAATGCGCCGTAGGCATCTTCTTTCTCTGCCTTTTTTCCATCCTCGTGGTGAATACCTTGATGCCTTCGCATCATGCCTTCGTCAGAAATTGATCGAGCTGCTGTCATGGATTCTGATATTGTACTTGTGGGTCTCAACCACCGCACTGCGGGCGTGGACATCCGTGAACGCTTCGCCCTGACCGAATACTGCGACCCGGAGCGCTGGGCCTTGCCTTGCACTGACGCTATACGCGAAAGCGTGATTCTCTCCACATGCAACCGTGTTGAATTGCTGGCCGCAGGGAAAGGAGACTTGGAAGAGCAGATGCTGCGCGACTGGGCCCATGTGCGTCATGCCACTCCCTCGGAATTGGCCCCTTATGTGTATATTTACAAAAATCAAGAAGCAGTGCGGCATCTTTTTTCCGTAGCTTCAAGCCTGGACTCCATGGTCGTCGGCGAACCGCAAATCCTCGGTCAGCTCAAGGCAGCTTACCGCAAAGCCGTCAGTAACCACAGCACAGGAGCCATCCTCAACCGTCTGCTGCACAAGGCGTTTTCCGTGGCAAAGCGTGTGCGCACGGAGACCTCCGTGGCCTCCAGCGCTGTTTCCATCAGCTATGCTGCTGTTGCTTTGGCCAAGCGTATCTTTGGAGACATGCAAGCCCACAAGGCCATGCTTGCCGGTGCAGGCGAAATGGCCGAACTGGCCGCCAGACATCTCTTGCAGGCTGGAATCTCGGAAATTCTGGTTGCCAATCGTACCCTTGCCCGCGGCGAAGCATTGGCGCGGCAATTTTCCGGTCGGGCCATTCCCTTTGAAACCATGACCCATCACCTGGCGGAAGTGGACATTGTCATCACGTCCACTGCCGCACAAGAATCCATTATCAGGGCCAGTGACATTCGCGCTGTGTTGAAAATGCGCAAAAATCGGCCCATGTTCTTCATTGACATTGCCGTGCCGCGTAACGTTGATCCCGACGTCAACGGGCTGGACAATGTCTATCTGTACGATATTGACGACCTCCGGGAAGTGGTTGAGGAAAATATGGCTGTTCGTCGCGATGAGGCCGCAAAGGCCAGAGAAATCGTCAGCGAGGAAGTTCAGCATTTTTCCACCTGGCTTGCCGATCTGGACGTGCAGCCCACGATAGTGGATCTCATTCAACGCGGCGAATCCTTGGCCCAGAAGGAACTTGAAAAGACGTTGAAACGTCTCGGCCCTGTAGACTCAGGAACTCGCGCTGCCCTGGAGGCGATGGTGGAGGCATTGATCCATAAGTTCAACCACGCACCTCTCATGTTTCTCAAAAACGGCGGAATGGCCCAGGAGGGCAATGCGCAACGCATCAGCCTTGTGCGACGTATCTTCGATTTGGACGCATCCTGTAGCCACAGTGAGGGACAATGATGCGTTGGTATGGCATTGATGACATCACGCATGGCGACATGGCCACGTTCACAGCTACGCTCAAGGACATGGGGCTGGAGTCCGGTCTCGATGGACTTTTCTGGCTGCCCGTGCCCGCTAATATGCTCTCCGCCATCCAGACAAAGCACAAGGAAAGCTGCGGACCCCATGTCATGGGCCTGGAAGTAGAAGAAAACTCCCTCAGGCTCGAACTTCTGGTTCGTGCCCGAGGACGCCTGCGCTGCGATTGCATAGGCTATGCAAGTACCGAGTTGAGAAACCACATGATTGGCTGGCTGGAAAATTTGCTCAGGGAACTGCGTATCGACGCGGTTTGAACTCGGAACCTGTGCCAACAGAGCATGCCGCTAAGCCTGCCACGACGTTTTTCTCGACCGACGCTGCGCCTCTTACGCACGGTCGAGCTTTTTTGCCGCGAACATCTGGCCTTGCAGCCAGGGACGCACCTCTTGCTGGCCGTTTCCGGAGGGGCGGACTCCAGTGCGCTGGCCGTGATCCTGCACCTGCTTGCGCCACGGCTTGGGTTGATCCTGCATGCGGCGAGCATCAATCACGGTCTGCGTGCAGAAGCCGCAGACGATGCGGCCTTTGCCCGTGATCTCTGCTGCGGCCTAGGCATTCCCTGCAAGATTTGTGTAACCGATGCCGGACGTTACGCCGATGAAAAGCGCGTAGGGATTGAGGAAGCCTGCCGCCTTTTGCGCTATAGCCTTCTGGAAAAAGAACGCCAAGCCTGCGGCGCCGATGGCATTGCCCTGGGCCATCACGTCGGCGATCTCAGCGAAGACGTGTTGCTGCGTCTGGTTCGTGGCACGGGCTGGCCAGCTCTGGGGGGCATGGCGGCCCGCGATGACGCACGTCACCTTCTGCGTCCGCTGCTTGCTGTCAAAACTGAAGCTTTGCGTACGCTGCTGGTGGAATGCGGTATTGCCTGGCGTGAGGACAGCAGCAATGCGGATCAGCGCTTTACGCGCAATCGCTTCCGCCATAGGATTTTGCCTCTGCTGCGGAATGAAAATCCCTCCCTGGAACGATCACTGTTCCACCTTTGGCATTTGGCCCGTCTGGACGAAGCCTTTTGGGAACGTAGACTGGACAACCTTCTGGCCGCTACACCCTGGCGCAAGGACGCCTTGGGTATTGAATTGCCTGCCGTTCTTCTCCGTGACTTGCCGCCAGCCGCCCGCTTGCGCGTCTATATGCGGGCCATACATGCTCTACAGCAGGACAAGGAAGGCGGACATACCCCCTGCGGGCAGGCGCGTGCCGATGCCTTGCTGGCTCTGGACACAGCCTTGAGCCAAGGACGCGGCAACACATGTTTTCAACTTCCAGGACGTTTGGAAGCCCGCATCGTCAAAGGTGCCATCCTCTTTCGTCGCACAGCAGAAAGGTAGAGCAGAAACGCAGGTACCTTTTTCCCCTGCCAAAAAGTGCATCGGGCATCTTGACCGCACTCGGTCTTGTCTGTATATTTTGGGAATGGGCCCATAGCTCAGTTGGTAGAGCCTCCGGCTCATAACCGGCAGGTCCCAGGTTCGAGTCCTGGTGGGCCCACCAGAGGAGACTTCATCAATGTCCGTCTAGGTTCGCAAAGCCTTGGCGGATTTTTTTTATGGCGAACCTTGCGTCGATGTGATGTAATCTTGAATGCTAAGGTATTTTTTCGATACATTAGGGAAAAGTAAAAAATACGAATGTTATTTATTTGTTAACGTGTTATTGACGATATCCTCCGCTGGGGGAACTTCCAAGCGAAAACCGAGCGCATATCCCCTTGGGCCGTCTCGTTGAAGCAGGGATCGGCCAAGGGGAGCTTTTCTCCCGCTAGGAATCCCCCGCCTTTAGGCGGGGGAGACCACAAAAGAACATCAGGAAGCTGGCTCCTAGATTCCACTGTCTGTCCGCAGTATGTCTTCAAGTGTCGCCGCAAAGGCGGTGAGGTCGTCTTCGTCAATGGTCAGCGGCGGCAGCAGGCGCAAGGTGACATCGTGGCTCAAGTTACAGATATAGCCGCGTTCAAGAAGTTCCATCCAAACAGGCCGACCGGGAATGGCCAGCTCAATACCCAGCATCAGGCCCAGGCCGCGTACCTCGCGTATTTTGTTCGGCAAGCGGGCCTGCATGGCGCAGAGACGCTCCTTGAGTCGACCGCCCAATTCTTCGGCGCGCTGGGCCAACTTGTCGCGGAGCATGATTTCCACTACCTTGGCAGCCACAGCCGAAACGAGCGCGCCGCCGCCAAATGTCGTGGCATGGCTGCCTAGGGCAAAGCCCTGAGCTACCTCGTTCGTGGCCAGCATGGCCCCCATGGGCAGGCCATTGGCCAGGGATTTGGCCGTGCTGATGATGTCGGGAGTCAGTCCGTAATTCTGGAAGGCCCAGAATTTGCCGCTGCGGCAGAAACCAGCCTGCACTTCGTCGCAGATGAAGAGAACGCCGCGTTGGCGGCACAGCGCTTCCACTTGGCGTAGCCAGTCCCCGGACAGGGGAACGACGCCGCCCTCGCCCTGCACGACTTCTACCAGCACGGCGGCTGTGGCCGGAGTGATGGCCGCTTCCAGCGCGGCAAGGTTCTCGCTGGGCACGTGCCGGAAGCCTTCGGGCAGGGGGGTGAAGCCATCGCTCAGGTTCTCACGGCCCGTGGCAGCCAGGGTAGCCAAGGTGCGACCGTGGAAACACCCGTCCAGGCTGATGATTTCCCAGGCATCGCGTTGCGCGACCTTGCGCATGTAACGCCGGGCCAGTTTGATGGCGGCCTCGTTGGCCTCTGCCCCGGAATTGCAAAAAAACGCCTTGCCGTGGTGCGTTGTGGACAGCAGCAAGCGTGCCAGTTCCACTTGTGGCTCCTGATAGAAGAGATTGCTCACATGCCAGAGACCTTGGGCCTGCTCCACGAGCGCGGCGCAGACTTCATCGTTGCAGTGGCCGAGGGCCGTCACGGCAATGCCTGCCAGTAAATCCACATATTCCTTGCCGTTGACATCCCAAAGACGCGCCCCCTTGCCGCGCACAATGGCCAATGGGTAGCGGGCATAGGTTCGGCAAAGCAATTGCTCTTCTTGCGCTTTCATGGCATCAAAAGCCTTTGACATGGCAAACTCCTCGATCTTGCAATGTTTCAATCCAGAGTCGGCTCCGTCCGCCGACCGTCAAGCACATGTCCCTCCTAGAGGTGGAGGTCTCGCAGACTAAAGGGTTTTTTGCTGAAAGAGCGTCAACCTAGCCGAGTTTTTCGCCGGAGGCAAGAGCAGGCAAAGGGTCGAAGCGTGATAAAAAATGCGAGAAAAAGGCATGGCCATGCTGTTTCGTACGCTTTGTTCTCCGTGGTACGCAGCAAACAGCGTTGTTTTCTTGTGCGTGTTGGGCTATGCTAAACCCCCATGCACCGTATGTCTGCTAGCAGAAGAGAAGAAGCCCGCACATGCCGAAGTGCGTCTGCGCGTCATGGGCGAGGTATCAGCCTCCAGGGGCTGGGCCAGAAAAAGGCTCCTGGAGATGTTCTATGGGAGGGAACGTGCGCAACGCCATCTATCTTTTTTTGTGTCTTTTACTTGCTGCGTCCTGCGCCCGCAAGCCGCAATATGTCGTGGCCGACCAGCGTCTCCTTGACATGTGTGAGGCGTTTACGCTTCTGGTGCATGACGCGAAGCACGTAGAGGATGCTCAGTACAGAAGTATGCGGAAGGCGACGTTTCAGCGTTACAAAAATCCCGAAGCAATGGGCAATGATCTGCTCGACATCATGCGCGAAACCCAGCGCACATTGGGCAATGATACTGCAAAAAGAGCTGATCGGAAAATCTGGGACACTGTCCTGCGCATGGAGGGCGAAATGCATAAAGCGCTTGACGCCTGCCAGGGGCAGGCAGAGCAGGCGGCTTACCTGCAGGCTCTTTTCGAAAAACACAAGCCGCTCTACGACTTTCTGAACAGTAGGAACTCCTGATTGCGTTCCGGCCCTTTCCCAGAATAGCATAGTGCAGGCCAGGTTCTTGCATTTTTTCTTGCGTTCACGGTGCGTGGCAGGCCCTGTGCCGCCTCATGGAACGTTTAGGGCTGTTCTCAGTCCTCAGGTTCCAGATGTATGTTGATGTATCCCAGACCTGAGATAGAGGAAAAGAGGGCATGTTCCATATTTTTGCAGATCGTGTGCGCCTTTTGCACCGTGAGTCCCTGGGGCACAAGGCAGCTAAAGGCTAACGATGTGCCGAGTTCGGGATATTCAAAAATGGAAATGTTCTGCACAGAGCGTACAAGATGTTCGTTTTTTGCCACGCGCCGCACTTCACGCTGCAGCAGATTCCCCCTTGCGATGGGGATGGGGCTGTCTTCTTTTGACAAAGGCTGCTCGGGTTCCAGATGACTGAAAATTTCCATGTCGGGAGCGTAGGGCTTCAGGCTTTCTTCCAGTGCTTTCACCTGCCTATAGGCCGTCGCAAAATCCATGCTTGCGGGCAGCTCCACATGAAATTCTAGATGGGTGGGCTTTTGGTCGCCAGACACATGGATATGATGCACGCGCAGGCCATGCGCACCGGCCTGGCAGCGCACCAGGCTGAAAATTTCTTGCGGTATGTTCGAAGTCTGTGGCTCCACATGCACTGTCACATCGGCCTGGGGGAGTTCCGCACGCACGGCAGCGACAGCGGCATGTCCCAGCGTATGGGCATCTTCCAGCATTTGCTGCGGCAGGACACCGAGGTTCAGCTCCACAAAATATTGCGCTCCGCTGCGGCGTATGCGCAGACCGTGAATTTCCAGCACACCTGGTACTGAGAGGACAACGTTGCGGATGACAGCAGCGGCGTCAGTCGGGGCAGCATCCATGAGGATGTTCACGGCGGCGGTTGCCATGCGCACGCTGGAAACAAGGATAATGGCGGCAACCAGCAGGGCAGCAATGCTGTCGGCCTGCGCGAGGATGTTGGCAAGGTGGGCGGGCGCGTGGAGCAGGTCAGCCAGATAGACCACCAACACGCCGCAGAGGACAATGGCGGAAGAAAGAATATCCGTGGAAAAATGTAGGGCATCGGCTTCCAGAGCCTGACTGTGATGCTTTTTGGCCGCACGGCGCAGGACGCGTACCCTGTTGATATCCACAGACATGGAAAGCAGCATGACCCCCACGCCCCACAGCGAAGGTTGCGTGGGACTTGCCCCGCTGAGCAATCGATGCACGGCCTCCCAGGTGATCCAGCCGCAGGTCAGGAAAAGCAGCAGGGTTTGCGCTAGAGCCGAGAGATTTTCCGCCTTGCCGTGTCCATAGGCATGGTCGGCGTCCGGCGGACGTGCGGATATCCGCACCGCCAGCAGGGTCAGGCCCGCAGCCAGCAGATCCAAGGCGCTGTGCAAGGCTTCGGACAAGATGCCCAGACTGTCGGCATGGAGTCCTGCCGCAAGCTTGACAACAGTGAGGCCAAGGGCTGCCAGCAGGGAGAAAAGGGCGGCACGTTGCTTGTCGCCAGTGGCGCTGTCATTCCTCATAGTCGATTTAACATCTGGGTAAAAAGCCTCGCAAAGCCTCAAGCAGGCTTTCGCCGTCGCTGCGTGTAGGACAGGGCGGGAGTGGCGGGAGCATGCCCAGGCCCTCCATGGCCGCATGAAAGTCCTCGGATCGCAGGGGACTTATGGCGGCGACCCAGGTAAGCGCGCAGTGCGCAAGCACACGCATGCAGTCCTCGCGCAGGGCAGCGCCATCCTTGTCGTTGCTGGCGTCCAGCAATACCAGGGCAGGCGGTTGCCCAGGATCGAGTGCGGCAAGCGCCGCATCCAGATCTGGGACATGGTTTATGGAAAAGCCCGCATCCAGAAAGGGGGTCAGGGCATCGGCCAATGTATCAGCCTGGGTGGAAACGAGCAGAATACGTTGTTCTGGTTTGATCATACGGAGTTCCTTGGACAAAGAGCGGCGCGACAGGGGTCGCGCCGGCTATGGTTGTCTAGTGCCCGCCGTGGCAGGTGTGTTCCTGGGAAAATTCCGGCAGTTGTCCGTTCAAGAATGCCGAGACGCCTTCGCCCACGGTGGGCAGCTGTCCGGCATAAAAAACGTGAATGCCAACCTGGTTGAAGGCCATGAGCGGTCGAAAGCCCATGCCGCCAGCCAGCAGGGCCTTGACCCCCTTGCCGGCCAGGAGCTGCACCGGGGCCAGGCAACCGCCCTGGGCGTGCGGGGGATTGTCGAGGGTGGAAACGCTTTTGACCTGATTGTTTTCTATTTCCACCAGGGTAAACACGTCGCAGTGGCCAAAGTGCATGCCCATGCCGGCATCAAGGCCGCCCGGGGCAGCAGAAGGAATGGCAAGAAGGGTATCCATGTCTGTCGTACTCCTTTACAGGGATGATGTTATTATGTCAGGCAGCAGAGGCGCTGCCGGTATGTATGGCCTGAGCGTCACGGACGTCGCAGGCCGGAAATGGCAAATATTCTGCCATAGCTGGACGATAGTGTCGCGGAGCTGGGTGTGCAGCTCGGTGGCAGCCAGACTTTGCGCGGTGGCGCGGAGCATGTCGGCATCGAAGGGGATTCGGCCAAAAACCGTAATGCCGCTATCACGGCAAAACGCTTCCAGGGCTGCGCTGCCTTCGGGGTTGAGATCCCAGCGATTGATGACAAGGCCAAAGGGCAGTCGAAAATGACGGCATACCCCGGCCACGCGTTCGAGATCGTGCCTGCCTGACAGACTGGGTTCCGTCACGATCACGGCCACTGTGGCTCCGGCAAGCGAGCTGATGACAGGGCAACCAATGCCTGGCGAACCATCGCACAAAATGGTTGTGTAGCCTTCTTTTTTGGCCAGGTCACGCGCTTCCTTTTTGAGCAGGCTGACGAGGCGACCGGAATTTTCCTGGCCAGGTGCGAGAGCAGCGTGTAGCATGGGGCCAAAGCGCGTCTGGCTGATGTGCCATTCTCCGCAGCGGGCCTCGGGGAAATCCATGGCTTTTTCCGGGCACAGGGCCACGCATACCCCGCAGCCTTCGCACAGGGCCTCGTCTACCTCGTATCCCGTGCCCTTGTCCCGCACGGCGTCAAAACGGCACACATCCTTGCACTGGCCGCAACGGATACAGTCCGCTGAACGCACACGCGCCTTGTTGCCGCCCATAAAGGGGGAACTTATGCGCGGCTTGGGCCGTAAAATAATGTGCAAATCGGGAACATCCACGTCCAGGTCGCAAAAGACAGTGTTCTGGGCCAGCGCGGCAAAGGCCGCCACAAGGCTGGTCTTGCCCGTGCCTCCCTTGCCGCTGATGACAACCAGCTCCCGCAATTCCTGCTTGGCATCAGACATTGGCCGCACCTCCGAAAACATGCAGAATCTTTTGCGCCAGAGCGGCAAAAAGCGTTTGCCATTGTGAACCAGTGGCCACCAACGGTTCCCCCTGGGCCAGGACATGCGCTGCTTCGCGCGAAAAGGGCAAAACGCCGACGATGGGCAGGCCGTGCCCTGCACAGAAGTCCGCAACTGCAGCCTCTCCGCCCTCATTGCCAGGCATGTGCGCCCTGTTGATCACCACAGCGAGGGGGAGATGCAGTGCGCTGAAGGCGGCAAAGGCAATGCGGAAATCAGCAAGGCCAAAGGGCGTGGGATCCACAACCAGCAGCACGGCATCGACCCTCCTGGCCACGGTAATGGCCGGACAGCTTACACCGGGCGGACTGTCCAGCAGCATGTCCACGTCCTGACCCTGGGTTGCTAAATCCAATTCTGCCAAGAGGCGGCGCAACAAAGGGGGCGTCATAACTTCGCCAATACGTGTTGCTCCTGAAACATAGAGTGTACCGTCAGCCAGATGCCCCAGTTCCACCGTGCCCAGGGCACGCCTACCTTCTTCAAGGGCATGTTCTGGACAGACGACAAAGCACCCACCGCAGCCATGGCACATGTCAGGAAAGAGGGTGATTTTGTTCCCAAACCGTGCGATACCGCCATAGTGGCAGATGTCGCGGCATTGGCCGCAGGAAGTGCAGGCAGCGTTCACGGCGGCGGGCACACTGAGGGCCACGTCAATGCTGCGTTCCATGACCGGATGGAGAAAAAGGTGCAGGTTGGGCGCTTCCACATCCGTATCCGCCATGACATGGGGGCGTGGCCAAGATTGGTGCAGAGAGGCCGTCAGCGTTGTCTTGCCCGCCCCGCCTTTGCCGCTGGCAATGGCGATGCGCATGGCTAGCCCTGCACTCCGGCGGCATGGTTGGGAGCAGTGGCGCAGGAACACTGTCCTGCGCGGTAGCGGCGCAGGGCTTCCCCTACGCTCATGCCATCCATGTCCTGGACAACGGCAATGCCTGCCGCCTGCAGGGCCTCAAATGCCTTTGGCCCTACATAGCCGCTGATGACGACGTTTACGCCGGCCTTGGCCAGATGCTCGGTCGTGGCAATGCCAGCGCCCTGGGGGAGGAGCTGGGCATCGCCATTATCAAGGTAAGAAATCTGCATTTCGTCGCTCGCATCAGGGCAGGTGGCGATGATGAAACCTCCGGCCCTGCCGTAGCGTGCATCCACGGCATCGTCAAGGCTGGGGCCTTCACTGGAAATGGCAATGACAGGCATGTCGGTTCTCCTTCTGCCAGCGCAGGGCGTCGGCGTGTTCACAAAGGCATATGTACCGCCCTCAATGCGTAGGGCCTTGCCCATGACCAGAGCTTCGGCAACGGCCTTGCGGGCGGCGGAGAGCGTACGCGCATAGGTAAAGCGTGATACGCGTACCCTTTTGGCGGCCTCCAGGGTGTTCAGCCCTTCCATGTCGCTCAGGCGCAAGGCTTCCAGCCCTTCCACGGACAAGCACACTGCATCCAGCAGCCTGAGCGGTACACCGCAGGGCTTGAAGTAGGTCGCCTGGGGTTCCTGCGCTACATAGCGGCAATGACGCGGTCGGGCCATAGGTTTTTTTCCTCAAGGAAGCTGTTTTGCTCAAATGTTCAAAACAGAATAAGGCGGTCATTTTTTTTGTCAAGCCGGAGGGCGATATTTTTTATGGCGGTGCGGCCCTACAGGCACGTCTGCACGGCGTTGAGCAACCAGCCGGCAAGGGTGAACATCACCAAGAGCATGGCGATGAACATGGCCATGAGCTTCCAGGTCATGACTTGCTTGAGCATCATGAATTCTGGCAGGCTGACTGCCACGGAACTCATGCAGAAGGCCATGCTCGTGCCCATGGGCAAGCCCTTGGCCAAGAGGCTTTCCATGACAGGCACAATGCCCGTTGCGTTTGTGTACAGGGGGATGCCAGCGCCCACAGCGCAGGGCACGGTCCACCACTGTCCGGCGCCGAGGTGTTCTGCAAACCAGTGCTGCGGCACATAGCCATGCAGTCCTGCGCCTATGCCCACACCCAAGACCACCCAGAGCCAGACTTTGCGGAAAATGTTCTTTACTTCCGCCGCTGCGAAGGCATGGCGCTGCGCAAGAGTGATCTTCTGCTCTTGGGAAGTCTGTAGGGGCCGCAGTGTCAGCTGCGGCTTTTGCAGCATGGGCTGAAGCCAGCGCTCTGCCCGCACAGTATCCATAATGATGCCGCCGACAATGCCAGAAAGCAGGCCAATGGCAATGTAGATAAGGGCAAACTTCCATCCTAGCAGTCCCCAAAGCAGGATAACGGCAACTTCATTGATGATGGGCGAGGTGATCAGAAAAGCCATAGTTATGCCAAGGGGAATGCGGGCGCTGATGAAGCCCAGGAAAAGCGGTATGCTGGAACAGGAGCAAAAGGGCGAAATAGCACCCAATGCGGCAGCCAGGACATAGGCAAGGCATCTGGCCCTGCTGGTAAGGTATTTTCTGATGCGGTCGGCGTTCAGACCAGCGCGTAGCCAGGAAATGCTATAGACCATAAGCACGAGCAACAGTAGGATTTTGGGCGCGTCGTAGAAGAAAAAGGCAGCGGCATCGCCCAGGCGTGATCCTTGTTCCAGACCAAGGAGGGTATGCGCCGTCCATTGTGAAAAAGGGACAAGCAGGGCGTATGCCGCGAACCATGCGGCAAGGAACGTCACGAGCAACATGGCCTGCCGTAGAGTGATGCCGGTTTCCGGACGCCCGTGCGAAGTGTTGCATGAGCAGGACATAGGGACTCCTTTGGGATATTGTTTTATTGGCAAAATAGCCAAATATGCTGTAAAAAAAATTTTCCTGCCCACAGGCCATGAATGCGTGTGGAGAGTGTCGAAATATCTCATTGAGGCGGCGAATGTCCTGGCCTCATGGACAGTTTTGTATCATGGAGCATTCCTGAAGAACGCGGCACTTGATCATTTCCGAAGAGCAGGCCAAAAAGCTGTCCAGGCAGCAAAGGGCAATCCTGTAGTAGATGCTTGTGCCGCGCTTTTCTGAGCTGACAACGCCTGCTTCGCGCAGTAGGGACAAGTGCTTTGAAACCGTGGACATGTCCAAGCCGGTCAGGGATTGCAGCTCGCAGACGCATTTTTCCCCGGATCGCAGGGCATCGACCATGAGCAGCCTGGCGGGATGTCCCAGGGCCTTGAAAATTTTGGCCTGCGCTTCAATATATTTTCGGTAAGAGTTGTCCATGTTTTTTTATACTTTGTTATTTGGTAAATAAGCAAAATATATGTTTTGTCAAGAGGCATTTCGGGGGTGCTGGGGGATGCCGGTGATTTGTGAAATAACGATGTCTCGCGAAGGTGTATCAAGTTCCGCTGGCAAGGTCGGCATTATTTTCCACGAAATTTTCGACCTGTTCCATAACCTTGCGGAATGCTTCTGGGCTGTATTGTGGTGGATAGCCGTTTTTGACGAGACAGACCTTGATGTCAAATTTGAGCTGATCGCGGACGATTTGGTTGTTGAGCCAGTCGGCCAAGGAAGATTTTTCGTCGATGATGCCCTTGATTTTCTTGGCCAATTCCTTGCATTTTGTATTTGTCAGCACACCCTCAACCACTTCATCCGTGCCGTATTCGAAGTTGCATTGTTCCCGCAAGGCCATCAAAATGTCGTAAAAGGCCTTTTCTGCAAAGGTCAATCCCAGTTTGCGGAAGCTCTCGCGATCGGCCTGCATGTCTCGCAGAATCTGCAATGCCTGATCCGTGGCCTGCCTGATCAGGAGTTCAGCGGCGTCCTCCTGGGTCTTCCCCGCTTCTTCCACGCTCAGTTGACTGCGTCTGGCGTGATATTGCTTAATGGTATCCTCCAACATCTCCTGATATTTTCTTGCGGCCACCTGATTGGTCTTGCCGTATTCCTTGATCTGCTGCCGCAGCATTTTGAGGAGCAGTTCCAACCTGGAAGCCGGCAGCGGCACATCCGTCAGGCTTTCGACATATTCGGGGCTGAAAATATCTTCTTCTTCGCCGACGCCGAGAACGCTTTCTACCCTGTTGTACTTCAGGGCCTCCTCCACCATGCTGGCCACTTGGCGATTCATACTTTCCGCATCCGCATGGCCGGAGCCGCTCATCTTGCGCACAAAGCCGCCAATGGCCATGAAGCATTGGGCCAGAGCGGATTCCTCTTCCCCAAGTTCTCCCGATGGCTGGCAGATGTCGTATGCCCCCCGCATTCTTTTGACGCTTTCCAGAAAATACGTCTTGAAAGACACCTTACTGACGGCCTTGCCCTTTTGCGACTGCAATTCCTGCGTGGAGGCAAAGACGTATTCGGCTGCCCTTGCCAGGAGCGTGTAGCGTTCCACAGGATTCCCGTTGGGGTTCAGGAAGGGGGACAGGTCATAGCCCTTGAATAAATCCTTGAGTACGGTCAGTTCTTCCCGAAACACCTTGGTAGCCCGGGCCACATCGTCAGCCGTAGGGGCCACGGAATTCTCCCCGCCGTATATCTTGAGGGCTTCGCGCAAGTTGTCGCGAATGCCGATGTAATCGACGATCAAACCGCAAATCTTGCCAGGATATTTTCTGTTGACGCGGCTGATGGTCTGGATCAGTCCGTGTTTTTTTAAGGGCTTGTCATTGTACAGATAGGTGAGGCTGGGCACGTCAAAGCCCGTGATCCACATGTCTACCACAATGACAATGCGCAGGTTGGACGCATCCTGCTTGAAGGCTGCGTCCAGATCGTCGGAACGTGCATTGTTTTTCACGCCGCCGAGATAGTCGTACATTTCCTTGGGGTCATTGCTGCCCACGCTGGCAACCATGGCCATGAAGGGCATGGGCTTCAATTCCTGCAGCTTTGCCGCACCAACGCTCTGGCCTTCCGGCGTTTTCTTCGCCTCAAACCATTCTGGATATTTTTCCTGGAATATTTGCAGCAGGTTGAAGGCGATAGGTCGGCTGGAACAGACGATCATGGCCTTTTGCACGCGCTGTGGGTCATTGGCGCAGGCATTAACATAGTGGTCGTGTATGTCCACAGCCAAACGCTCCAAACGGGACGGCTCGCCCAGAATGACCTCCATGGAACTCATGGCCTTTTTGCTCGCCGCGATGTCTTCTGCTGTGGCCCCGTCCTCCGCACATTGACCGTAATATGCCTCAATCTCTTTGACTTTGTCCTCATCTAGCAAAACCCTGGCAATGCGCGGATGGTATTTGATGGACACGGTCAGGCCGTCGGCAACAGCCTGATCCATAGTGTAGCGGTCTATTTCCTCGCCGAATGTCTGGTAGGTTTCCGCAATGGGTGTGCCGGTGAAGCCCACGAACGTAGCGTGCGGAAATGCCTCTTTTAAGACTTTCGCGTAGGGGCGGGAGAGCATGGCTCGCATGTTTTCGTTTGTGTCCTTGCTGAACTGGATTTTTTTGGAATGATCCAGCTGCGTCCTGTGCGCTTCGTCGGAAAAACATACGATGTTGGCCCGATCATTGATCAGTCCCAGAGCGTCATTTTCGCGGTCACAAAATTTTTGAATAGTGCAGATGTAAAAGCCGCCGCTCTTGCGCAGGCCCAGCTCCTGCCGCAAATGGTTGCGGCTCTGTACGATGGACACGTCACCGAGGTTCAGAAACTCCTTGCTCTTGGTGAATAGCTTTGCTCCCTGCTTCTGGAGATCCTCACGGTCTACGATGAGGACAAGTGTGGGCGAACCCATTTCCGGCACGTCGGAGCAGCGCAGGGCTAACTGACGGGCCAGGAAAGCCATGGTGTAGGTTTTGCCGCAGCCAGTGGCGCCGAAATACGTCCCACCCTTGCCGTCCTTGCGATCGCGTATGGAACGTGCGATGCTCCGTTTCAGACGTCGTGCGGCGAAAAACTGCGGGTAGCGGCAGACAATTTCCATTTTTTTGTGGTCGTAAACGCTGTCCTGGAAATAGATGTAGTCCCGGAAAATTTCCAGAAACCGTGCTGGACTGTACACGCCCTTGATCATGCACTGCGTTTCCTCAAAAGGCGTGGTTGAGACCTTGTCTGCATCGTGGACGCGACGCCAGGCGTAGAAATGCTCATATGGCGTGACTACCGTGCCCAGCCTGGTCTTGACGCCGTCCGAAATGCAGGCCAGAGGGCAATAGTGCAGCAAGTGTGGAATGTCGCGCCAGTAGCGGATTGTGATCTGCTCCCAGGCGTCGTGAATGCTTGCTTGGGCGTCCGCCGGGTTTTTCAGTTCAATCACGCACAGCGGCATGCCATTGACGTAGAGCATGACATCGGGCCGTCGGGTCGCCGTCTGCCCGTTGTTGATATATTCCACAGTAAGCTGGTTGACGACGCGGAAGATATTGTTGCCAGGATGGTCAAAATCGATCAACGCCACCATGCGCGGACTGCC
>JAFTCE010000173.1 GCA_017454855.1 Desulfovibrio sp.
CGTGATTTCCTCGCTGGCGGCAGACTGTTCTTCCGACGCCGTGGCAATGGCACGCACCTGATCCGCCGTGTCTTCCACATTGCCCACAATCTGCTGCAGGGCTTCGCCCGACTGCTGGGCCAGGCTTGTGGCCTGCTCCACATTTTGCAATGCCTGCTCCATGCGGTTGACACTCTGCTGGGCGCTGCCCTGAATGGCCGTGATGGCGCTGGACACGTCGTTGGTAGAGGCCATGGTTTTTTCCGCCAGCTTGCGGACTTCGTCGGCCACGACGGCGAACCCGCGTCCGGCTTCGCCCGCACGGGCGGCTTCAATGGCGGCATTGAGGGCCAGCAGGTTGGTCTGGTCGGCGATGTCCGAAATGACGTTCATGATCTGGCTGATGTTCTGCGTATGCTCATGCAGCGTGCCCATGTCGTCCTTCAGATCCATGGAGACCTTCTGCACCTGGTTGATGCTGGTCATGGCATTGTTGAGGATCTTCTGGCCTTCCTCGGCATTGCTGCGTGTTTCCGTGGAAACCGTCGAGGCGGAGGAGGCATTGCGCGCCACTTCCTGCACGGTGGCATTCATTTCGTTCATGGCCGTGGCGGCTTCGCTCAGACGCTGGGAGGATTCCACAGCGCTGCGATCGGATTGCTCGATCTGGGCGGAAAGCTCGCTGGCGGCGGCGGAAATGGCGTTGACCATACCCTCCAGGCGGTCTGCGGCGGCAAGCATGCCCTCGCGCTTGGCGTTCTCAGCCTTGCGTGCGGCCTCTTCGGCCACGGCTGTGGCCTCCTGAGCCTTGATGGTGGCCTGTTCTGCTGCATGGGTCTTTTCTTCACTCTCATGCATGAGCTGCTTCAGGCTGGTGATCATCTGCGACATGGCGGTGGACAAGGTGCTGAACTCATCACCGCGGCGCACCGCCTGATCCAGGAGCGCAGCTTCCGCAGGCGAACTCTCCAGGCGACCGGCAGCCACGGAGTCAGCGATGCCGGCAATGCCGCCCGTCATCTTGGCAATACCGCGTGCGGTGAAGAAGATCACCAGGCCCACAATGACGGCTATGCACAGGGCCATCAAGGAGACATTCCGCAACAAGGTGTAGGTGGGGGCGAGAATTTCCTCCTGATCCACTTCCACGACCATGATCCAGTGTTCCTTAGGGATTTCCTTGTAATACAGGAACTTCTCTTCACCCTGATCGTTCTTGATCTCCATTTTCCCGTTACGCATCTGCATCATTGTGCGCACAGCGGGATTGCTGGAGAAATTCATGCCAATCAAATTCGATTCAGGATGAAGGGCCATGTGGCCTTCATAGGTGTAGGCGTAGGTGCGTCCCTTGCGGCCAACGCGAATCTTGTCTGAGGTTGCCTTGGCAATGGTTTGGTTGAAAAGGCGTCCGCTCACGACACCTACGATGGCGCCATTGTACTTCACGGGCTGGGCAATGGCCGTCATGACCTTGCCGTCCAAGATGACCGGGGCAACGGCCACGCGACCCGTGGAGATGACCTCCTTGAACCAGCCACGATCGCTGTGGTTGGAACCCACATCCTTGCCGGGGGTGCTAGCACCTTGGTAGCGCTGGGCCAGCACACGACCATCGGCAGCCAGTAGCGAGGAATAGGAGACCATTTCACTGCTGGATACGAAGTTACGCAACACGCGATCCAGGTCTTCCAGAACTTCCTGCGTCAGCGTGGCCGCACCTTGCGTCACATACTCATGCACGGGTTTGGTGACGGCGCGCATTTCCGACACGGGCACCAAGGTCTCGGCCAGGCCCTGGAAGGCGGCATCCATGCCCGTGCAGGCAGAATCCAGCACGATTTTCGAATCGTTGTCAATTTGTTCGTTGATCATGTTGCTGCCCATCATGTAGGCAACAGTCGCCAGTATGGCCAAGGCCAAAATAACCGGCAGCAAGATGGATAGCAGCATCTTGGACATCAAACTCAACTTCATTACAGCCTCCTTACCTCAATACGCATGGGCTTCCTGCGCTCGCACATGCTTTGCAGGCAGCCATTGCCCTTGCCGACACACGCCCCAGGATCGCCACACCGCTACGCAGCGCTCGTGCAGCACCAAAGCAGCTACGCAGACCGATGCACCAAATGTATCGGCAGCAAAGGCCAAAAAATTTAGGGAAGGCGCGGATTTTCCCCGATCGGCCCTGCCGCTCCGTCAGCAATCTATTCCCGTAATTTTACAAACTGCTCTTGCGCCTGTCAACAGGCTGCACAATATAGCCCTACTAAGACAACGCTTCCACGCTCAGCGCTGCCGTGTTTTTGCGGCAACTTCGGCTTCATAGGCGGCCAAAGAGGCTCTTCCCAGCAGGCGCGCCAGGCATTCATGCCGCTCTACGGCCAGGTTGCGTCCTTCCTGCACGGCTCGGTGTACCTCCCTGGCATAGAGCGTCAATGTGGCCTGAGAGAGCGTCTCCAGCTCGCAGCGCAGGTAGCGGCGGAATATGCCCTTGCCATTGCTCTTGATCACATGCGGATAGCGTTGGCAAGCCTCGTGGAGAAAGGCCGTCTCGGCGTCGGCGATGTCATCCAGCAGCGGGCTTAGGCTCAAGGGTGGCAGACGATCGTCCATGCGTGCGTACTTTTCCACCATAACATTACGGCCCTCGAGCTCCGCACGGCGCAAGTCCTCCAAATAAGAGGCCAGCACTTCGTCGTCATGCACATCGTGGGTCATACGCCGCATGACGCGGAAGGTCTCGGGCCTCTGCTGGCAGTCGGCCATGCCCCCCTCATTGTTGACGGCCAGAAACATGTCCAGTTCCCGCGCAATGATCTCGTCCAGAACCGCTTTGCGGTCAAAATTCTCCAGCATTGTTCCTACTCCTTGTGCCTGCCGGACGCCGTTTCACGCTTCGGCCTGCGCTTGCAGGCAGATTTCCAGGTTCCGGCGGTAGCCCTGGGCTTCAGGACATTCGCCCTTGCCCAGCCGCTCGTACATGTCCACGGCTGCCCGCAAGTGTTCCTCGGCCTCAGCCCATTGACCGGCTGTGGCCAGGGCCACGCCCAAATTGCCGTGGGAAAATGCCGTATCTTCGTGTTCGCCCTGGGCCTGTTGGCGCACAGCGAGCGCCTTGCGGTGCAGGGCAATGCCTTCGGCCAATTGACCGCGCTCTTCGCAAATACGGCCCAAATTGTTCAAGCATGTGCCCAGTTTTTCCCTATTGCCGACCTTCTCCCAAATGGCCTGGGCACGCCGCATACAGTCTTCAGCCCTATCGAAGCTGCCCTGGCGATACCAGGCTGCGGACAGGCGCAGCAGCGCTTCGGCCACTTGCGGGGCGTCCGGGCCGTGGACTTCCTCCAGTCCGGCTACAGCAGTTCTAGCCAGGGCAATACTCTCTTCCAGGCGTCCTCCAGCCTGCAGGGCAAAAGCGAGATTTTGCATGACCCCCAAGGTCAGGGGCGATGTCGCCCCCTTACACTCCTTAAGCAGCTCCAGGCTCCTGGACAAGGATTCCACAGCCCTTTCCGGCTGATGCAGCGCAGCCTGCGCCCGACCCATGCCTTCCAGAGCCAGGGCCTGACAGAACATGTCCTGCGGGTATTGGCGGCACAGCGCTTCCAGGGCCTGCATGCTGCCCAGGACATCTCCCTGGGAAAATAGGGCTTCTGCCTGGCGCAGTGCAGCCAACCATGACGGATGCGCACACATAGGGCTATCCTTGGAGCAAGTCCAATTTGCGCAGCTCGGGTTCCCGCACCTGGGTCATGATGCTCGGCCCGTGCGCCCAGAGCCAGGAGTCGTAGACAGCGCTCAGGCCCGTTGCGCGCAAATGCGAGGCCACAGCGGCGCAAAAATTTTCAATGCCCTCCACGGCACGCTGACCATGTTCGGCGTCCAGCGGCGTCACCGCCAGCATGTCCAGCAGGTTCGTGAGCGACGGCCCGAGCAATGGCAAGGAACGTGCCAGTTTGGCCGCCCACTTGTAAAAGGGCATGTAGCGCCGGTTGCAGAGGTAGACAAGAGACAGAGCCGCCTCGGCGAAACGGGCCACGGCCAGCATGGCGGCCACGGCATCCCCGCGAACAAGGCAACGGGGCAGATTGTACTGTCCGGCCTGCGCCATGATCATGCAGCGTGCGGCCAATTTTTTCAGAAAGACATCGCGCGGATAGAAGGCTAGAGCCTCCCTGCGCCTGGTAAATTCCCCGGCGCCGTCGGCAAAGACGCGCCCGTTGGTACAGGCCGCCAGCTGATATTCCGGTATGCGCAGCCATTCCTGCCAGGTGGTCGGCATCTGC
>JAFTCE010000174.1 GCA_017454855.1 Desulfovibrio sp.
GTCTTGTTGCCGCTCAGCGCGGCCAACGCGACCTTGGCCTTGAAGGCCGGTGCATGAGTTCTACGCTTCTGCATTTTACGCTCCTCCTTGCGACATGTCCAAGCTATCATACATGTCCAACTTTTGGGGAGTACCTCAGCCATCGGACGCAAGGCAGGCGTCCTGCCCGATCCGGTCAAACCTGCGGCCACGTTGGCGGACACGCCCTTTGTGCGGGCATTTGTGATCCGTAATCCCAGTATGGGTGCAGAGAGCATCCAGCGGTTCTATGACAGCTACGCCCAGGCGCAGAGCTACCTCAAAAGCATCAATGCCCTACAGAAAGACTACCAGTATGACGACGTAGCCAACCTGCTGCCATACTCGGCATATCAGGCCATGGAAGGGCCTAAACGCGCATTGAACGACATCGTGAAAATTGTTGACGTCATCCACAAGGCGCCGGACATGACGCCGGATCAGAAGCGCCAGATGATAGACGCGGTATACTGGAGGGCCATAGACACAGCAAAATTGGGCAATCAGATTTTTGAGCAGCTCCAGCCGGACATTGAACGGCTGAAAGGGCAGGCTAAGGGACGGTAGTCGTTTTTACTGCGTATCCGCCCGCAATTTATCAAGGTAGTCTGCCCATTCCTGCATCATAGTTCGCCGCTCATCCAGATATTCAGCGTGATTGTATGCCGCCCGTACAGCGTTCCTTTCAGCGTGGGCAAGCTGTAGTTCAATTATATCGGGCCGGTAGCCCTTTTCATTCAGCAGGGTTGAGGCCATGCCCCTAAAGCCGTGAACACACATTTCTTCCTTACCATAGCCCATACGCCGCAGGGCATTTAGCAAGGCCATATCAGTAATGAACCTTGTGGCGGAAAACGTAGAGGGGAAGACAAATTCCCCATGGCCAACAATTCCCCGCCACTTGGTAAGAAGGGTCACAACCTGTTTCGCCAATGGCACAACATGCGCCCGCCGCTTTTTCATGCGTTCCGCAGGTATCACCCATAACGCGCCTTCAAGGTCAATCTCAGCCCATGCAGCGCCGCGCAGCTCCAGGCTACGGACAAAGACGTACGGCATAATCTTCAAAGCATAGCGCGTCACTGGTTCGCCTGGATAGTCATCAATGGCCCGCAGCAATACACCGATCTGTTTGGGGTCAACAATAGTCGCCCTGCTCTTTGCTTGTGCAGGCATAAGTGCTTCAGCCAGGCCGCTTGCCGCGTCCGCTGGAACAATTCCACACAATCGGGCATAGCGCGTCACCTGGCCGCATATTTGCGCTAGCCTATGGGCCATCTCGATGCAGCCCCGTCCTTCAACTTTTCGCAGCGTAGCCAGGAAGTCAGCAGCTCCAAGCGCCTGTATGGGACGCCCGCCAAGGTCGGGAAATATGTTTGCTTCCAGACGTTGCATAATTTGTTTCCCGTGCTTCTCCGTCCAGCTAGTGCGCTTCTTTTGATACCACTCCCGCGCCACCGCCTCGAATGTCTGCCCCTTGGCAACCTCGGCAGCTCTCGCCTCAGCCTTCGCCGTCTTGCGTTCTTCGCTGGGGTCAAGCCCGCGCCGCAACGTGGCCTTGACTTCAGCAGCACGGCCCCGAGCTTCCATCAAGGAGACAGCAGGATATACGCCAAGGGACAAGCGCTTTTCCTTGCCCCCATAGCGATATTTAATACGCCAGTACTTGCCCCCCCCTGGGGCAACTTCAACGTACAGCCCTTCGCCGTCTGTCAGCTTGTAGGATTTTTCTTTGGGCTTCGCCGTTTTTATGGCGGTATCCGTCAACTTGAAAGGCATAGGGGGCATCTCCTTTGCCAGCTCTCTTCACTGGCATTTTATGCCCCCATTCTTGCCCCTTTTTTTTGTGGCAGTCAACGGCCATTAACGGAAGGTAAAGAACTCTTGGAAAATGAAAAGTCCGCTTAGCTCTAGGCTTTGCGGACTTTTTCGGAGGCGTGCGGGAAATTATTTGGCGGAGGGGGAGGGATTTGAACCCCCGGAAGACTTACATCTTCAACGGTTTTCAAGACCGCCGCGATCAACCGCTCTGCCACCCCTCCTCGTATTCCTTTTTCGCTTCCCCTGCACTCACGCAGACCGACGAAAGTACAAAGGCACCAACAGCAACCGCCCCCTGTACGTCAGAGCGTTTGCCTACTTAACGGCATCCTTGAGAGCCTTGCCAGGAGTAAATTTGACGACCTTACTGGCAGGGATGGTAATTGTCTCACCGCTTTGCGGATTGCGACCTTTGCGCTCCGCACGTTCGACCACTTTAAAGCTACCAAAACCCGTAAACGTAATGGATTCTCCAGCAGTCAAGGCTTCACGCAAAGCGGCTATGACGGCATCCAATGCCTCTTCCGCCTTACCCCTCGTTGGGAACTCAGCCTTGGCTTGAATTTTTTCCACGAGTTCAGCTTTGGTCATGTTCTACTCCTCAAGGTTTTGTTTTCCTTGCAAGCCATGTACCATGACCAAGGCTGAGCAAGGGTAAAAGCATACATTCCAGGTTGTGTCCCCGGCGTGTGCATATATTCGAAACAAGAAAACGTCAAGCAATACTGGTTCGTTCTTCTTACGTGACGACTGTCCTGCTGTCAATGTTTCAATCTACAGTCGAACCCATCGACCGACTGACACCGTTACCGTGCGGAGAGAAGCCGTGCGGAGGCCCCCTTCCTGAAGGAAGGGATACTAGAAAAGGATGCCATCGGCTTCGCCCTCCGGCAATACCATTTTCTCTTTAGGGTGGCAAAACACTCAGGAATTCTTGATGACATAATGGAATCCGGACTCTTTTCCAAGATATGACGAGAGGGGTCGGCTGGCAAGGCTCCAGGAGGTCAGATATCTACAACCGCAACTTCTTTTGCATCCAGCGGCCTGCCCAGGAAGAGGGAGCCGGTTCTGGCAAAACGAGTGGCATTATCTGTGGTGAGAAATTTGTAGACGCCAGCCCCCTGGCCGCCATGCAGGAGGTCGCAGGCTTTGAGCGTGCGGGCAACGTGCTGGGCAGTGGTGGCGGCGGAATCCACGATACGCACATGAGAACCGACAACCTGCTGCAGCGCTGCCTGCAGGAGCGGAAAGTGTGTGCAGCCAAGAAGGAGCGTGTCCGGACTGGTTCGCTGACGTCGGTCTTGATTTGGAAAAATATCCTCAAGATAACGCCGCGCTACGCCCTCCACAAGAGGGCCATCCATCCAGCCCTCTTCAGCCAGAGGGACAAAGAGGGTGCATGCACGAGCAATAACCACGGCATCCGGTCGCAGACGCACAATGGCCTGCTGGTACGCCCCGCCGGCAATGGTCGCTTCCGTAGCAATGACCACAATGTGGCCGTTGCGGCTGGCTAAAGCCGCTGCCTGTGCGCCGGGTTCCACGACGCCCAGTACGGGTAAGGGGGCAAAGTGCGTACGCAATGTGGGCAAAGCGGCGGCGGTGGCCGTGTTGCAGGCCACGACGAGCATCTTTATGCCCAGATCAACGAGGCGCTGCGCTGCCTTGAGGGTGTAGCGCACAATGGTTGACGGCGCCTTGGTGCCATAGGGCAGACGGGCCGTGTCGCCCAGATAGAGCAGGCTTTCTGTCGGCAGCTCTTGTGCCAGCGCTTTGAACACCGTTAAGCCGCCCATGCCGGAATCAAACAAACCAATGGGTAACTGCTTTGCTTCGCTCATTCAGGTTCCTCATCGTGGCTTTTCTACGCCGAGCAGAAAAATTCGCTTGCATTTGCCGGATGCAGTTGCGAATATGTGGTCAGCATTGCCAAAAAAATTTTTTACATCAAAAGTTCAGCCAAAGCAATTTGCACCCAGGTCAGGTTCTTGGCGCTGCCGCCTTGCCAATGGTCGCAGCAAGGAAGGATTCTGCTGGCCTTCCCTGACACGCAGACCTGTGTTTGCCGCAGACAGCGCATTTAATATTTTTAGCGAAAAGGACATCTCCATGCTGGCCATACTGGACTACGGGGCGGGCAATCAAACAAGCGTGCGCCGGGCTTTGGATCATCTGCATATTCCCTGCACAGTCACAGCCGACCCGGCAGAGCTGCACCATGCCTGGGGAATCATCTTCCCGGGAGTGGGTGCGGCGGGGCAAGCCATGCGCACCCTCTGCGCCAGGGGCCTGGACAAGAGTCTGCGCACTGCTGTGGGACGCGGACAACCCCTACTTGGCATTTGCTTGGGCTGCCAAATCCTCCTCGAATACAGTGAAGAAAACGCAACCCCCACCTTGGGCCTGCTCGCGGGCAAAAGCCGACGTTTTGCGGAGCATCTGCACCAAGAGGACGGTTCTGCTGCGCCTGTGCCCCACATGGGCTGGAACAGCCTGCGCGTGATCAGAGATTGCCCGCTCTTACAGGGTGTAGACAGTGCGGCGGAATTCTACTTTGTCCATTCCTATTACGCGCAGCCAGCGGCGGAGCTGGTCATTGCCACAACCGTGTACGGGCACGAATTCTGTTCCGTTTACGGTCGTGACGGTCTCTGGGCCGCGCAGTTTCACCCCGAAAAAAGTGGTCGGCCCGGATTGACCATTCTTGCCAATTTTTACCGTTACTGCGAGGCCCGACATGCTCAGTAAACGCGTCATTCCCTGCCTAGACGTGCGCAATGGCAGACTGACCAAGGGTATTCGTTTTTCGGGCAATGAAGACATCGGCGATCCCGTGGAAAGCGCACGTCGCTACTACGAGCAAGGTGCAGACGAAATCGTCTTCTACGACATCACGGCTTCTGCCGAGGCCCGCAGCATTTTTCTGGACGTGGTGGAGCGCGTTGCAGCGGAAATTTTCATACCTTTTGCCGTGGGCGGCGGCATTGCCACGGTAGCGGACATGCGCGACGTTCTGCTGGCAGGTGCGGAAAAGGTTTCGCTCAATTCGGCCGCCGTATGCAATCCGCAATGCATCAGCGCCGGGGCCGAGGCATTCGGCTCGCAGGCCATTGTTGTGGGCATGGATGTCCTGGCCGTGCCGCCTTCGCCCGCCATTCCCTCCGGCTATGAAATTGTGATTCACGGCGGTCGCAAGCGTATGGGCCTGGACGCCCTGGCCTGGGCACGCCGCTGTCAAGATTTGGGTGCCGGGGAGCTGTGCGTCAATTCCATTGATGCCGACGGTACCAAGGATGGCTATGAACTCACGCTCACCCGATCCATCGCCGAAGCAGTGACCATCCCCGTCATTGCCTCCGGCGGGGCTGGACAACCGCAACATATGCTCGAAGCCGTCACCCAGGGCAAGGCTTCTGCAGCCCTTGTGGCATCCATTGTCCATTATGGTCAATATACCATTGGCCAGTGCAAGGAGTATATGGCCAGGCACGGCGTCAAGGTGCGCCTGTCATGGTAGCAGTCATGGGCGCAAAGGATGTTCGCCTGGATGCGGTAGAAGCCTCACAAGCTGAAGCTGCCCGACTTCACCTGCCTGAACGGCTTGTGCGCGTCCTCAGGGATCTGCCGCGTCTCGCCATAGCCTATTCCGGCGGCCTGGACAGCCGTTTTCTCTGCCACGCTGCCCAGCTCTGCCACTGCGACGTGCTGGCTTTGCACGCCTGTGGGCCGCACATCCCGAGTAGGGAGAGCGCTAAGGCCCAGACTTGGGCCAGGCGGCGCGGGCTGAACCTGATCTGCGTGGAGTATTCCCCCTTGCTGCTTCCCGAAGTGGCTCAGATGACGAAAAAACGCTGCTATGCCTGCAAAAAAGGGCTTATCGCCCTGCTGCGCCAAGAACTGTCCCAAAGGGGCGAGGACAGAACACTGTGCGACGGCAGCAATGCCGACGACATGCGCGCCTTTCGGCCCGGACTCAAGGCCCTGGCCGAGGGTAATGTGCGTTCCCCCTTGGCCGAGGCCGACCTGGGCAAGACTGCGCTCCGGGCGGCAGCCAGAGACAGCGGTCTGGATCAGCCTGAGCAGCGTGCGCGGTCTTGCCTGCTGACGCGTTTTGCCTATGGACACAGCCCTGACCTGGCCATGCTAAAACGTCTGGAGGCCGTGGAGGTGGCCTTGGAGGGCCTCAGCGCCGACCTGGGAGACTTTCGCCTGCGCCTCACGCCCGCCCCCCTGTTGCAGGCCCAACATCTGCCCGCTGACGCACTGCGCCCTCTTCGAGTCTTGCTGCAACGTCATGGCTTTACCTCCTGCGCCCTCATGGAGAGCGCGCAGGTCAGCGGCTGGTACGACCAGGGCAGTGCTGGCCCAATGCCTGATCAGGAGGTACTGGACTTTTCTCCCAAAATATCATAGGTGCAAGTGCATTCCCATTCGGTTCATAATTGCGGGCGGGGTGACATCCCCAATCGTCAACTGATGGGGAGATGAAAACCAGGAGTCTGTGCTTTCTCCGGCTGGATGGAGAGAATCACGTTCTTGCCCCTTCTGGTGGAAAAGCACAAAAACCAGATTGGCGTGACGTGCTTCGTTGACTGAAAGAACATCGTGCCGCCGTTTTGTACGCATTTCAGGAGTAGATCATGGCCCATAAGAAAGTTGAGCGGAAGAAGGAATTGGATCGTCGTCGTCATCGCCGCCAGCAACGTCTCAAACAACGCATACATGAGGCCCAGGCCGCAAAGGCATAGGCCGCAATGAGCTGCGCGAGTGTGCCGCTTCGTCAAAAATTCTTTAGACCACAGCGCTGAGGCTACATACGCTTGACGGACAGCGTAGCCGATGGCATCCTTGCAGAGTCCTTCAACGCAGTGATCTCGGTTCTATCCTGTGGGTGACGGAGCTATTCGGCAAGGGCAGCCGACTGTGGTTTGAAAGGTCAAAAATTCTCAAGCAGAGTCAGTCGGCGGCTACGGTCGACTGAAGATTAAAACGTTGCTATGCCTATTTATGAATATCGCTGTCCCCAGTGTCAGCAAAAATTCGAGGAATGGGTCAGGCTCTCCGACGCCCATGGTCAGGAACCCTGCCCACAGTGCGGAACCCTGTCTCCGCGAATCATGTCGCATACGTCCTTTGTCCTCAAGGGCGGCGGCTGGTATGTCAGTGACTACGGCTATCGCAAGAATGTCCATGAGGAAGGTGAGACATCGGTCAAAGCCGCAGATGCTCAGGCTGATTCTGGGAAAAAGGCCCCTGCGCATGGGAAAGATAGCGGTCAGGCCGCCTGTGGCACGACCGATGCAAAATCGGCTGAGGCAGGCACATCAGCCCCAAAGACCGCACCCGCCAAGCCAGCAGATGTCCAGTCCTGAGCGCTGTCCCTTGAGCTGGCGCAATAAGCAATCGATGACGTCAAAACGTCAGCTGTCGAGTGAAGCCTCACGGCGCAGACTTCGTTTTGTCGGCGTGTACAGCAGAGGGCTTTGTGCGAGCAAATTTCCTACAAGGTTGAGGCAGGCATGATTGAACGCTACACCCGTCCCGAAATGGGCAGCATCTGGAGCCTGGGAAATCGCTACAGGGCTTGGTTGGCTGTGGAGTTGGCCGTGTGCGAGGCGTGGAGTGCCTTGGGCCGTGTGCCTGCACAAGCCGTAGAGCGTATTAGGTCCAAAGCCGTGATTGACGTGGATCGCATCCTCGCTATTGAGGAAGTGACGCGGCACGATGTGATCGCCTTTCTCACATCTTTGGAAGAAAAAGTAGGCGTTGAGGATGCGCGCTTCATCCATTTAGGCTGCACGTCCTCTGACATCGTGGACACGGCCAATGCCCTGCTGTTGACGCAGGCCGGACGTCTCATTCTTGATGATTTGCGTACGCTTCTGCGCACCCTGGAAGACATGGCCCAGCGCTACAAGGGCGTGTTGTGCATGGGCCGCACCCACGGCATCCATGCGGAACCCACGAGCTTTGGCCTGAAAATCGCCGGTTTTTATGCCGAATTTTCCCGTCATCTGGAGCGTCTGGAGTCCGCGCTGGAAAGTGTGCGCGTGGGCAAGATATCGGGTGCCGTGGGCACATACGCCTTTCTCAGTCCCGAGCTGGAGCAAAAGGCTCTGGAGCTGTTGGGACTGGCTGTGGATACGCACTCAACCCAGATTATCCAGCGCGACAGGTATGCGCATTTTTTCACCACGCTCGCCGTCATGGCTGGCGGGGTGGAACGTCTGTGTTTAGAGCTGCGCCACCTGCAGCGCACAGAGGTGCTGGAAGTCGAGGAAGGCTTTGCCCAGGGGCAAAAAGGTTCCTCGGCCATGCCGCATAAAAAGAACCCCATTTCCGCTGAAAACATGTGCGGTCTCTCGCGCCTCTTGCGCAGCAATGCCCTGGCAGCCTTGGAAGATCAAGCACTCTGGCATGAACGCGATATCAGCCATTCTTCGGTGGAACGGGTGATCATGCCCGATTCCACGATCCTGGCGGATTACATTCTGCATCGGCTGAACAGGCTGCTGACCGGACTTGTGGTCAAGCCAGAGCGCATGCGTGCCAACATGGCAGGTTCGTACGGCTTGTATTTTTCTCAGCGTGTGCTGACCGCGCTCATCGCAACAGGTGTGCCGCGACAAAAGGCTTACGAACATGTGCAGCGCCTGGCCATGCAGAGCTGGGAGCAAGGACGCCCCTTCCCCGATCTGGTGCGTGCGGATGCCGAAATGTCTGCGCGCCTGGGCCAGGAACAGCTCGATCAGCTTTTTGACCCCACATACTATTTACAGCACGAGGATGCGATTTTCGCCCGCGTGTTCCCAAAAACTGCGGCCAAAACGGCCTGAGGTAGCCATGACAGCTGAGGAAGTGTTGCGATACAAGCGTCGACTGGCCAAGCTGCTGGTGCAAAAGTCTTATCGTGAAGGCGACTTTCTGCTGGCTTCAGGCCGCAGAAGTGACTATTACTTTGATTGTCGGGTGACGGCTCTGCATGCCGAAGGCTCCTGGCTCATTGGCACGCTGTTCAATGACCTGCTCCGAGATGCGCCCATCAAGGGCGTGGGTGGCATGACCTTGGGAGCAGATCCTCTTGTGGCGGCCACCACGGTCATTTCGCATGCTCAAGGTCGCCCACTGCATGGACTGCTGGTGCGCAAGGAAGCAAAGGGGCACGGCACCGGACAGTTTGTGGAAGGTCTGGGCAATTTTGCCGCAGGAGATGCCGTGGCCATGCTTGAAGATGTGGTCACCACGGGCGGATCTCTGCTCAATGCCTGCGCCCGTGTGCGCGATGCCGGACTGTCCATTGTGGCTGCTTGCGCCATTCTGGACAGGGAGGAAGGCGGTCGAGAAAAGCTCCGCGAGGCAGGATATGCATTGCAAGCCCTCTTTACCAGATCGGAATTACTCGCTCTTGCCCAATAAAACCCGTTCAGGGCGAATACGGGGGCTGAGCCGCTTGCTCTCCTGCCTTGGCTGTTTTGCCTTGGGGTGTTTCTTCTGGGTCGGTACGGCTGCAGCCGATGCCTGGCATGCCCGTATCAGCGACACTGGCCTGCCAGGGCATCTCGTGGCCGTGGACAAAGCACGCCAGACCTTCATGTTTTTTGAACGCAAAAGTCCTCTCAAGCTCAAGTACTCCTATCCCTGCACCACCGGCCAAAGACGAGGGGACAAGCAGGCGCTCAATGACCTCCGCACCCCCGAAGGCGTGTATTTCGTCGAATACAAAATCGCGTCCGGCCTGGATTTCAAGGAATACGGCGGCATTGCCTATACCTTGAACTACCCCAATCCCGTGGACAGGCTGCGCGGCAAAACAGGGCATGGCATCTGGATTCACAGTAAGGGATTTGGCATTGAACCCACACGCGGATGCGTGGCCATCGGTCTCAAGGATATTGACGAGGTGGGTCCAAGCCTTGTTCCGGGCACTGCCGTGCTGCTGGCCGAACGCCTGGACGTGAATCAAAAGTCTGAAAAAGATGGCACAGTACTCGAGTTGCGCCAGCGCATGCAGGACTGGACCAATGCCTGGTCCGCACGTTCAACGGCATTGTTCGATTTCTACGACGACGAGGCCTATGGCAAGGCCATGTCCGAATCCTTCGGCCAGTTTCGGCAGAACAAGGAACGCCTCTTTGCCCAGCTCGAATATATTAAGATCTTCAATCGCAACATACATGTCCTTGAGGGGCCGGGCTATTGGGTGACCTGGACTGAACAACTGTACACGGCATCCAACCTTTCCACCGAAGGCATTCGCCGTCTGTACTGGCAGCGGGGCGCAGACAAACAGCTGCGCATTGTCGGCATGGAGTGGACACCGCGCGATTTGGGCCTGCAGGCGGCTTACAACAAGGGACAGCTCGTGGCCGAAGCCCCGGTGTACAACATCAGCGACGCAACACTGGAACGTCCGCTTGCGCCACGCCTGGAACTCCCCGAGACATTGAGTTCGGCACAGTCCGAGTCCGCTGTTGCCCAAGGCGGCGTGTTGTCTTTGGCCGCCGCGTCGAACCTGGCAACGCCCCCCCTGGCGGCCACGCCCGCCATACTTCAGCCCGAGACGCTTTCCCTGACTTCGCAAACGCGCGCCAGTCTTGAAAATGCCCTGGCAGCCTGGTTCAAACGCATTGCCGAGCATTCCCCGAACCTTGCAGAACTCTACGACCAGGCGCAGTTCAACCGTGTGCCGCGTGTGCCGCGCGGCTCCTCCTATGCGACAGTTCTGCGCACGTGGGAACAACGTGGAAAACAGCCTTGGCTGCGCCTGATCAGCCGCAAGCCCAGTTTTTCCGTACAGAATGGCCTTGCCCAAAGCGAGACCGAGCTGCTGGTGATTACGCCCCGTGGCCTGGAACAAGGTGTGCTTTCACAGTGGTGGCGCAAGGACGAGGATTTCCGCATTGTGGCAGAGTCCTTCAAGCCTGCGGAGTTGGGCCTGGCTGCCGAATGGCTGGAAGAGGTCAGCGACGACATCAGCCAAATGATAGAGCGCTGGCGCGAAGCATGGCAGAAAGGCGACGCCGATGCCTATGTGGCTTTTTATACGGAAGACGCCGTACAGCAGGGTCGCCGCGGAGCCCAAGCGATCCGCAAGCAAAAAGCCGATCTGTGGCAACGCTCACGGCCCGGCCTTGTGGAGCTTTCGGGCTTGCGCCTGATGGTGGAAAAACAGGGCATCCGCGCCGACATGATGCAGACCTATACCGATACCGCAGGACGCAAGGACAAAGGCGTGAAAACCTTACAACTGCGCTATGACGGCCAGAACTGGCGCATTGCCCGCGAGGATTGGACAGTGCCTGGCCGACCCGTCATAGGGACGCCAGCCGTCGGCGTAACGCGGCCCCCAGCCGTCAATGCGCCAGGTGCAGTGCGCCAGCCCGGGCAGGCACAAAGTCCAAGATTTCGCCGTGTGCTGCCTTCCCCTGCTCCGCGCCAGGCCGCGCCGGTGCCCCCGCGTGATGCCAGCCCGCGCCCATGACCCGCGCAGAAAAGGCTTTGGTTCTGCGCTGGCAGCCTCCCTGTTTCACGTTCTAGCGGATAGTTCTCGTGCTAGAGCGTTTTTCTTTTTGCCAAGAAATATTCTGGCATACTCTGGGACTCGTTTACATCCTGTGCCTCTGGGCCAAGCGAACAGCAAACTGCTCTCGCTGACTCCATCATTCAGCCGACTCGGTCGACCTGTCTCTAACGTGCGCCCTTGGGGAAAAGCACAACACCAATAGTCTTGAAAACGATGTGGATGTCCAGCAGTAGAGACATATTTTTGATGTAGTACAAATCGTATTCCAGCTTGCGCCGTGCGTCTTCTACGGAAGCCCCGTAGGGATAGCAGACCTGCGCCCAGCCCGTGAGTCCGGGCTTTACCGTGTGGCGCAAACTGTAATAGGGGATGCTCTCCTTGAGCTTCTGCACAAAGGCCATGCGTTCGGGACGCGGCCCGATAAAGCTCATGTCGCCCTTGAGTATGTTCCAAATTTGCGGCAGCTCATCGATGCGCACCTTGCGGATCAGTTTGCCGAAACGCGTGACGCGGCTGTCTTGGGCGCTGGCCCAGACAGCTCCGTTCTTTTCCGCATCGGCGCGCATGGAACGAAACTTGTACACCGTGAATTCCTTTTCAAATAGGCCCACGCGATCCTGCTTGTAAATGACCGGCCCGGGGGATTCCAGGCGCACGATGATGGCTGTCAGCAGCATGATTGGGGCTGTGATGACGAGCAGCACAAGGGAAATGAGGACGTCCAGGGCGCGCTTGAGCCGCCGCAGAGAGCCGCGCGTATTCAGGGAAAAGCCTTCTGATTGCAGCAGCCATTCGTCATTGATCTGCGTCAGCGGCAGGCGTTGCACCACATGTTCGTAAAAGCTGCGGATATCCACGACCATGCTGCCGCGCAGCTTGGCCAGCAGCAATTCATGGGCAATGTCCTCGTCAATGGGCGCGTCGGGCAAAAGCAGGATCATGGTGGCATGTTCCTGGCGAGCCAGTTCCAGGACATTAAAAGGAGCGCCAAGGCAGGGCCCGGACTCCGGCCCTTGATCTGGTTCGCCGACGTAGCCAAGAATGCGCGCCCTGGGCAGACCTTCGGCCAGCAGTTCGCGCACCTTACCCTCACGGTCTACACCGACCAGCAGAATACGGAGCGGGTGGATGAGCTTTTCGGCATTGCGATAGTAAAGAACGCGCCAAGCGAGGCAGAGGGCCAGCGAAAGAGCGAAAAGCGTGGCCAGGGTTTCGCGGTCAAAGCGCCAGTGCTGAAAGGCATAGGAAGCCGTGGCCGAGGATATGATGCCCAGCAGGCAGGCCACAAGCACGCGGCCCATGGTTTCCTTGAAATCCTCATGGCCCACCTTATAGCCATCCAGAATATAAAAAAAGAGCTGGTAAAAGAATATGGTGAACAACGATGCCCCGGTGTAGTCGTCGAAAATGTTCAAACCGGGTTCCAGTGTGAAGCTGGAGAGCGCCAGGGCGAAGACAATGCAGAACAAATCCAGGGTCTGCAACAGGGCCATGCGGTAGTTGCTGATCATAGGCTATCCTTTTAGGCTATGCGCATGGCATGCATGATGCCTGCGGCCACTGTTTCTGCGTCAAATTCACGGCAGGCACGCTCGCGTCCTGCCGCGCCCATACGGACAATGATCTCGGGTTTGAGGATAAAACGTTCCATGGCTCTGGCCAGGGCCTCGGCATTGCGCAGGGGCACGAGAAAGCCGTTCTCGCCGTGGCGGACAACTTCACGGCAACCAGGCACGTCCGTGACCACAGCCGGACGGCCCATACTCATGCCTTCCATAATGGCCGTGGGCGTACCCTCGCGCCAGGAGGGCAGCACCAGCACATGGGCTGCGGCTATGTGCGGACGCACGTCTTGGGTTTCGCCGAGATATTCCAGGGAACCTTCTTCCTGCCACTGACGCAAACGCTCGGGACTGACGCTGCCCAGGCCATGTTCCCTGGGGCCAAGGAGCTGAAAGCGCGCTTGGGGGTATGTTGTCTTGAGCATGTGCGCCGCAGCAGCGTATTCCTCCAAGCCCTTGGCCTCCAGAAGGCGCGCCACGAGCAAAAAAACAGGCCCGCTGGACGCAGACGCAGCTTGGACGAGTTCGGGAAAGGGCACGGGCTGAAAACGCCGCGTGTCCACGCCCGTACCCCGCGCCAGCAACGTCCTAGCGTCAGGCTTCAGAATGCCGGCCTGGCGGAAAACGCGCACATCATCCTCGTTTTGAAAAAAAATACCTTCCGCTCGGGCCAGGGCCAAGCCATAGAGAAAACGGCTGAGCAGGTTGACCCCCTTCTTGAGCAAGGTATCGGCTTCAAAGGCATAGCCCAGGCCGGTAATGGTGGCATAGACGTGGGGCACGGACGTCAGCCGTGCGGCCAGGCAGCCATAGATGACAGGCTTGATGGTATAGGCGAAGAGCATATCCGGTCGTTCGGATCGGAACAGGCGGATCAGGGCCGCAAGTGTGCGAACGTCGTGCAAGGGATTGAGGCCCTTGCGATCCAAAGGGTAGTGCCGCAACCTAACGCCCAGGGCGAGCAGCCTGGCCTCGGCTTCGACATCACCTGGGGGCGTCAAACAAAGTACCTCATGGCCGCAGGCAGACATGCGACGTATGAGGACGCTCCAGAAATTACCCATGGCCTTGGCCTGATTGCCCAGAATGAGAATGTTCATCTGCAGCGCTTCTCCTCAAGTCCTAAACTTTGTGCGACCAGTCGCGTGCCTGCCCGCTACAGAGAGTACGGTGTTGAGAGTTCAATACATACCTACCTCTGTAGGCAAAAGCCTAGCTCAGAAACCGCCAAAAAGGAAGAGCTTTGACAGCCTGTGCCTATTTTGTGAAGGCAAGCATGGTGGGGCCTCCACCTATGTTAGGACAAAAGTACACGTACATGACAAACGTCCAACTCTATGATATTCAACAAAAATATTGCAGACGCCATGTATAACCAAACGTTGTTGCGAGAACTGACATGAACTACACGGAAACGACATCGCGCAGTTGGTTGTCTCGCCTGAGTTCGTCCTTTGGCGGTATCCTCCTGGGCATTGTGCTGATTTTGGCTGGGACGGTTCTCCTCTGGTGGAACGAGGGAGACTTCGTTAAGACCCGTGACGCCCTCAACGAGGCCCAGGGCCTGGCTGTGGAACTCGCGGACGTGCAGCGTGTGGATGCCGCAAGCAACGGCAAGCTGGTGCATGCTACGGGTCCGACGGATACGCAAAACGTACTCAAGGATCCTGTCTTTGGCATTGGCGGCAAGGGTATTGCCTTTGAGCGCACTGTCGAATTTTACCAATGGATCGAACACTCCAGGTCGGAAAAACGGCAGACGCTCGGCGGCGACGAGGAAACCGTAACCACCTACTCTTACAGCACAGATTGGGTGGGACATCGCGTAGATTCGCAACAATTTCACGCGCCCCAGGCTCGCATGCGGCATGTCAATACGGTTCTGCTGGACGTGGATAATCAGACGCAGCATGCGGCAAATGTCCGTTTCGGGGCCTACCGCCTGCCTTCCTTTTTGATTAGGGCCATCAGTGGAGAGCAACCCTTCACCGTGCGCCTTGATCCCACCATACGCGAACGTCTCACTCGCGACGTGCTGCGCGCCAAACCGGAGCTTGTACCATTTCACATAAGAAATGTGGATCGCGTTCCGCTGGAAAAGCTGCCCGTGGTACTCCACGCGCAGGGGGGCACTTTGTACATCGGTCTCTCACCCGCCGCGCCGCAGGTGGGCGACGTGCGTGTGCGCTTCACCATGACCCCGCCGGCTGTGGTCAGCATCATCGCCCAGATGAAGGGGGACACCTTCGAGCAGTTCCGTGCGGCCAACGGTAAGAAGGTCAGCGCATTGGCCATGGGCGAAGTGAGCATGGACAACATGTTTGCCGACGAACACAGCGACAATGCATTTATGACCTGGCTCTTTCGACTCCTGGGCACACTACTCATCGTCATGGGCTTGCGCTGTGTGCTTGCGCCCCTTGCCGTCATCGCCAGCCTCATCCCCATGTTGGGCAACCTTGTGGGCGCGGGCACGGGCTTTGTCAGCCTGCTCTTGGGCGTGGCCTGGTCGCTGATCATCGTATCCATCGCCTGGCTGCGTTTCCGCCCGGCGATCGGCGGCATCATGCTGGCCGTGGCTGTGGGACTGGTGGTTCTGTTGTACATTAAGGCCAAGATGTTCAAAGCCGCTGCCGCTGCGCAAGGTCTCACCTGGAAAAAGAGATAAGGAGCAAATCGTGTTGGGCTTGAGCGTGTGTCCAAACAAGCGCGTATTGTGAAGGCAGTGGACATTCCCCGCTTCTGGGATCTTATCAATAGCTCTTTTTTCTGGAGATACTGCGTCATGAGCCATGGCAACTGCGCGCCTGCAGGGCGCGGCATCGCAGTTTTGTTCTTTTGTGTCGCGCTGGCCCTTGCTGCTTGCGCTCCTCGTCAGGGCAGCTATGTTGACACCAAGGCCGATTTGCTTATCTTGCACGCCAATGACACACATGCCCACATTGCCGGCATTGACCAGGACGGTCACTTCTGCACACAGGACGATACATGTCGTGGCGGCCTGGCCCGCATGTCTGCTGCCATTAAGAATGCACGCGCCCAAGGTGCCAACGTACTCGCCCTGGATGCGGGCGATATGTTCACGGGGACGCTCTTCTTTAGCGTTAACAGGTGGCCACTGCTAGCCGAACTCAACCGCCTCATGCCCTGGGATGCCGCTACGCTGGGCAATCACGAATGGGACGAGGGCTGTGCGGAGCTGGCCAAATACATCGCGGCCAAACGCTCCTTTCCCCTGCTCGCGGCCAACCTCAAGCCTGTCAAAGGCTGCCCCTTGCTGTATAGCGAGACGCCGCCCTATATGCTGCGTGATATAGGCGGGCACAAGGTAGGCGTCATCGGCCTTGCCAATGACGAGGTTCTTGGCTTATCCGGCGCCTGCCCGCAGACAAAATTCACCGACAGGGTACACACGGTTGCTTCTGCCGTGCGCGAACTGGAAGCGCAAGGCGTCAAGCGCATTGTCCTGCTCACGCACATCGGCCTGTCCGCAGATCGGGAACTCGCCCGGAGCGTGGACGGGGTGGACGTCATCGTGGGCGGACACACGCATTCGTATCTCGGCCCTGGCTCTGAAGATGGACCGTATCCCATCGTTGAGAAATCCCCGTCCGGTCAACCTGTGCTGGTGGTCACCGCCAAGTGGGCAAGCCAATACCTGGGCGCGCTGGCCTGCTATTTTGACCAGGACGGCGTACTCACGCACTGGAACGGACAGGCCGTGGAGCTGTTGCCCTCCTTCCCTCGTGACAAGGCCGTGTCCTCCAGGGTAGCTGCCTACGCTGCCTCGCTCAATGCGTACCAAAGCCAAAAGGTGGGGCGGCACGACATTGACCTCGGGCCTGACGGCCTGGATGCCTGCCGCGCACACGAATGCCTCAGCGGCGACATCATGACGGACGCCATGCTGGACTACGGACGCCCCTATGGAGCCAGTCTGGCCCTGCTCAACAGCGGCGCCGTGCGAGCGGCCCTGGCCCCCGGCGAGATTAGTCGGGGCGACATCCTTACTGCTTTTCCTTTTGGCGTCAGGGTGCAGGTTCGCGAATACCTGGGCGAGCAGATCTGGGAAGCCCTGGAACATGACGCGGCCGGCGAGGGAGCCAGGGGCCCGCAGATGCTGCAGACGGCCGGGCTGCGCTATGTGCTGGACGCGAGCAAGCCAGCAGGCAAACGCGTGTTGCGTGCGGACGTTCTGGGTAAAGACGGTACCTTCGCTCCACTGCGGTCTCGGGAACGCTACAAGGCGGTTGTGACGAGCTTCCTCAGCAATGGTGGAGATTTTTTTGACATGCTGGCCAGGGGGCGCGTGGTGACATCTCCAGAGCCGCTGGATGCGGACATGCTGGCCAGGTATTTTGCCAACCATTCTCCCCTGCCGCGGCCTGTCAGGGGACGCATTGTGCGGCAGTGAACAAAGAGAACGGGGGAGTCTGAACAATCCCCATCAACGAACACCATGTAATACGGGATTTGAAACCGTTCGTCCCACCCGCGCTGCGCGCTTTAGGGAGTCTGCGCTGTGTGCCGGAAACCGTGAAAGACAGGGGCAAGCTGGGAAACCGAGAAGCCAAGAGAAGGTGCCATGCGGCAAGGGTGCCATTGCAGCGCTCCTCGGCGCTGGACGACCGGACGCAAAGCAGGTATACTAACAATTTGCACTGTCACCTCTTACCGCGCCAGGCGCGAGCAGGCGGACGCCATGAGCAGCATCATCCACGATTCGGGACGTCACATCCTGACCCTGCAGGAACCGGATAAGCCGCAACTCTACCGCGAACTTTTCCCTTACACGAGCATTTGCCGCACTTCCTTTGACGAGGTACTCCTGGCGCCGCGCCCGCCGGAGAACATGCGCATCACCGACACCACCTTTCGCGACGGCCAGCAGGCCCGACCGCCCTACACGGTGAAGCAGGTTGCCAAGATTTTCGACTTCCTGCACCGCCTCGGTGGCAAGACCGGACTCATTGCGGCCTCGGAATTCTTTCTGTACTCGGCGCGCGACCGCAAGTGTATCGACATCTGTCGGGCTCGCGGCTACCGTTTTCCGCGCGTGACGGCCTGGATACGGGCCAAGGAGGAAGATCTCAAGCTCGTCCGCGACATGGAATTCGACGAGACCGGCATGCTCACCAGCGTGTCCGACTACCACATCTTCCTCAAACTGGGCAAGACGCGCAAACAAGCTCTGGATATGTACGTCGATCTTGCCAGCAAGGCCCTGGAATGGGGCATCATCCCGCGCTGTCATTTCGAGGACGTCACGCGTGCCGATATTTACGGCTTTTGCCTCCCCCTGGCCCAGCGCCTCATGGAGCTTTCTCACCAGAGCGGTATGCCGGTCAAAATCCGCCTCTGCGACACCATGGGCTATGGCGTACCCTATGCCGGCGCTGCCTTGCCGCGCTCGGTGCAGCGCATCGTGCGTGCCTTCACCGATGAAGCCGGCGTGCCCGGGGAATGGCTGGAATGGCACGGCCACAACGATTTCCACAAAGTTCTGGTCAACGGCGTCACGGCCTGGCTCTATGGCTGTGGCGCGGTCAACGCCACCCTCTTCGGCTTTGGCGAGCGCACGGGCAATACCCCCCTGGAAGCCCTACTCGTGGAATATATTTCACTGACCGGCGACGATGCTGCCGCAGACACAACCATATTGAGCGAAGTGGCGGAATATTTTGAGAAGGAGCTGCACTATCGCATTCCGGCAAACTATCCCTTTGTGGGCCGTGATTTCAATGCCACCAGCGCCGGGGTTCACGCCGACGGCCTGGCCAAGAATGAAGAAATTTACAACATTTTTGATACCAGCCATTTGCTCGGGCGGCCCGTCCCCATCATCATTACGGACAAGACGGGCCGCGCCGGCGTGGCCTACTGGATCAACGCCAACCTGCGCCTGCCCGAAGACCGGCGTGTCTCCAAAAAGCATCCGGCAGTAGGCCAAATTTATGACGCCATCATGGCCGTATACGAGGAAACGGGCCGCACTACGAGCTTTTCGCATGAGGAAATGGAAGCCCTGGTGCAGCGTTTTATGCCGGAACTCTTTGCCTCGGAATACGACCGCATGAAGCAGCTGGCCAGCGAACTCTCAGCCCACATCCTGGTGCGCCTGGCACGCAGCCGGGATTTACTGGACTTCAGCAAACAGGCTTGCGCCAGGCTGGACGCCTTTACGCGCGAGTATCCCTTTATCCAGTACTGCTATCTCACAGACGCCAGGGGCAGTCTGCGCTGCTCCGCCATTACGGATCCGGCCTACAAGGAAAAATACCAGGCCCTGCCCATTGGCTACGATTTCTCGCAGCGCGAATGGTTCACCATGCCCATGAAAACCGGCGATCTCCACATCATGGATGTCTACCAGTCGCATTTCACGGGTAAGCTGGTCATTACCGTGTCCTGCGCCGTGACGGACGAGAAGGACAATATCGTAGGTGTGCTGGGCGTGGACATTCAGTTGGAGCAACTCCTCAAGCGCGCCCGCGCCCTGCAGCAGGAAGCGGCCACGGACGAGGACGGCGACGCCAACCCCTAAACAGCAGGAGGCATGCGCACATGCGCAGAAAAATCTACTGGATTGAAGGCGACGGCATTGGGCCGGAAATCTGGCAGGCCGCCCGGCCCGTCATTGACGCGGCCTTGGCCGCAGAAACGACGGACGTGACCCTGGACTGGGAGGAACTTCTGGCCGGAACCAAGGCCGTACGCGAGACAGGTTCCCCGCTCCCCGTGGAAACACTCGATGCCCTGCGCACGGCAGATCTTGCCATGAAGGGTCCCTTGGGCACGCCCGTGGGCACAGGCATGCGCAGCCTGAACGTGGCCCTGCGCCAGAGTCTGGATCTCTATGCCTGTATCCGTCCTGTGCGCCATTTCGCGGGCCTGGAAACGCCGGTCACGCATCCGGAGCGCGTGGACATGGTCATCTTCCGCGAAAACACGGAAGACGTCTATGCCGGCGTGGAGTTCGCCGCCCTGTCCCCGGAGGCGCGCAAGCTGGCCGCCTTTCTGCGCGAGGAGTTGGGCGTGACCAAGGTGGGGGATGCGGCGGCCATCGGCATCAAGCCCATGACCGAAGCCGGTTCCAAGCGCCTGGTGCGCCGCGCACTCTGCTATGCCCTGGATCACGAGCTGCCCAGCCTCACCCTGGTACACAAGGGCAATATCATGAAGTTCACTGAAGGCGCCTTCCGCCAGTGGGGCTATGACCTGGCCGCAGAGGAATTCGGTGATAAAACCTGCACCGAAGCCGACCCCGTTGCCGGTCGTCTCCTCATCAAGGATCGCATTGCTGACGCCATGTTCCAGGAGGCATTGCTGCGGCCTGAACACTACCATGTGCTGGCCACGCCCAACCTCAACGGCGACTATCTTTCGGACGCCTTGGCCGCGCAGGTGGGCGGTCTGGGCCTGGCCCCGGGCGTGAACATGTCCGATTCCCTGGCCTTCTATGAGGCCACCCACGGCACGGCCCCGACCATCGCCGGACAAGACAAGGCCAATCCTGGTAGCGTCATCCTCTGCGGTGCGCTTTTGCTGGAGCGCATGGGCCAGACAGAAGCTGCTAACCGCATCCGCCAGGCCGTGGGCAAGGCCATTGCGGGCAAGGCCGTCACCGCCGACCTGGCTCCCAATATCAGCGGCGCCCGCGTGGTCGGCTGCCAGGAATTTGGCGAGATTATCGGCAGCAATCTCTAACATTCCCAAGGTGGCGCGCATGATCGAACTGGTGAACCATGCCGTGGTTCTGGATGGCTGCGGCAGCATGACGGTAGAGGAAGCCAAGGCCAAGGGCGTGGACGTGGAACAGGCCCGCAAGAACACCCTGACGGCACGTATCCTGGCCGCACACAATATGGCCCGCGAAGAAGAGGACGTTTTGCGTATCCGTTTTGACGCCATGGCCTCGCACGACATCACCTATGTGGGCATTATCCAAACAGCACGGGCCAGCGGTCTCAAGGCTTTTCCGCTGCCCTACGTCCTGACCAACTGCCACAACAGCCTCTGCGCCGTTGGCGGCACCATCAACGAGGACGACCACGTCTTCGGCCTGTCTGCGGCCCGCAAGTACGGCGGCATCTATGTGCCCGCGCATCTGGCGGTCATTCATCAGTATGTACGCGAAATGCTGGCGGCCTGCGGTGGCATGATTTTGGGTTCGGACAGCCATACGCGCTACGGAGCTTTGGGCGTCATGGGTGTGGGCGAAGGCGGGCCAGAGCTGGTCAAACAGCTCCTGGGCAAGACCTGGGACATCGCCCGCCCGCAAACCGTGGCCGTCTGGCTGACGGGCACCCCCTGTCCGGGCGTGGGTCCGCAGGACGTGGCCCTGGCGCTCATTGCCGCCGTGTTTCAGAAGGGCTTCGTGAAAAACAAGGTGCTGGAATTCCAGGGGCCGGGCGTGGCCAACTTGTCCGTGGAATACCGCTGTGGCCTGGATGTCATGAGTACCGAAACCACCTGCCTGTCTTCCATCTGGATCACGGACGAGGCCGTGCGCACCTATCTGCGCGAGCGCGGTCGCGAGCAAGACTTCCGGTCGCTTGCCGTGCAAGGGCCAGCCTGCTATGACGCGCTCATCCGCATTGATCTGGGCAAAATAGTGCCCATGATCGCCCTGCCTTTCCATCCCAGCAATGCCCTGCCCGTGGCCGAACTTGTGCGGCATGGCAAGGATATCCTGGCCCAGAACCAGGCCGAAGCAGAGCAGCAGTTCGGCCCAGTGGCCGCTGCCCTAAATCTGCCCGGGAAATGGCGCAATGGCCATGTCTGGGCCGATCAGGGCATCATTGCCGGCTGCGCCGGGGGCAGCTTTGAGAACCTGCACACGGCTGCGGCCATTCTCCAGGGCCAGAGTATTGGCCACAATGTCTTCAGCCTCTCCTGCTATCCGGCCAGCCAGCCCCAGGCCCTGGCCCTCATGGAGAACGGTTCTGCAGCCAAGCTCCTGCGGGCCGGCGCTGTTCTCAAGAATGCCTTTTGCGGCCCCTGCTTCGGCGCTGGCGACACACCGGCCAATGGGGCACTCTCCCTGCGGCACACCACGCGCAACTTCCCCAACCGCGAGGGTTCCAAGCCCGCCAATGGTCAACTGGCCGCCGTGGCGCTCATGGATGCGCGCTCCATTGCCGCCACAGCAGCCAATGGCGGTCGCCTCACCCCGGCCACGGATCTGGACTGGAACGCACCGCATTTGGCCGAACTCTCCCTGAGCCAGACCTTTGATTCCGAAAGTTACCGCAATCGCGTGTTCAATGGCTATGGTCAGGCCCAGCCCGAGGCCAAACTCGTCTTTGGACCCAACATCGCAGACTGGCCGACCATGACCAGCCTTCCGCGCCATCTGCTGCTGCAGGTGGCCAGCGTCATCCGCGATCCCGTGACTACCACGGACGAACTTATCCCTTCAGGGGAAACCTCATCCCTGCGCTCCAATCCCTTGAAACTCGCCGAGTACACCCTCTCGCGCAAGGATCCGGCCTATGTGGGTCGGGCCAAGGCCGTGGCCGATCTGGAAAAAACACGACTGGCAGAGCCCGCTGCCCCGAAATTGCTGGAACTTGTGCGCCCCCTGTTTACGGCCTGTGGGCACAACGCGCCCACTGACCTCACAGACGTGGGCCTGGGTTCAACCATCGTGGCCATGAAGCCAGGCGACGGTTCTGCACGCGAACAGGCCGCATCGTCGCAGAAGGTTCTCGGCGGTTGGGCCAACCTGGCCGTGGAATACACCACCAAACGCTACCGTTCCAACCTGATCAACTGGGGCATGCTGCCCTTCTTGGTAAGTCCGGAACTGGCCGCAAGCCTGGCCGTAGGCGACTGGCTGCTCGTGCCGGACGTGCGTCAGGCCGTGCAAGAGGCCAGGGAAACACTGTCGGCCTTTGCCATCCACGCGGGCCAGGCCAGTCCCATTGCCCTGAGCTTGGGAAGCCTGACCGCAGACGAACGACAGACCATTCTCGATGGCTGTCTGATCAATTTTTACAACGCCCACCCATAGCGGGCACACGCCATCCAGTCCCCCCCAGGGGGCTGGATGCGCGGCTCGTGGTTTTTCTCTTGGCCTTACCTTGTGCCTCAAGACTCGCGCCCATAAGGATGCGGTGCTGCCGCAAGCGCTCTGCATCGCTGCGGGCAACGTAGAGGGGGTTGCCTGCGGCATCGCACTGGCAGTAAAACATGGCCGTGGCCAGGGTGCCAGGAGTGGGGATAAAGCACTGAGTTTGACGTGGATGCCAATGCCGCTGCCGCAACCAGCGGGCCAGGACGCGCATGTCCTCGTCCGTGCAGCCGGGAAAGGCGCTCATGAGATAGGGCACAACGTAGTACTCCCGTCCCGCTGCGCGACTCTCACGGTAAAAAACCTCCAGAAAGGCTTCAAAATCCGCCAGTGCAGGCTTGCGCATGGCTTCCAGAACAGCGGGCACACAATGCTCCGGAGCAACCTTGAGTTGTCCGCCCGTGAATTCAGCGGCATAGGCCGCCAATGCCTTCTTGTCGCGCAGGGCCAGGTCGGCGCGAATGCCGCTGGCTAGGCGCACCTGCTTCACTTCCGCAAGGGCAGACATGGCGCGCAGCAGTTGCACATGCCTGTGTTGCGGGACGACGAACCAAGGACAGACAGCGGGAAAGCAGCAGCTGTTTCGACGACAGACAGCCCCCTTGCCCTGGCTACGCCGGTCGTGTTCTCGGGCACAGCGGCCTTGCCACATGTTGGCCGTAGGGCCGCCGACGTCGGAAATGGCCACCGGACCCTTGCCCCGACTCAGGCTGGCTTGGCCCAACTGCTGCGCCTCGGCCAACAGAGATGCGGCGGAACGCGAGCTGATGCGCCGCCCCTGATGCAGGGAAAGGGAACAAAAAGTGCAGCCCCCGCCGCAACCGCGGTGGCTGGTAATGCTCGTGCGCAACATTTCTTCTGCCGGAATGGGCAAGGCATAGGCGGGATGTGCCCTGCGGGTAAAGGGCAGCCCGTAGAGAAGATCCATTTCCGCCGTGGACAGGGGGAGCGCAGGAGGGGCCAGCACCAGGGCGCGCTGGCCCACGGGCTGAAAGGCCCACATGTCCTGGCGATGCACATGCCGTTCCAGGGCCTGGGTAAGACGGAGGAGCTGAAAAGCGTCTGCAACAATGCTTTCGTGGCTGGGCAGGGCCATGCCTGGCTGGTCGGCCAGCTCAGATGGCAGAGAGGCGGGTTGGCCGTCCTTGTCCAGACTTTCCATCCAGGCCGTGCCCGCTATGCCGTGCGTGTCCGCCCCTTGTTCCAGACGGCGGGCATAGTCCACGATGGCGCGCTCGCCCATGCCCCAAATGAGCAGGTCAGCCTTGGCGTCCATGAGAATGGGTCTGCGCAGGGCATTGATCCAGAAATCGTAGTGCGTGACTCGGCGCAGGCTGGCTTCAATGCCGCCCAGGACTACGGGCACACCTGGAAAAGCCTGCCGTGCCAGATTGGCATAGACCAGACATGCGCGATTGGGGCGGGCGCCGGCCTTGCCACCCGGGGTATAGGCGTCGTCATGGCGCTTCTTGCGGAAGGCCGTATAGTGGGCCAGCAGGGAATCCAGCGCCCCAGCGCTGACGCCGACAAAAAGCCGCGGCCTGCCCATGACCAGCAGATCCTGTGTACTCTTCCAGCGCGGTTGGGCCACAATGCCCGTGCGAAAGCCGTGCCAGATGAGCCAGCGCGCCAGGAGGACAACGCCACAGGAAGGATGATCCACATAGGCATCGCCATTGATGAGCAGCACGTCCAGGGCGTCCCAGCCCAGGGCGGACATCTCAGACGCGCTCATGGGCACAAAGCGCGGTTGCGCCAGGGTGCCAGTCTTTTCTGCCGTGCTGTTTGTCTGCATGAGCGTACCACCGGGCCGATCTGCCCCTAGTCAGTCTGCGTACCAAGTGGGCATACCGCATCCTCCCCTGACCTGGACAAAGCGTGCAGGGGCGGCCTTGATGCGCGAGGGGCTTGTGGCTGGGCTGAACAATGCCTATTGGCCATCTGGCGGACGAATCAAGGGCCTGGCGGCGTTTTGTGGGGCAGGTTCTGCGCTCTTGCCGTCCATGCCGCCGCGCATGGCGCCTGGTGAATGCTTGTGGACAAAGGCATCCCATTCCGCACGGTCAATGCCCTTGTCGCCATTTATGTCGATAACCTCAAAGGCTTCGGGACGCATGCCAGGAAAGGCCGTCGTGAATTCCTGCGCAGAGAGACTGCCATTGCCGTCGGCATCACTGGCGGCGAATTTATCTGCACCCTCCGGCATGGCCAGGATGTCCCCAGGTGCAAAGCCAGATGCCAGCACAGCTGTCATGAATAAGGCAGCCGGGAAAGCGAATTTCATGCGCAACTCCTGGGCATCACGAGTGATTTGGGGAAAATTGCAGGCCCTCGCGTTCTAGACGCTCAATGCACACGCTCAGATTGTCCGGCTGACCTGGCTTGTGGTCGTCGGGATAGAGCAGGGCGGACATGTAAAAGACCGAATTGAGCTGCAGGGCCATGCGGGCGCTGGACGAAAACCGTTCCAAGGCTAGGGAAATATTGAAGCGCGCTTCCCCGGGCAGGCCAGCCAGAACGTCCTTGGCATCCTGGGCCATGCTGGCCAAAAGCTCTGCCTTCTGGCGCATACGGGCATTGTGTCCTGGAGTGTCCCCGGCCTCTAGACGGGCCAGGGCTTGGCGTTCCACGTCCATGACAGCGTCGTGGCGCTGCCGCAGCCAGTCAATCAGGCTGGCAAGTGTTTTCTGGGGCATGCGTTCCTCCGTGTCTCTTGCGCTGTTGTGCGCCAGGCGCACACACAAGTGTAAACTTGCCCAAACACTCTACGCCACTCACAGGCCGAATGCAATTCCAGACGCAGAATCGTTCCCCCACAGAGGCAGCCGCGTCCAGCTAAAAAAGGCTCGGAGAGAGCATCAGCACATGTGTTCAGCCACGAGGTCACGGGCAATCTGCCAGGCGCGATTGACGATGACGGCTTGCTTGTGGGGCGACACGGGTTCCAGACCGTTCTCTCCCTCGTGCAGGATGATCATTTGCGTGTCCCCTGGGGGATAAAAGAATTGCAAGTCCTGGCCAAATTCCTCGCGCAAGGTGTTTTGCAAGGTCTTGAGCATGGCCGTCTCTTCCCCACGGACGACAAAATTCGTCCAGAATTCACGCGTGACGCGCTTGAGGACATAGTCCCGCCGCGCTGCAGCGGTCTTGTCCTCGCCGCCAGACATGAGCTTCATGGCCTGCATCTGAAAGAGCATGGTTCTGGTCTCAGCAACCTGCCTCTTGTACTTGTTCAGCCCAGCCTGACGATAGCTGCCGGTCTTGTAGCCGCCATTCATGGCGTAAGGCGAATTCATCACCGCCGCCATGTGGAGTTCAGGAGCAAGATTCATAACTAACCCCGATTATGTGGAACTGGACAGTATGGAGGCATTGCCCAGGGAAGCGAGTATCTGCTGCAGATAATCGCTGTTACTCGAAGCATTCCCAGAGGTCGAGGCGGTATGCTTCTGGGCGTTGTCAAAAATATCGGCCTGCTCCTCAAAGAGGATGCCCAGGTTTTCCAGAGACTTGTAGTCATAGGAGTATTGCGCTTCCAAGTTCTGCATCCGCGCAATATAGTCGTCCATCTTGACCAGCGCTGCCTGGGCGTCGGCCTGGGAGGTGAGGGACGTACCGTTGGTCACGAAGAGTTCCGCACCGAGATTGTTCATGTTCATGGAATTGGTTCCGAGAACCCCTGTGGACAGCGAGGTGTCGAGTAAATTCATGTAGGACTGTGTTCGCGGGCTGTTGCCTGCCTGGAGCTGGACACTTGCATTTTGCCCATCCATGAGCGTCATGCCGTTGAAGCTGGTATTTTGGGCCAGGCGGACAATCTCGGCAATATGTTCGTTAATGCTGGTAGAGGCCCCCTCAAGATGCTCGCTGGTCAAGCTGTCTGTCTTCGCGCAGTCCGTGAGAATCTCCTGAATGGCCTGGAGCTGGCTCTTGATGGACGTGGCGCCCGTCTGGGCCACGTTGACCATGGCCTTGGCGTCATTCATGTTTTGTGAGGCCATGCGGGCCACGGCGGCGTCGGCCTTCATGCGGCTTTCAAAGGCGCGGCGCGTGGAGTCGGGCATGGATCGGTCTTCGCGCTGTCCAAGCTGCGCTGCGGCAACGGCCTTGTTGGTCAGCTTGGAATTGATAAGCCCCATAAGCAGGGATTCCATGTCCATGACTGCCTCCCTTACAAAATGGCATTGAGAATGGGCGCTGAGGAACTGGCAGCCGTGGTCACGGACTGACTGTCAGAAGCCGTATGGCATGTGCCGCTGAGGTCGTTGAGCATGTCGTAGCGGTTGGACAGAATGCGATAGTGCGAACCCTGTACGCCTATGGCGGCGGTCAATTCGTTCAAGGCATCCTCGCACAGCGACCGCGCTGAGGTTTGGGTCAGGCCCGAGGTCAGTGCATTGTACAAGGCCGAAAACTTGCTGCCGCTGCGGTTGATGTCGGCCTGGCCCACGGTCATGGCGTCCGATGCGCCTAGGCCGAGCTGCACCGTGCGCCCGGCATTGCCAAGAACCTGGACGCCCTGCACTTCCGTCTGCAACAGGGCGTCTATGTCCTGCTTCACGGTGGCGGCCAGAGATTGGGCCATGGCGTCATCCGTGGCACCGGCACACATGTCGTCGATTTTCTTCACCTGATCTATAAGTTCGGTGATGGCGTTCTGGGCACCCTCGACCAGAGTGCGTGCAGAAGCTATGTTGGCCGCAGAAACACCATAGCCCAGCGCCGTGGCGTCCAGACCTGTGCCCAAGGCTCTGGATGCGGCATTGATGCTGCGTCCGCTTTCCGGCACGGCCTGACCATTCATGATCCGGTTCAGCGCCAGTTCCGCAGCAAAATTCTTGCCGTTCGCCGTGGATTCTGCGGAAGAAAGGATAGACATACGGCGACGCTCCTTATTGCCGATACGTTATGCCCCACATGGAATGTACAGACAGGTACAGCTTCACGGGGTGCGAAACACGCTCTGTCCTAGCTTTGCTGCCATGCCTCGTTCATCCCTATCGGACGGTAGCCACAAAGCATTAGGGCAGAAGCCAAATCTCCTGACTTCGCAGGCAGAGGCTTCCTCTGGCTTGTAACAAGACAAATACTGGGCAAAAATCTTGTCTTTTTTTTACGGCTGGACTACGCTGAGGAAAAAGGACATCTGTCATGGATGATGCGGAACTCATTGCTGCTTTTCATCTTATGTGGGACAACTTTCCGGGCCTGGCCCGCCTCGTAAACATGAGACATGTTGTCCTTGCCGCCAACCCCTTGGCCCAGGAGAAAGGCTTTGCCCCCGGCACCATCTGTGCCAAGGTTGGCTCCAAAGAGATACATCGTGGCTGCAAGCTGGCCACAGCCTTCAAAACCGGGCAGACCGTGACGGACGATGTCCTCGGCGACAGGATCCGCGGCTGGCAGCCCATTGCGGGACGGTCAGATGTCCTGGTGCATTTTGCCCTCATGCTGCCGGACAAAAGTTAGGGAGGACTTGTGGGACGACTGAAAGCATTGCGCACCTTTGTGGATAAGGAGCTGTTCACCATCCAGGATTTGGAGAAACGCCAGAGTGCCTGCGCCCATTTGTACGGTGTTTCCCTGGCTGCAACCCTTCTGGCCGAAAAACGCAAGGTCAATGCGGAATTGGCCTCCATGTCGGCCATGCTGCACGATCTCTATGCCTATACCAAGGGTACGTATGAGGAACATGCCCCCAAAGGTGCTGTTTTGGCCCGAGGCATTTTGGAGCAATTGCAGCTGAGCAGCCCAGAAGAGACCGACGCTATTTGTCAGGCCATCAGCAGGCATGACGACAAAGACGCCGTGCATACCCCTCTGGATGAAGTATTGAAGGATGCCGATGTGCTGCACCATTGCCTGCACGATCTCTCCAAGCCCATCAAGGAGAAGGAAGCTGCCCGCTACGCTGCCCTGCGCCGCGAGTTGGGCCTGGATTGAATCTATGTGTCTTGGCGCTCAGGAGGCCAGAGAAGCTCATTGACGTGAAAACGACAGGAAGGCTCTATGCGCATAAGCCGTTTCCAACGTTCCATGACCCTACTTATCCTGGGAGTCCTGATCGCCTCCTTGAGCATCTTTCTCATTTCCCACCACTTCATGTCCCAGGGCTTTGATCGTTCCTTCCGCAGAGAACTGGCTATTTTCCGCCATGTGGTCGATGATATCGTCGGTCATGCCAAGACGCGCCTCTTTCAGGAGGCCAATCTGCTTTCGGATTCCCATGAGCTGGAGCAAGCCTTTCTCTCCGCAGACCACACTATTCTGACCCAATTTGCGCACAAGGCCATGGCCCAGTGCAAGGCCAATTTCGCCACCATTGTGGACGCCAGGGGCGTGGTTCTGGCCAGAGGCCATTCCGAGAGGCATGGCGACGTCATCCCCATGTCTTCTGTCATGCGCGACGCGCTTGCAGGAAAAAGTGCGGTGGACATCGTGCGCCCGTCCACGGGCGATATAGGCTTGAGCCTGGCTGCAGCGGCGCCCATTCGCCAGAATGGGACGCTTGCCGGGGCCTTGCTCTTCGGCGAGCAGCTGGCCAAGCATTCTTTCGTTGACGAGGTGCAGCGGGTCACGGGGCTGGAAATGACGGTCTTCGACAGGAATGTGCGCATTTCCACGACCATAATGCACAAGGGCGGACGCGCCTTGGGTACCCAGCTTGAAAACACCCACATTCTCGACACGGTTCTGGACAAGGGCGGCGTATTCAATGACGAGGCCGTCATCCTGGGCAAGGCATACAAGACCGTCTATTGGCCCATACAGGATTCGGCGAGCCACATTTACGGCATGTGGTTCATCGGCACGGAAGTAGACGGTGTCAGGCAAACAATCACTGCCATTTCCATGTCCTGCCTGTTGGCAACATTGCTCGTGGCCGCTGTGCTGAGTGTGCTGGGCGTCATGCTCTCTCGTTCCCTGGTCAATCCGCTGCTCAAGAGAGCCTACATTGACAGACTCACCGGCATTGCCAATCGTGCTGGCTATGTGCGCAGTCTGCGCGGCATTCTTGAAAACGGCCCCCTCGTGGGCGGTCTCTTCATTATTGACCTGGACAACTTCAAGACACTCAATGACACCCTGGGCCATCCCGTGGGCGACAAATGCCTCAAGCGCACGGGCGGTCTGCTAAAACGATTTTTCCGCGAGAGCGATCTTGTGGCCCGCCTGGGCGGGGACGAATTCGTCGTCTATGCGCCCATGCTAGACTCGGCAGAGGTCATCGAGGAAAAATTGCAAAAACTGCAAGCCATCTTGCGTAAGGAGTATACGGCAGCGGACGGCAGGACGGTGACGATCACGGCGAGCATGGGCGTGGCCACCTGTCACGACGGCAAAACGGCCTATAAAAAACTCTATGAGGCAGCCGATCGGGCTTTATACACCTCCAAAAGAACCGGTCGTAACCGCTATACCCATGTCTGCTGCCTGGAGAAAAAGGTCTGCGACCATGTTCCCTTGACAGAGTGTGACGCCCAAAAAGCGCACGAAGGCTGACGAGACCTTTCCGACCAAACAAAGGAATTACGGACATGCCTGCATACCTGGCGGACAAGCACATTTTGGTCACGGGAGCGACCGGCTTTGTGGGCCGACACCTTTTGCCCTTACTCCTCAAGGCCGGCGCCAAGGTCACCTGCCTGGTGCGCGCCTCTTCGGACACGCGACGTCTGCCCCAGGATGTTGCTGTGACCAGGGCCGACATGCTTTCTGGCCAGGGTCTGGCAGAGGCCATGACGGGCAAGGATATTGTCGTCCATCTGGCCGCCATGCTCTTCGGCCTGCGCTGGCAGGATCCTTTGCGGGTCAATACCGCTCTGGCCCGCAGCCTGGCCCTGGCCTGGACAGATTTGCGCGGCACCGAACGTCTCGGCGCGCACTGCCGCCTGGTACTCATGTCCAGCATGGCCGCCACAGGCCCCTGCGCTCGTGCCCGTGGGGCGAGCGACGAGGCCCTGCCCGCGCCCGTGTCAGCCTATGGCTGGTCCAAGCTCTTTGTGGAGGAAATCCTGGGCCGTGCGCTGGGTGCGCAGTTGGTGGTTCTGCGACCGCCCATAATCTATGGTTCCGGCGACAGGGGGCTGCTGCCCATGTTTAGGGGAGTAAAGCATGGCCTGTGTTTCAGCCCAAGTCGGCAATTCCCCGTGAGCGCCATCCACGCGGACGACGTGGCCAGGGCCATCCTCTGCGCCTGCCAGCCCCAGGCACACGGGGTCTATCATCTCAGCGATGGTCAGACCTATAGCCTGGACGACATCTATCAGGCCATGGGTGTAGCCGTGGATCGCGCCTTGGGCCGTGAACCCAGACCCAGGCGCGTCTGGCATCTGCCCATGCCCGCACTCCTGCTTTCCGCCGCATGCAGCTCGGCCCTGGGCTGGGCTGCTAACATCGTATGCCGCTTACTGGGCAAGGGCCAGGCCCATGCCCCGCAGTGGAGCCTGGACAAATGCCGTGAAGCGCGGCAAGCGGGCTGGATCTGCGACGGCAGCCGCCTGGAGCGAGAATTGGGCTTCAGGCCACAGATCAGCCTTGCGCAGGGCATGCAGGAAGCCGCAGAAGGCTATGTGCGCGCTGGACTGCTCTGATCAGCCAATGGATCCCAGGGCCGCCGCAGCCTTTGCCAGCTCCTCGCGGATGGCAATGTGCTGTGGGCAGACTTCTTCACATGCCCCGCACTGCACACATTCCGAGGCGCGTTTTCTGGCATGTCTGTCAACCAGCCATTCTTCCTGATGCTTGGCGGCCTTGGCGTCGCCGTAGAGGTTCAGGATGTTCAGGGCGGCAAACGATCCGGATATGCCGATTTCCTGCGGACAGACCTTGGCGCAGTAGTCACAGGACGTACAGGGGATGACGGGCAGTCCTTCCAGAACCTGCCTGGCCTGGTCAACCGTGGCGCGCTCCTGCGCGCTGAGCGCTTGGAAATGCTCCATGTAGGCGACATTGTCTTCCATCTGCGCCAGGTTGCTCATGCCGGAGAGGACGGTGAACACGCCTTCCAGGCTGGCTGCGAAGCGTATGGCCCAGGAGGGTAGGGACGCGGACGCATTGGCCTGGCGCAAGACCTCTGCCACGGATGCCGGAGGATTGGCCAGCAGTCCGCCCTTGACAGGTTCCATAATGATGATGGGTTTGCCGTGGGCGCGGGCCACTTCGTAGCAGCGGCGGGATTGAATGGCCGGACTTTCCCAATCCGCGTAGTTGATCTGTAGCTGGACAAACTCCGCCTCGGGATGCTGATCGAGAATGGCGTTGAGTTCTTCAGCCGTGGAGTGGAAGGAAAAGCCGATATGCTTGATGCGTCCTTCCTCTTTTTTCTGGCGTACGAAGTTCCAGAGGTCAAAGCGCTCGAAGAATGCCGTTCGCATTTCACCAAGATTGTGCAGCAGGTAAAAGTCGAAATACCCGGCGCCGGTCTGCCGCAGAGATGTCTCGAACTGCGCTATGGCGTCGTCACGGCTTTGACAATTGATCCAGGCGGCATTCTTGGTGGCCAGCTGGAAGGCTGCGCGTGGATGGCGCTCCACCAGGGCCTGCCTGATGGCGTCTTCGCTGCCAGGATAGGCCCAGGCCGTGTCAAAATAGGTGAAGCCCTTGGACAGAAAGATATCCACCATGCGCTTGACCTGTTCCACATCAATGGAATCACCCTGTCTGGGCAGGCGCATGAGACCGAAACCGAGTTTCTTGATCTCGGGCAGGGACATGATGCTCCTCCTATGTCATTTATTTGCTTCCTGTGTTACCTTGGGGGACATGTGCCTTGCTTCTCGTGGATGGAAGTCATCCGCGAAATCATTTTTTATCGAAAAGCATCAAAACCTACAAGGGTATCGCACTACGTTCGGGACGCGCTGTCGTCAAAAATGATGAAACGGTTTTTGCCGGCGGCTTTGGCCTGGTAGAGGGCCTTGTCGGCGCAGTGATAGAGTTCGTCGTAGGTGTTTCCGTGCTGCGGGAAGAGGGCGATGCCCATGCTGATGGAGATGTGGATGTCGGTCGCATTGGGGAATTCGCGCAGCCGATGTATTTCCTGAATGTCGTTCTCCATCTGTTGCGCCTTGACGCGCACGTTCTCAATCTCATGCAGTCCAGGGGAATAGATCATGAATTCGTCGCCGCCAATGCGCGATACCACATCGCTCTTGCGGAAGGAGCTTTGCAGGATGCCGCCTATGCGACGCAGGAGGATGTCGCCAAAGGGATGGCCCAGCGTGTCATTGATTTTTTTGAAACCGTCAACGTCAATGATGAAGAAGGTTCCGGGGCTACTGTCAGCCTGGAGCATTCCATGCACCCTGTCAACGGCGGAACGGTTCTCAATGCCGGTCAGGACGTCAATACGGGCCATGTTCGTAAGCACTTCTTTCTCTGAGCGGTTGATTTTGTGGATGACGAAAAACATCACGCCGAAGATGCAGAAGAAGAGCAGGATGTTGTTCAGGATAATGAAGGAGAATGTCTTCACGACGTCGCGGCCAGCCTGATTGATGATGAGTTTCCAGCCAAATTGGTTCAGTTCCACGCGACACTGCCAGCTATTGTTTTCCGTGCGCAGAAAACTGATTGCTTGCGCAGAGGCAGCGCTTTCCTTGAGGTTGAGGTAGCGTTTGTCGATGGAAACCTGTCGGCTGCCGATGTGCGAAGTCTCCGTATCGTCTACCATGAGGATCTCGACCCCATAGTGGATTTCAAGGTCATGCAAAAGTAATTGCAGGCGCTTCATGCTGATGCCGACGCCGCAGACGCCGAGCAGCGTGGCGTCGTCGTCAAGAATGCGGTTGTTGAAAAAAATCGTCCAGACATCACTGACAACCGGGTTCGTGTCAATCTGGATGTTGCGGTTCATCCCTGTCTTGATGAAGGCCGGGTACCATGTGTCGTGTTCGTGGGCTGGATTTTCGGCCTTGTCCGGGGCGATCACCTTGTGCAGGCCCAAGTGAGAGAAATAGCGGTGCGTCGCGTCGGAAACGATATAGGCCGTGTCGATGGCAGTGGTTCGGACGAGTCCGTCCAGGAAACGCGACAGCGTCGGCATACCTGGCTCCAGATCAGACTTCTTGGCATCTTCGCGCAAGGCATCCTTGACGAAAAAATCTTCAGCCATGGTCTTTGCAGCGGAGGTGTGCGTGGAGAGAAAGTCACGGATATGAGCATGGATGTTGGTGGCAATAAGGCGAGCCGCGTTTTCGTCGTGGGCCTCGATGACCTTGGAGAGCGAATGGATGGAAATCGACGTCGTCGCCAAAAAGCAGAGGAAGATGGTCACGAGGGAGAGGATAACAATTTTCTTATGTGAAAGCGCTTTCTGTATGTCCATTGCCTGTGAATCCTTGAAGGAAAAATTTTTGCCCTGCGCCGCTATGTGTGCCGCAGGCCTGTGCTGTTGAGCGAAATCAGAACTTCCGTCATGTAAGGACGGGATTTTACGTGCGTTAGGTACAGTGTAAATTTCAAGTTTACCTCGATATGCGCACATAGGCAAGGGCTTTGAAGCGGAATTTCCCTCAATTTCCGCCTATGTTCCCCCATACGACTTTGGCGCCAGAAAAAGCTGCAACGTACAACATCTCGCACAGCCCGCGAGACACACCGTGCAGGCCTTGGCTGGCAAAAATATCGCACTCTCCTGGGCGCGCAGACCTTGACAATTCCGGTCTTTAAGGTTAAGCAACTACAGCAAGGCGATGGTTGCCAGAGGCCACCACGCCACATCCTGATGCGGAACGCCGTCCCGGGGTGGCCTGAATGGGCCCCCCTTTTTTTATCCTTGGCGTTGGCCGCGCAACACCGGCAGCCCCGGCCAAGGATATGTGCCTTTAGCATGGACAAAATCGACCTCAAGGAACGCATCGAAACCCTGGCCCGACCAGTGGTACAAGCACTCGGCCTGAATATCTGGGGCCTTGAAATCGTCCCCGGCGCACGCCTGCTGGTGCGCCTCTATGTGGACAGGCCAGGGCCGTTGACGTCTGCGGCAGACCAAGAGCCAGGCCGCAGTGCGCCGCCTTCCCAAACCGCTGCTCTTTCCTCTCAGGGCTTAGACCCCGGTCAACTCTTTCCTGTCCTTTCGGCCACAGTGGACGACTGTGCGGAAATTTCTCGCCATCTCTCTCTGGCTCTGGATGTGGAGGACTGCCTGGCCGAACCCTATGTGCTGGAGGTTTCTACTCCCGGCCTTGCGCGGCGCTTTTTCCGCCTTGCGCAAATGATTCCCTATGTGGGGGATGTGCTGGACGTACGCCTGCGTGGCGGACAGAATGGCCAAGAGGGCGAAGCCCAAAGGCCGCACGCCAGCCGTCTGCGCGGTGTGCTTCTGGCCGTGGAAGACGCCGCCTTTACCCTACGCCTGGCATCCGTGACCCCGGAAGGGGAGGTTCTGCAGGAAGCCGAAACCGTACGCATTGCCTGGACTGGCGTGGTCAAAGCCTGCCGGGTGCCAGTGTTTTGCCAGCCACTCAGGCCGGGCAAGAGTGGCAAAAAGGCAGGCGGCAGAGCTGCCTCCTCAAAAAGGCTGACGGGCAACAATATTTCTGCGTCGTGGCGCGCAACGGTCGGAGGAAGTCATGAATCTTGAACTCAAAAAGGCCATTGACCAAATCAGCAAGGACAAGGGCCTGGATCGGGACATGCTCGTCACTACCCTGGAAGAAGCCGTACGCACGTCGGTGCAGCGTCGTTTTAACGACAATATCGACGTGGAAGTTAACTATAATGAGGAAACCGGGGACATCGAAGTTTACCAGTTCAAAGTTGTCATGGAAGACGGCGACGTGGCCAACGACGACACGCAAATTGAACTCTCCGAGGCGCGCCTCCACGACCCTTCGGTGCAGATTGACGACGAAGTTGGCTTTCGTGTACGTGTGGAAGACCTTGGCCGTATTGCGGCCCAATCGGCCAAGCAGGTGATCATTCAGCGTATGCGCGATGCCGAGCATGAAATCATTTATAATGAATATAAAGATCGCATAGGCGAGATTGTTTCCGGCAATGTGCAGCGCCGCGACAGGGGCGGTTGGGTGGTCAACCTTGGCCGTACCGAAGCCATCCTGCCCCGCGAGGAGCAGATTCCTCGCGAACACTTCAAGCGCGGGGATCGTGTGCAGGCCCTGATCATCAAAGTATGTACCGAGGGCCGGGGTCCGCAGGTGGTCATTTCCCGCGCGCACCGCGATTACATGGCCGCGCTTTTCCGCCGCGAAGTGCCGGAAGTTGACGATGGCGTGGTGCAGATCATGGGTGTGGCCCGCGATCCTGGTTCCAGGGCCAAGGTGGCCGTGTTCTCGCGCGAGCGCGAAGTTGATCCGGTGGGCGCTTGCGTGGGTGTGCGCGGTTCGCGTATCCAAAACGTGGTTCAGGAGCTACACAACGAACGCATTGACATTGTGGTCTGGAGTCCGGACATGGCAACCTATGCCCGCAATGCTCTGGCACCTGCCATAGTCACGCGCATCATCGTCGATGAGGAAAGCAAACTGCTGGAAGTCATCGTCCCCGACGACCAGCTGACCAACGCCATTGGGCGCAAGGGGCAGAATGTCAAGTTGGCCGCGCGCCTGCTGGGCTGGAAGGTCGATATCTTCACAGAATCCCGCTACAACGAAGTCAACGCCATTGGCCACGGCCTGGAGCAGGTGGCCAGCGTGGCAGAAATTTCTCTGGAGACCATGTTGGCGGCCGGCTACACCTCCCTGGACAAGCTTCGCGCAGCATCGGATCAGGAATTGGCCGACGCGCTGACCATCAGCGCCAATCGCATTGCCGACCTACGCGCTGCCGTGAACTTCCTGGCGCCCGTGGTAGAAAAAGAGCAGGAATCTTCTGCCGTGAACACCCTCAAACCGGCAGGAGCAGAGGCTGAAGCAGATGCTGAAAACGCAGTTGAGTCCGAAGCCGCAGTTGACAACGAAGACGGCGAGGCTGCAGCAGAGGCTGAGGAGGCTGTACCGACCGAAGACGCGGTTGACGACGAAGACGATGCGATGGGCGAGATGGGCAGGCAGCAAGCAGGCGGGACGCATGTTGATGATTGAGCATCATGGCACAGCGCAAAATCAAGGCCCCGTGCGCATGTGCGTTATCTGCCGCCGTCGCTTGCCCAAAATAACTTTGCAGCGCCATGTGTTGTCGGCAGAAGGGATTTTGACGTTAGACGCTGAACAAATCAGTCCGGGCAGGGGCTGGTATGTGTGTTCCGACCTGGTCTGCGCGGCAAAATTTGCAAAATACAGGCCGGGAAGGCGGCGCAAGGGGGGGGATAAACCATGAGTGAAGACAGGATAAAGATTAAGGATTTGGGAGTAGACCTCTCCCTGGATCCCAAGGACGTGCTGCGAGCCGCGCAGAGCATGGGCATGACGGCAAAAACGCCGCAAGGTTCGGTCAGCCTGGCCGAGGCAACTCGGCTACGCGAACACTTTGCAGCCCAGAAAAGAGCCGAGGAAGATCGTAACGGTCGCCCTCGTGTCATCGTACGCCGCCGTCGCCGCGATGCCCAGGAAACCCAGGCATCTGCCGAGACAGTCGCCGAGTCAAAAACGCCCTCGAGCCGAACGCCTGGCGGCAAGCCCCAGGAGAGCCGAGCGTCCGGCGACACCCCCCAAGTTGGCAGACCCGACCAAGAATCCGCAACGCGCACACCTGCTGTCGGCGATGTGGCTTCGGGCAACAAGACAAATCAGCGATCCGCTGCGCCACGACAGCGTCCTACCAGGCCCGCCATCAACGCCACGGCGCGCGTCATCCAACGTCCCTCCGCTCCCCTTGCCCCAACAGATTCTGCGACAAAGCCAGAACCGCAAAGCTCCCAGGCAGCCAGCCCTGGCGATGTTCCCGCCGCGCTGCAGGCCCAAAGTACGCACGCCGAAGCTGCCATGCCCACCACTGCCCGGCCCGATCCCCGCTCCGAACCAACTACGCTTCAGGATCCAGGGCAAGCCGCCCAAGGTGCGCAAGAAGGTGCTACGCAGGAAGTCGGCGCGCTTGCAGCACAGCAAGAGCGTGCAGAACCTGCCCCAGAACATGCCAGCCCACAGGCCACGCCTGACCAGGGACTCGAGACATCTGCCCCAAGTCCTGCGGCCATGTCCGGCGAAACCCAAGCCGATCGTTCAGGTCAAGTTCAGGAGGCATTGGCGGACGCTGCTCTGCCCGAGGCTTCTACGCCGTCCGTCGTGACTGGCCAAAGCCGCGAAGGTCGGCAGGAGGGCGACAGCGCTGAGGGCAAAGAAGCTCAGAATGCCAAGGACGCCCGCGAACCACGCGAAGGCCGCGACCAGCGCTCTGGGAAAAACCGCGCCGAGGGCAAGAGGGGCAAGGTGGCCACCCCCCAGGTGCGCATCATTTCGCGGCCCAGTCCCGAGGCCGTGACTGCGGCACGACCAACCCGACGCAGCGATGCCCGACCGGCGCCGACCAAGGAGGCTGCTCCGCGTCCTGGCCGTTCTTCCGGCCCAGGACGATCCTTTGTCAACCGGAATTCTGGCTATGCCCAGCAGCCAGGCCCCGCTTCTTTGGACGGTCGCGAGGGCCAGAGCAAGAAGAAGCGCAACAAGGGGCGGCGCACGGTTGACTTTCAGTCCGGTGATTTTGGTCGCCACGGCCTGGACGAGGACGACACGACGCGCATGAACCGCAGTAGAGGCCGCCGCAAGCCCTCTAAGCCTGCGGTACCTGCTGCGCCCCAGGTCACCCAGCCCATCAAGGCGGCCAAGCGCAAGATTCGCGTGACCGAAGCCATTCGCCTCTCGGATCTCGCGCATCAGATGGGACTCAAGGCCACGGAGATCATCAAGCTCCTCTTCAACATGGGCGTCATGGCGACCATCAACCAATCCCTAGATATCGACACGGCCACCCTGGTGGCAGCCGAATTCAACTACGAAGTGGAAAAGGCGGGTTTTTCCGAAGACGATTACCTGCTCCCCAAGGAAGCGGACGCCCCGGAAAGCCTCAAGCCCAGGCCACCGGTGGTGACCATTATGGGCCATGTGGATCACGGCAAGACCTCGCTTTTAGACGCCATCCGCAAGTCCAACGTGACCAGCGGCGAGGCCGGCGGCATCACCCAGCACATTGGCGCCTACCATGTCCGCACCAAACGTGGGGAAATCGTCTTTCTGGACACGCCAGGACACGAGGCATTCACGGCCATGCGTGCCCGCGGTGCCCAAGTCACGGACTTGGTCATCCTGGTCGTGGCGGCAGACGATGGCGTCATGGAGCAGACCCGCGAGGCCATCAACCACTCCAAGGCCGCCGGTGTGCCCATCATGGTTGCCGTGAACAAGATGGACAAGCCCGGGGCTGATCCGGATCGTGTGTTGCGCGAACTCTCCGAACTCGGCCTGCAGCCTGAAGACTGGGGCGGCGACACTATTGTGGCCAGGGTTTCGGCTAAGACCCGCCAGGGTCTGGACGATTTGCTGGAAATGGTTGCCCTGCAGTCGGAAATTATGGAACTCAAGGCCAATCCGGATAAGCCTGCGCGTGGACACATCATCGAGGCCAGATTGGACAAAGGCCGCGGCCCGGTGGCCACGGTGCTGATCCAAGAGGGTACGCTGCACCAGGGCGACAACTTTGTCTGCGGTGCTTTTTCCGGTCGGGTGCGCGCCCTGATCAACGACCAGGGCAAAAAGGTGAAGGATGCTGGTCCGTCCCTGCCCGTGGAGGTGCAGGGTTTTGAGGGCGTTCCGGAGGCCGGCGAAGAATTCTTCGCTGTGGCGGACGAAAAGGTCGCTCGACGCATTGCCGACGGTCGTGCGGCCAAGCTGCGCGAACACGAGCTGGCCAGCGAGTCACGCGTCACCCTGGAGACCTGGTCGCAGAAGTTGCACGAGCAGGAGACTTTGGTTCTCAACCTCCTGGTCAAGGCCGACGTCCAGGGCAGTCTGGAAGCCATCACCGAGGCCGTGAACAAGTTGAGTACGGACAAGGTACGCATCAATGTGGTTCACGGCGGCACAGGGGCCATTTCCGAGTCTGATATCCTCCTGGCCACAGCCTCCCAGGCCATCATCATTGGCTTCAACGTGCGGCCCACGGCAAAAATCAAGGACGTGGCTGAACGCGAAAATGTTGACATCCGCTTCTATGACATCATCTACAAGCTTGTGGACGACATCCGCAGCGCCATGACGGGTATGCTCGCACCGGTGCAGCGCGAAGTCTACCTTGGCCAGGTGGAGGTGCGCGAGACCTTCAACGTGCCCAAGGTGGGCGTTATTGCCGGCGCGTATGTGGCCGACGGCAAGATCACGCGCAATGCCGGAGCGCGCCTCTTGCGCGAGGGCGTGGTTGTCTACAGCGGCAAGGTCGCTTCCCTGCGCCGCTTCAAGGACGATGTTAAGGAAGTGGTCAAGGGCAATGAGTGCGGCGTGGGCCTGGAAAACTTTAACGATATCAAGATCGGCGACATCATCGACGCCTTTGAAACCGTACAAGAAGCGGCGACGTTGTAGTCGGACAGAGCGCGGCATGAGCATGTTTCTGGGAGTCCTGACCGTGGAGTTCAGCCTGGACGGCAACGACAACCTCAAGGCCAAAAGGCGCGTGGCCAACAGCCTCAAGCAGAAGGTCAGGAACAGATTCAACGTCGCCATTGCCGAGGCCGGCAGCGAGGACAGCCTCACACGTCTGCGCCTGACTGCGGTCTCGCTGTCCAATGCCGAGGCCCATGTGCGCAGTCGCCTGGACAAATGCGCCTTGATGATGGAAGCCGTTTGCCCGGAAGAAATGATTGACAGCCAGGTGGAAGTTCATGTCCTGGAATGAAAACATCCCAACCCGCTATGCTGCAGCAGCAGCGCGCATGGCGGCGGCCCTGGGTCAGCACGAGAGGCTGCTTCTTGCGGCCCATGCGCATCCCGACGGCGACGCCATTGGCGCCCTGGCCGCAGTCGGCTTTCTGCTCCGCGCTCTGGATCGGGCCTGTCTGCTCTATGTGCAACCCGGCATCCCGCAGGATCTCGCCTTTCTGAACATGCCTGTGCAGCCTATTACCAGCCTGCAGAATCTGCCCTGGACGCCAGAGGCCGTCTTGGTTCTGGACTGCGGCCAAGCGCAACGCCTGGGTTCGGAACTGGCCAGGGTTCTGCCGCAATGGCCCAGCCTGAACATCGACCATCACCCCGGCGAAGGTTTGGGAACGCTGGACAACTGGATTGAGCCAGAAGCTGCGGCCAGTGCCCAGCTCGTGGCCTATGTGGCCTTGGCCGCCGACGTTCCTCTGAAAGGCGATCTGGCCAAAGCAGTGGCCCTGGGCCTGATTACCGACACCGGCGGGTTCCGCCACAGCAATACCAGCGCCGACGTCCTGCGCTTGGCCAGCCATCTGGTCGATGCGGGTTGTGACCTGCCAGGTCTGCGCGAACGCCTGGAAAACACCTGGAGTCTGGGGCGCATGCGCCTTTGGGGCTTGCTCATGCAGCGCGTCCAGATCCTGCGCAAGGGCAGTGTTGCCTTCTGCGCTGTTTCTCTGGACGATCTCGCCGCCACCCACACGCGACGCGAAGACCTTGAGGGCTTTGTGGAGCAGCTCCGCCAACTCCGCGGCACACGAGTGGCCATCCTCCTGCGCCAGGAAGCCAGGGATGGCTGCAAGTTCAGTTTGCGTTCCTGTGGCAGCGTGGACGTGCGTCAAGCGGCAGTAGCCTTGGGTGGTGGCGGACATCGCAATGCTGCTGGCGGAATTCTTGACCTGGACATGGCCCAAGCCCAAGCCGTACTGCTCGCTGCCGTCAGTCGCGAGCTGGACAGGGAGCAGGCATGAGCAAGGTCGGGGACGCAAATACCTGCCTGGCCCCCAGGCCACACGAGCAGAGCGCGGGCGGTGAGGCCACAAGCAGACCACGTGTCAACCAGGTGCTGCCGCAGTTGGACGGGGTTTTGGCCCTGGACAAGCCTTCAGGGCCAACGTCAGGCCGTTGCCTTGCAGCGCTCAAGCGTCTGGGCCAACGCAAGATTGGTCATGCCGGTACCTTAGATCCCCTGGCCGGGGGCGTACTCGTGGTCTTGCTTGGCCAGGCGACCAAAATTTCCGGCTGCCTGTTGGAAGATTCCAAGGACGGTGGCAAGGTCTATGCGGGCACAGTGCGCCTGGGGCAGATCAGCGCTACCTGGGACTGCCAAGGCGATATTCTGGAGGAGCGGCCCTGGGATCACGTACGACCCGAAGACGCAGCCCGCGAAGTAGCGGCCTGGTGTCAGCTCACGGAACAGGACGTGCCGCCCTTTTCCGCCGCCAAGCACCAAGGCCAGCCCTTGTACAAGCTGGCGCGCAAGGGCCTGCCCACCCCGGCCAAGGTCAAACGCATACAGATTTCCCGAGCTGAGGCGCTGGAAGTGCGCCTGCCCTGGATACGCTTTCGGGTCGCATGCAGTTCCGGCACCTATGTACGCTCCCTGGCCCACAGCTTGGGGATGCGTCTGGGATGTGGTGCCGTACTCACAGAACTGACCCGTGAATACAGTCACCCCTTTGGTCTGGACGCAGCCTGCCCCCTGGCGGACATCCTGGCCGACCCTGGGCTACTCGTCGAGCGGCTTCGCCCGCTGGGTGATGCCTTGCCCCACTGGCCTTGTGTGACGCTCAGCGCCGCAGAAGCCAGAGCCGTACGCCAAGGTCAGCCCATACCTTGCGGCCAACAGGCAGCCGAGCGTGCCCTGCTCCTGGAGCGTGGCCAAGCCCTGGCCCTGGCTAGGCGCACCATGACCGCTAAAGGGTTCTGCTGGACGATCCAAAGAGGACTGTGGAATCAACCCTAATTCCAAGGAGAAAATGCTGTGGTCATGGATGCCGAAGCCAAGAGGACGGTCATTGAAGCGCACGCCAAGCACCCGGGGGACACTGGCTCTCCGGAAGTGCAGGTAGCTCTGCTTACGGCCCGCATTGAGGGCTTAACCGGGCATTTCAAGGTGCATACCAAGGACTTCCACTCACGCACCGGCCTGCTCAAGCTCGTAGGCCGTCGTCGTAACATCCTCAATTATTTGCGAAAGAAAGATATTCAGCGCTATCGTGCCCTGATCGAAAAACTCGGCTTGCGCAAATAGTCATCTCCAGGGGGGCTTTTGGCCCCCTTGTTTTTTCTGCCGCAGCAGGAGGCGCAAACCCTGGCTGCGGACGCTGGACACAATTTTGCCCAACGCTTTTTTACCTCAACCAAGGCCCGCAAGGGGTCAGACACGCGCCCCAAGGGAACTCGGAACGTCAGCCCCAGTCCTTCGGCGCAAAGGAAACGTATGCTACAGGACATTTTCGCGCCGACGCGCGTCACGGCAACGGTGGGAGGCAGGGAAATCCTGCTGGAAACAGGACGCCTGGCCAATCAGGCCCAGGGCGCCGTTTGGATTCAGTGCGGGGGCACAGTGGTACTCGTCACGGTTTGTTCCCAGCCCTTGGATGCCGACAGGGGTTTTTTCCCACTCACCGTTGACTATGCCGAAAGGATGTATGCCTCTGGCCGCATTCCAGGCAATTTTTTCCGCCGCGAGATTGGACGTCCCTCGGATCACGAAACCCTCATTTCGCGGCTCATTGACCGGCCCATCCGCCCACTCTTCCCCAAGAAGGGACTGCGCGAGGAGGTGCAGGTGCTGGCCAATGTCATTTCGGCCGACCAGGAAAACCTGGCCGACGTGCTGGCCCTCAGCGGCGCCTCGGCGGCCATCACCCTCTCCCCGCTGCCCTTTGCCGGACCCGTGGCCGGCGGGCGCGTGGGCCGCGTGGACGGACAATTCGTGCTGAATCCCACGCTCGCCGAGATTGAGCGCAGCGACGTGAACATCGTTTTCGCGGCCACGGCTGATGCTCTGACCATGGTCGAAGGCGAAGCCCGTTTCGTGCCCGAAGAGGTGATCATTGCTGCCCTAGAATGGGGGCGGGAGCAAATTCAGCCTCTTGTTCAGGCGCAAAACGAGCTGCGTCGGCTGGCGGGCAAGCCCAAGATGGACTTTACCCCGCCGGAAAACGATCCCGTGCTGGAAGAGCGCGTTCAGGAGCTGGCCAAGGCCCATGGTCTGGAGGCCGCCCTGCGCATTCCCGAAAAACTGAATCGCAAGGATGCGCGCAAGGAGGTCAAGGACAAAGTTCTGGAGGTCTTGCAAGCGGATCCAGCTTGGGCGGAGAATGCGGAAGCCCTGGCCAGTGTGCCTGACATCCTGGCTGAGATGGAGAAAAGCCTGGTGCGTGCGCGCATTGTCAATGAAGGCACACGCATTGACGGTCGTGACACGCGCAGCGTCCGGCCCATCCAGATCATGACCGGCGTCCTGCCCAGGGCGCATGGCTCAGCCATTTTCCGTCGTGGCGAAACCAAGGCCCTGGTGGCGACGACCCTCGGTTCGGCCAGCGACGAACAGCGCACCGACGGACTGAACGGCGATGTGGTGCGACGCTTCATGCTGCACTACAATTTTCCGCCCTTCTGCGTGGGCGAAGTCAAGCCCGTGCGGGTATCGCGGCGCGAGATCGGCCACGGTGCCCTGGCCGAAAAATCCCTGCGGCCCGTGCTACCCCCTGAGGCTGATTTTCCCTATACCGTACGCGTGGTCTCTGAAACCGTAGAATCCAACGGCTCCTCGTCCATGGCCGCTGTCTGCGGCGGCTGCCTCTCGCTCATGGATGCCGGTGTGCCCATCAGTGCGCCCGTGGCCGGTGTGGCCATGGGCCTGATCAAGGAAGGCGAGCAGTACATCGTTCTCACCGACATTCTGGGGGATGAAGATGCCCTGGGTGACATGGATTTCAAGATCGCCGGCACAGCCGAAGGCGTCACCGGCATTCAGATGGACATCAAGATCAGCGGCCTAACCACGGAAATCATGCGTAGCGCCATGCAGCAGGCCCACGAGGGTCGCATGCACATCCTGGCCGAAATGGCCAAGGCCATCGCCGAACCGCGCAAGGAACTCTCGCCCTATGCGCCGCAGCATGCCGAACTCTTTGTGAATCCCGAGATCATCCGTCTGATCATCGGGCCAGGCGGCAAGAACATTAAGGCCATCACCACGGCCACAGGCGCCTCCATTGACATTGAGGATTCCGGACGCGTGTCCATCTTCGCCCCCACAGCCGAGGCCCTGGACAAGGCCAAAGAAATGGTCGCCTACTATGACCAGCGTCCAGAAATCGGTCGCAACTATCTGGCCAAGGTACGCAAGGTCATCGACATTGGCGCCATCGTGGAACTGCTGCCCAATGTGGAAGCCCTGGTGCATGTGTCTCAACTGGATCTGAACCGCGTGGGCCAGCCTGGGGACGTGGCCCGCTTGGGCGAAGACATGCTGGTCAAGGTCATTGAGATCAACGGGGATCGCATCCGCGCCAGCCGCAAGGCCGTACTTCTAGAAGAACAGGGCCAGGCATGGAATCCCGAAGAGAGACCAGCCCGACCTGCACGGCCCGAACGCGGTGACGACAGACCAGGACGCGGCGCCCGCCCCGAACGCGGCAACAAGGATCGCGGCGGCAAAAGTGCGGGGCGCGGGAAGCGCAACGACAAGGGTAAAAATTGACAGTCTCCCGAGGAAATGCAGATGAGCAAGCGTGACAAAAGCAAGCACGATGCCAAGCGCGGAAGCGAACCCACCCCCGAAGCCAAGACTCTGGTGGGGGAAAAAAGCCCTGAAGCCAGCACAGACGAAGGCCAGGACGGCCAGAAGGAAGTCTGGGTGCGCGTGGACAGCCAGGGCAGGCCCTTACCCGACCAAGAAGCTACACTGGCAGAATTGCAGGCCAAACTGGCCACAGACAAACGTGTACACGGCGAAGCGCTTGGCGATGCCTGGGCCGTACTCCTGGGCCAGCCCCCCTCGGCCAACATCATGGGCCAGGTGGCAGCCACGGTTTTGCACGCCGGCGGCACGCGTCCGGCCTGGCAGTGGAAGCACGGGGGCAAGGACTATGTCCTCATGGCCTGGCCCCAAGACCAGCCCGTGCGGGCAAGCCTGCTCATGGCCGGACCCGAGGGCGGCAAACTGACACCCGTGACCTCGGCCCCCCTCCTGGAGGGGCTGCCCAACGACCTGACCGTGGCGGAGGTGCATGTCTGGGCCAATGCCGCCGACGCCGACGTGGCCGTCAGTATGATTGAAGGCAAGAAACCCATGTGGTTTCATGATCCCCTCTACGTCCGCGACAAGGACGACCTCACCGTCGGCATCACGCACACCTTCTTGCTGGCCGGCCTGGCCCTGGCCCTGCGCAAGGCTCTGCTCGACGAGGTGACCATCACCCAAGGCCCAGCCTACGAGTCCCATGCCCAAGCCTGGCTGGCCGCCAATGAAGGCAAGAGCCGTCTGGACGTGCCCCCGCTGAAGGTGGATGTCCACAACAAGCATTTGGTCATGCCCGGACGGCATTTTGGCGAATACCAGATGCGCGCCACTGTGGAAAGCCTGCAAGAGTGCCAGTTGGAAAAGATGCCCGTGACCATTCTCTACCTCAGCTTCCCCTTCCAAAACCGTCCGGCCATGCGCTTGCCTGTGTATGCCTCCAAGATGGTTTTGGGCGACTACAGCCCCAAGGAAGGCGACGAGGTAGACGCCTATGTCTGGCTCCAAGGCCGCGTCATTGACATGGACGCGGCCGAGCCGGAAGCGCATTGAAGCATGCTGGCGAAAGCCAAGGCCCCCCAGGAAAAGAAAAAGCCCCCTTACGGGGGCGAAAAAAAATTGGCGCGACAGATGTTTAGGCAAGCTGCGAAAGCAGGGTTTCCTTGATGGAGTCGATGCTCCCTTCGCCGTTCAGTTCGATATATTTTGTCTTGCCCTCGGCAGCCAGTTTCTTGAAATAATAGGCGGCAGCCAAGGTGCCGTCGGTGGTATTATAGTAGATGTCGTGACGCTTGTTGATGGCGGCTTCGTCCTGGTCGTCGGAGCGGCAGGAAAGATCGCCGCCGCAGACACGGCATTTATCGCCATTGGGCTTGATGGCGTCAATATAGATGTTGTTGGGGTGGTTGTTGTTGGTCTTGCACAGACGGCGTCCCATGATGCGGTTCTTGGCCGTTTCACGGGGCAGGAGAATCTCAACCACATAGTCGAGCTGCATGTGGGCCTGCTGGAGAGCGTCCCAGAGTTTCTCGGCCTGAACCATGTTGCGTGGGAAGCCGTCCAGGAGCCAGCCGTTTTGGCCCTTGGTTTTCAGCGTGTCCAGCACCATAGGAATGGTGATCTCGTCGGGAACCAGGTCGCCGCGGTCGATATAGGCTTTGGCTTTTTTCCCCAGCTCAGTGCCACCGCCGATATGCTCGCGGAAGATGGCGCCGGACTCAATATGGGCGAGATTGTATTTTTGTTTGATCAAGTCGCCCTGAGTGCCTTTGCCGCTGCCGTTGGGGCCAAAGATAAGAATATTCATGACGCCTCTCCTTATGAGTGAACCGTAGGGGTTTGTACAAAAAATCACCTTATATTACTCTGCCTGTGGCCTGCTTGTCAACGCAGGTGCGCGGAAAGCGCGCATTTTCCGCTTCGTATTCACACGTGGACGCGAAATCTTTGCCCGCATGTGTTCCCCAAGGTCAGACCTCAAAAAGCATTTCCAAGTCTTCGCGTGTCAGGGATTTCAAAGAATCCTGGCCTGGAATGATGGCCTCAGCCACACTGCGCTTGGCCTCTTGCAGCTTGAGGATTTTTTCTTCCACGGTATTTTGGCAAATTAATTTATAGGAAAAGACTTGTCTGGTCTGACCGATGCGGTGTGTGCGGTCCGTGGCCTGGTTTTCCACGGCTGGGTTCCACCACGGGTCATAGTGGATGACATAGTCGGCTGAGGTCAGGTTGAGTCCCGTGCCGCCGGCCTTGAGCGAAATGAGGAAGATGGGGATGTCCGGGCTTTGATTGAAGCGATCCACCTGTTCAAAGCGATCCTTGCTTGCGCCATCGAGGTAGCAGAAGGGGATTTGTGAAAAATTGAGCCACTGGCGGATGATGTGCAGCATTTGCACAAATTGCGAGAAGACCAGAACCTTGTGCCCGCCCTCCACGATTTCCGTGATCATATCTTTGAAGGCGTCGAACTTGCCCGACGGCAGGTTTGTGGAAAAGCCCGGCATATCCAGCTTGAGCAGACGCGGGTGGCAGCAGATCTGCCGCAGCTTGAGCAGGGCGTCAAGGATAGACATCTGGCTCTTGGCCAAGCCCTTCTCGTCCACGTCAGCGAGAACCTGTGCGCGTAATTTGCGGGCCAGGGCGGCGTATAGCTCGGCCTGGGCATCTTCCAGGGCGCAGCAGGTGACGCTTTCCACCTTGGGCGGCAAGTCCTTGGCGACTTCGGCCTTGGTGCGCCGCAAAATAAAAGGCCGGACTCTGGTACGCAGGTATTCCAGGGTTTCCACGTCGCCGTCCTTGATGGGTTTGACGACGCCGCGCTGGAAGGCGTGCTGCGATCCCAAAAAGCCGGGCATGAGAAATTCGAACAGCGACCAAAGTTCAAAGAGGTTGTTCTCAATGGGCGTGCCGGAGAGACAAAGGCGCATGCGGGCATTGATGCGACGCACGGAGCGTGCGGTTATGGTATTGGGGTTCTTGATGTTTTGCGCTTCGTCCAGGATGACGCTGTTGAAGTCGAATTTTTCCAGCTCCTCCAGGTCACGGCGTAGCAGGGCATAGGTGGTGATGATGAGATGCGCATCCGCAATATGCTTAAACATGCCCTCGCGCCGTGTGCCATAGATGATCAGGCGTCTAAGGCCGGGGACAAATTTTTCCGATTCACGTTCCCAGTTGGGCAGGACGGACGTGGGCACCACAATGAGGTTGGGTCCCGTAAAGTGCTTTTCCGTCATATACTGGATAAAGGCCAGGGTTTGGATGGTTTTGCCCAGGCCCATTTCGTCGGCGAGGATGCCGCCAAAGCCGTATTCGGAGAGGAAATTGAGATAAGCAATGCCCTGGAGCTGGTAGCTGCGCAACTCAGCAGTGAGGCCCTTGGGGGCAGTGATGGCGCGAACCTCGCGGAAGGTATGAATTTTTTCGCGCAACTTGTCCCAGAAGGAGTCTGTTTTGGCGTCCGGGAGGTCTTCCAGCAGGTTGTCCAGAACCGGCGCTTCGAATTGCTGAAATTTCTGTTGCGGGGGTTTGCTGGGATCCAATCCCAGGGCTGAGAGCTTGTGCGAGATTTTTTCCAGCCAGGCTTCGGGCAGACTGGTGTAGGAGCCATCCTTAAGCTGCACATAGCGCTTGCCGCGGGCCCAAGCCTTCCAGATTTTTTCCAGGGGCAGGCTCTGGCCCTCATAGTCAACGCTGATGTCCAGCGTGAACCATTTTTCTTTTTCGTTGCTCGTCACCGTGGCCATGATGGAAGACGCTGTCGTGCGCACCTTGTACCGCGACAGGGCCTTTTCGCCATAGACTCGGTATTTCTCCACAAGGCGTGGGTAGGCGTCCAGGAGGAAGGCAATGGCCTCCTCGGGTTCCAGGAACCAGAGCTTGCTGGAGCGCGCCTGGAAGCCGAGAGCGGTGAGTTCGGCCATGAGTTCCACTTCTTCTTCCTGATGGCGGCGTACGAGAAAGGTCTGGCCCTCAAATGCATAGCTGCCAGTCTGAAAATCGGGATTGGGACCTTTGATCGTGAATTCGCCGTGGCGTGTCTCGTAAATATTGTCAATTTCCAAGGTCAAAAGGCTGCCTTCTTCATCCAGGAAGAGCTTGGGATTGTAGATAGCGGGTTGAAAGACCGGCTCCATGACGCTGAGGAATTTTTCCGGTTCGTACAGCTCGGAGGATGGCAGCCGCGTCCAGACGCGGTCGAGAAATTCGGAAATGTCCTCGTTGGGCACGACAGGGCGTTTGTAAATGAGATTGCGCACCAAGGCCGGAGAGAGTCCTGTCTGGACAGGATAAAAATTGTGCTGATAACAAACCCAGAGCGGCATTTGTCCGTGAAAGGTCACGGGGCTGTCCTCGGCGTCCTGCGGGCCTTCATCCGTGTTCGTGGCGGCGGTGATGGGCAGTGGCAAGCGTCCCTCGCGCTGGAGCAAGACTTCAAAGTGAAAGCCCGTATCGTCGATAATGGGCTTGAGCTTGAGGGAAAAGGGCGTACTCTCAATGCTGCACGGCTTGTCGGTATCCTTCCAAAGCAAATAATATTCCCGGCGCACGGCCCAGAAAAACCAGGAGATCAGACCCTCTGGGATTTCAATGCGGTGGCCGTAATAGTCTAGATGCTGCCCAATCTGCCTGGCAACATGGGGCAACTGCGGAGAAAATTCACACCAGTCCGGATTTTCCATGAGCTGGGCCAGGGTTATGTTGGTGTGGACGCTGGACAGGCCGGATTTGTTCTGGCGTCCACGGAAAAAGGAAACCAGAAGACGTCCAGGCTCCGGTTCAAAGCGGAAGATGAGGTAGTGATGCCCTGGCTCCGGTTCCATGTCTGTGGAGAAAAAATTGCGAAAACTCTCTTTCCAGTCTATGCTGGGCGGCGGCGTTTCCTCCGGGTCTCCCTGCCCCTTGCGCAGTTCTTCGCCCAGGCGCATAGTCAAGGCCGCAATATGGCGACAAATGCCCGAAAAGGCATCTGAGCAGTTGCATTGGTGGCGTGTGCTGCGATCCGCAAGGGTAATCGTGAGGCTGGGCGTGTATACCTGCAAATCTTCGCCCTGGATGACTCCTTGCACTTCCCAGGTGTCGCCTTCCTGGATATTGATTTTTTGCACACCACCTTCGGCAAGAATATGGTGCGCGGCATCCTGAATGTATTCAGGAACGCTGTCATGCAAAAACGTTTGGCACACATTGCGAACGAGATTTTGTTCTGACTGGCTCATGCATTCCTCAGAATTCTGTGAGATAATGGAGAAAGAGCGGTTCCGAAACGGAATTCTGCGAGACAATCCTGGATACTTAGCACGAGAGGGGGGGCAAAAGCAATATGAAGCAGCCTTTTTTACAAAATAAATTTGCCCTGACCGCAGAGACCAAGGCCAGGCCCTGGATGGCCTGGCTGCTGTGCCTTGCGCTTGCTCTCTGGCCGCACAAGGGCGCGGCCCAGGCCGTCCCCCAGGTTGCCAAGGATGGCGGCTGCATTTCCCTGGGTATGCTCGGCGAGGCTTCCAATCTCATCCCCTACCTCTCTTCCGACGCCGCTTCCCACGAGGTGGCCGGACTTATCTATGTCGCCCTTTTGCGCTACGACAAGGATTTGCAAACCCAAGCCTGGGCAGCCGAGTCCTGGAGCATGGAGGATGAGGGCAAAATTCTGCGCTTTCGGCTGCGCAAGGGGATACACTGGGAAGACGGGCAGGAACTGACGGCGGAAGATGTGGCCTTTACCTGCAAGTTGGTGGCCGATCCCGCCACAGGCAGTCCCTATGCCGAAGATTTCCAGCGCATCCAGGAAGTGCGCATCCTGGATCGCTATACCATTGAAATCCGCTACGAGAGCTATTTTGCCCGCGCTCTTTCCACCTGGATGAGTCCCATCCTGCCCAAGCACATCTTGGAGGGCCAGGACATCCGCCATACGGATTTCGCGCGCAAGCCCGTGGGCGCAGGGCCGTACAGGCTGGCCTCGTGGGAAGCGGGCAGCCGTATCGTCCTCCAGGCTTCGCCCACATATTTTGCAGGCAAGCCGCATATTGACACGGTTATCTTTCGCATCATCCCTGACAATGCCACCATGTTCATGGAAACGCGCGCCGGACGTCTGGATTTCATGGATCTCACGCCCTTGCAATACCAGCGCCAGACAACAGGATCAGAATGGTCACGTTGTTGCGCCAAGTACCGCTACCTGGCCTCGGTCTACGTCTATTTGGGCTTCAACCTTGAGCATCCCTTTTTCCAGGACGTGCGTATCCGCCAGGCCATTTCCCTGGCCATCAATAGGGAGGAGATTATCCGTGGCGTCCTGCTCGGGGAAGGCGTGCCTTCCTTTGGCCCATTCAAACCCGGCATGTGGGCCTACCATCCTGGACTGCAACCTCTGGCCCAGGATACTGTTCGGGCCAGGGAACTGCTGGCCCAAGCCGGTTTTGCCGACAGCGACGGCGACGGTATCCTCGACCGCCAGGGCCGTCCCCTGGCTTTTACCATCCTGACCAATCAGGGCAATGAACAGCGCATTTTGACGGCAACGGTCATGCAGTCCCAGCTTCGGGCCGTGGGCATTGACGTGCGCATCCGCACGGTGGAATGGGTGGCCTTTATCCGGGAATTCGTGAACAAAGGGCGCTTTGACGCCGTCTTGCTGGGCTGGACCATCCCCCAGGATCCCGATCTCTATGCGGTTTGGCATTCCTCCCAAACTTTTGAAGGCGGCCTCAACTTCACCCATTACCGCAATAGTGAGGTCGATGACCTACTTATCAAAGCGCAATCCACGCCGGACAGGGAAAAACGTCGGGCCTGTTACCTGCGAATTCAGGAAATACTGGCCGCAGAACAGCCCTACTGCTTTCTCTTCGTGCCCTATGCCCTGCCCGTGGTGCAAAGGCGCATCCAGGGCATTGCACCGGCGCTCGCGGGCATAATGTATAATTTTGAAGACTGGTGGATCGCCCAAGAGCATGCAGCACCGCAGGCCGCTCCATAATCGTGACTTGTGCGGATTGCCACAAAGAGATCGACACTATGATCGAAACTCCCTGCCTGCATTGTACGGATCAGTATATTGGGCAAGGCAAGAGAGTTGGGAAGGATGAAGCGACTATAAAGCTCCGCCCTTCAGGGCGGGGTTGTTTACGCGTCCCGCAGCATGTTCGCCAGTACGGGCAGGGAAGTCATATAGCTCTGCCAGCTAAAGACCTCAATGAGATGTGTGGCCGACGGGGGCAAACGCTTGGCCAAAGCGGTCAGAGTGCGATCTTGGGACGGCGTCAGAGCCGTGAGGGACAAATGCCTGTCCCCATCGCCAGGGGCGCTCCAGTGCAGCAGCGTGGCCTGCTCTGGAAGATCGGAACTCAGCAGACGTTGTTGCCCATAGCCCAAAAGATGTCCCACGTCCAGGCAGAAGCCCAGGCCGTAATCTCGCAGAAAGTTCGCGCCCAAGCTGATCACATCACAGTCTGCTGTGTTTTCCAGGACAAGAGGAATGGAAGTCTTTCGCTTCCAGGAAGTAAGGAACATGTCCAACTTGCGGCGCTGTTCGTCCGGCGAACCATTGGGCGCGTGCAGCACGGCCAGGCGCGGTCGCAGAAAGATTACTTTGTCCAGGACGGCCAGGGCAGCTTGCGCGGCGGGCTGGGCAGAATGCACACGTTTTTTGTCCTTGCCACTCCATGGCAAATCTACAGGCAAATGTGCATGCCAGCGCAGGGGCAGCTTGGCCAAATCTGGCGGAAGATCCTCTGGGCCATAGGCACAACAAGCCTGTGTCTCAAAGAGGCAAAGCCCGACTTCGGCTGTTTTGCCCGCCAGAAAGCGGGCATTTTCCGCGAGACCAGCCGGAAGGACGCAGGAAGGGGCGGCCACGCGACCGCCCAAAGTTTCCCACGTTGTATCGTCCTTTGCATCTCCAAGGCAGGGCGGCATACTTGGGATTATTGGGCGATCGACAGACATTAGAGCAGCTTCCTCCTGGTCCAGCCGTGGCTGGCGGCAGCCGCCTCTACTGCCGAACCGCCAAGGACGCAGACAGCGCCCTTGTGTGCAGCTTCGGCCAGCACTTCGGCGAACTGGCGGAAGTGAGTCGCGCTTGTGCCAAGCATTTCTTCGCGCATGCGACCGCGCAGCTCCTCCGTATCTTGTGCAAGCCAGTGCGAGAGCGACTTGATCCCCTTGGCGTCTGGCAGCAGGTAGGCATCGAGATCGCCCACGGCGCCCACTATGGCCTGGGTGAGTTGCGTCTTGTCCGGTGTGAAATCACGCAAAAAATCAGCCATACCGTCAAAAGAGGCCAAGGTAGCGTCCACGTTAGGGTCGCGGTAGGACGTGCAGACCAGTGTGCCGCTTAATCTATTCATGCCGCAGGACGCGCCGTAAGCGCCGCCGCGAACGCGTACATGTTCCCAGAGATAACCCATACGCAAACAGCGCAGGATGACGCTGGCCGAACCATGATAGACATAACCGAGGTCGTAAAGATTGCATGCCTTCCCCACATAGTTGATCTGCGTAGGGGCGATGAGGGCTTCCCCAAGGGGACCAGCCAGCAAGGTTTTGCCCAGCCCCGTGACCTCTCCTGGCCGCGTTGCGGGCAGGGCTGCCAGGAGCTGCCGGGCTTCGTCCGTTGCCAGGCGCAGTCCCTCGCCCTCGGCCACAACGTCAAGAACGGCATTTGGTCGGGCCACAATGTGTGCGCGTAACCTGTGCAGGTCGGCCAGCAGGGAGAAAGGTTTCTGTTCCAGCCGGGCAAGAAGGCTGCGCACACTCTCCAGAGAAGTCAAGCCCATAAAACGTTCAGAGAGGGCAGCCGTGCCCGTGTAGCGCGCCCGCAGGCGCATGCTGACCGTACTGTTGCCGGCGGCTTGCAGGAAATGCTCCAGGCGAGCCTTGTCCTCCAGAAGCATTTGGCCGAGACGCTCCAGGAGAGCGCCTTCGTTTTGCGATGGTTTCAGGAGGATTTCGTGCATCAGGCCCATAAGGTCGGGCAGTTTGTCGTACACCGCTTTGCCGCCTATGTTCAACCAGGCCAGGGCTTCGCGGCTGCCGTAAATGGTGTTCAGCATGGGGGCTGCCCCAAGGCCACCGGTTTTGGCTGCCATCAATGCGCCCAGGGCCGTGAAATCATGTCTGGATGTGTCAGTTTCCGTGAGTGCGCGGGCGAAAATCGGGATCAAGGGCACGAGATCTTCAGGAACGTTGTGCATGGGCAGCAGCAAGGAAACATAGGCAATGCCACGCGTGGGCAGCTCATGCGTGAGGACGGTGCAGGCATCCTGACGCACCTGACGGGGAATGGCGGCATTTTCACGGGGTAGATCGTCCAGGCCCAGGGCAGGGATGGTAGCCAGGGCTTCGGGACTGTCCGGTCTTGTCTGGGCCTCTGCAAGTCGTGCGGCGTCGCGAACCATGTCCTCGCGCATACTGACGTCGCATGCCTGGCGCAGGGCTTCCACCCGGGCCTGTTCACCCGCTTCCCGACGCTGTCCCAAGGAAGCATCTGGGAGCAGGATGACGGTAGTTCTGTGCTTATTATCCAAGAACCACTGGCGCAATGCCTGTTCAAAAACGGGTTCGCCGGACTCAATGCGCTTCTTGAGTTCCTGGAGCGGGCCTTCCCAAGCCAGGGCTGCCAGAGGATCTCCATCGTAGAGCCAGGTGGAAAGAGCCTGTAGCATGGCCACCAGCCCACGGGGGAAGGAGCCAGAATTATTTTCACGGTAGGCAAATTCCATTGAGTTGAGCGCGGCCTCCACGGCCTCACGCGGTATGCCTTCCTCCACAAGGCGGGCTAATGTGTCGAAAATAAGTACTTCGGCCTTGGGTACGTCCTGTGGTGACACGCCCTTAAGACCGGTGGAGAAATACATCTGGCGCAAATCCGTTTCTAGTCCGCAGCCTGTAGTGTCTTCGCCAAGGCCCGAGGCAATGAGCGCCTTGCGCAGAGGCGAGCCGGGCAAACCTTCGAGAATGTGTCCCAGCATTTGCATGAGCATGGCCTGGCACACGTCGCCACGCTCGCCCAGCAGCCAGTTGACCGTAAACATGGCCCGCTGTTCGTTTTCGGTTGCGGCATAGGCTACCTCAATCTGGCGGGGTGTGTCCCAAAAGGGCTGCAAAGGCACGGCAGAGTCAACGGGGCGTACGTCATAACCCTTGAGTGCCGCGTTTATCAGGCGTAGGCGTTCTTCTTCCGGGTCGTCGCCCCAAAAGAAAAAACGCGCATTGCTTGGATGGTAGTACCGGCTATGGAAGGCGCGGAAATCTGCGTAGCTGAGGTCGGGAATACACTCCGGATTGCCGCCGGAATCCAGGCTATACGGCGTGTCTGGAAAAAGTGATTGCTGGCTTTGTTCCGCCAGAACCGAGTCGGGTGAGGAATAGGCGCCCTTCATTTCATTGTAGACGACCCCCTTGTAAGACCACTGACCTTCGGCGGATTCGGCTTCCACATGCCAGCCTTCCTGCTTGAAAATGTCCTCCGAAATGCGCGGGTGAAATACGGCGTCGATGTAGACGTCAATGAGATTGTAAAAATCGCGCAGATTGCAACTGGCCACGGGGTAGCATGTCTTGTCTGGAAAGGTGAAGGCATTGAGGAAGGTCTGCAGAGAACCCTTGAGCAATTCCACAAAGGGTTCCTTGACAGGATATTTGGCGGAACCGCAGAGTACGGAATGTTCCAGAATATGCGCAACGCCCGTGGAATCCGTGGGCGGCGTACGGAAGCTCACACCAAAACATTTGTTTTCATCCGTATTGGTGATGGAGAGCAACTGCGCCCCGGTAATATCATGTTTCCAGAGACGGGCCGTGCCGTCAACTTCGTGCAAGCGGCGCTCATCGACGAGGGTAAATCCATGCTGTTTCATCAAACATTCCTCAGCGTTTTGAAATCTTCACCTTCAGGAAGAAAATGCTTGTAGGGTCACGTTTAAGCTAAAAAAATACTCTGCCTTAGGTATCTGGCAGGGGCATGTATGTTGTGCAACGGTAACACACATTGCCGTGGAAGTGAACCGTCTGTCAGCGGCTTGAAAAAATTTTTGCTGTCACAATGTGCGATAGATGGGCGTTGACCTGGACGAAAAAACAACGCATTTTGTACCTCCTCCAGAGTCGGGCAAAATACACATTCTGCACCTTTAACGGAAACCGCCGACACAGGGAGCCGACAGTGACGGGCAACATCACGCTTGACACAACAGTGCGCGAGCTGGCGCGGCATCCGGCCTTTACCGGCTTTGGCCAACTGCTTCTGCCGAGACCGGAGCAGGCTCTGGATTCCATGCCCTTGCGTGATGCGGCCCTGCTTATGCCTCTGCACAGGCATGTGCAGCCGAAAGCTATTGTCAGCGCTCTGAACGGCATGCTTCTGGCCCGCGCCGCCGGGGCCAGGATATTTTATCCTCTGACGGACGACACACGGGCTGCGCCAGGACTTTTTTTCTTTCGTGGTCGTCCGAGTGCGCCCTTTGCGTTGATCTGCCCAGGGGGCGGCTTTGCCTATGTGGGCGCGCTGCACGGTGGCTTTCCCCTGGCCACAGAAATCAACCGTTTGGGGTACAACGCCTTTGTGTTGCGCTACCGCATCGGTGGCGAAGGTGTGGCTTGTCAGGATTTGGCTACGGCCCTGGGCTGGATTTTCACCCATGCCCAGGCCCTGGGTGTGTGTCGGGAGGGCTATTCCCTCTGGGGCGGCTCTGCGGGCGGGCGCATGGCCGTTCTTCTAGGCACACACGGCCCAAAGCGGTATGGCGGGACGGATCTGCCCCGACCGACTGCAGTCATCCTGGCCTATACGGCCAGCGGTGAATGCGGGCCTGGAACTCCACCGACCTATGCTGTCATCGGCGCGCGCGACCACAAGGCCACCATACAGGCCATGGAACGGCGCACACTGGCCCTGCGGGGGCTGGGCATTGACGCGGACTTTCATGTCTTGCCTGGTGTGGGCCACGGCTTTGGTAGCGCTGAGGGCACGTCGGCCCAGGGCTGGCTGGAACGGGCCGTATGCTTTTGGCAGGCGCATCTGCAGCGCAGGTGTGGGCGTCTTTACAGCCCAAGCCATCTGGCGTAAGGAAAGGAAAATTTTCTGCGGCGGCACGCCGTTGCGCCGCGTGGAACCTTCACACTGTCAACAGGATTGAGCTATGAGCGCGTATGACGATCTCAGGCAGAACATGGCGGCCCAACCTTCTCGGTGGCTCGTAACGGGCGTGGCCGGCTTTATTGGCTCCAATCTGCTTGAATGTCTCCTGGAGCTGGGACAGAGCGTGATCGGACTCGACAATTTTCTCACCGGCTACCAGAAAAATCTGGACATGGTACACCAGGTGGTGGGCGAGGATGCTTGGAGCCGTTTTACCTTTGTGGAGGGGGACATTCGGGATCTGTCCACCTGCCGACAGGTCTGCACGGGCGTGACCCATGTGTTGCACGAAGCCGCGCTCGGCTCTGTGCCCCGTTCTATTGACGATCCTCTGTTGACCAATGGCTGCAATATTTCTGGCTTCGTGAACATGCTTGTGGCCGCACGCGATGCGGGCGTACAGAGTTTTGTCTTTGCCGCGTCCTCCTCGACCTATGGGGACTCTCCGGAATTGCCCAAGGTAGAGGAGAAGATCGGTCGTCCGCTTTCGCCCTACGCCGTGACAAAGTATGTGAATGAGCTGTATGCGGACGTTTTCCAGCGCTGCTATGGCTTTTCCAGCATCGGCCTGCGCTATTTCAATGTTTTCGGCCAGCGTCAGGATCCCTTTGGCGCCTATGCAGCAGTGATTCCGCAATGGTTTGCCAACCTTGTCAAAGGCGAACCCGTATACGTCAACGGCGATGGCGAGACGAGCCGGGATTTCTGCTATATTGACAATGTCATCCAGGCCAACCTGCTGGCCAGCTTTGCCGATGAAGAGGCCCAAAACAAGATTTACAACGTGGCTTTTGGCCAGCGCACCACCCTCAATGAGCTGTTCTTACTTATTAGGGAGGAAGTGGCCCGACACAAGCCTGAGGCCGCGTACGCTACGAGCGTACACCGCGATTTCCGGCCCGGTGACGTACGCCACTCCCTGGCCGATATTAGCCGGGCACGGAAACTGCTGGGCTATGCGCCGCGCTTTGACGTCCGCCAAGGCTTGCGTCTGGCCGGCGATTGGTACGCAACGAACCTCTAGATGAAGGCTTTCCGACGCAGACGCGAAACCTCAGTGCGTACACAATATTCAGAAGACCATGAAGCCGTGGTCGTCCGTCACGGGATGCGGCATGTAGGGGGCTTCCAGCTCCTGGATTTCATCGGCATCTAGGGTAATGTCCAGCGCAGCCACGGCTTCTTCCACATGCCAGGGTTCCGTCGTGCCCACAATGGGGGCCGTAATATAGGGTTTGGAGAGCATCCAGGCCAGGGCCTCCTGCGCCATTGAGACGCCGCGCCGTGCCGCTACCTGCTGTAGGTTGTCGATAATAGGGATGTCGAGCTTGACATTCCTGTCCCATACGGCTGGGGAAATGGCGTCTACGCGGTTGCGCTGCGTCACCGTGCCGCGCGGATGCGCAAGACGTCCGCCGGCCAAGGGACTCCACGGCACGATACCTATGTGCTGATCCCGACAGTAAGGTATCATCTCGCGTTCTTCTTCACGGTACATGAGGTTGTAGTGGTTTTGCATGGTTGCAAATCTTGTCCAGCCATGCCGTTCTGCCACGTTCTGCATTTTTTGGAACTGCCAGGCGTACATGGTGGACGCGCCGATATAGCGGGCCTTGCCGCTTTTTACCACGTCGTGCAAGGCTTCCATGGTTTCCTCGAAGGGCACGGAAAGATCGGGCCGGTGTATCTGGTACAGGTCTATATAGTCCATGCCGAGACGCTTGAGGCTTTTGTCAATTTCGCTCATGATCTCCTTGCGTGACAGGCCACCGCCGTTGGGACGTCCCTTGCGCATGTCAAAGCGCACCTTGGTGGCCACCACGATGTCGTCGCGATCCAGGCCGAAATCGCGGATCAGACGACCGGTGATTTCTTCGCTGCTGCCATACTGGTAGACATTGGCCGTGTCAAAGTAGTTGATGCCCAAATCTACGGCTTTTTTGAAAATGGGTTTGGCCGCTTCGTAATCGTGTGCCCAAGGGAAGTCGCCGTGTTCCTTGCCAGGTGTGCCGAAACTCATGCAGCCAAGGCAAATGCGGGAAACGTCCAGGCCAGTGCTGCCCAATTTTACATAACGCATGGTGTTTACTCCTGTGGTTTCTTTGCGTATTCCTGCTCCGTAACGGCATCCAACCATTGGACGGTAGCGCCATTGTCCGAACCGGTTAGGGCCAGATGCCTCATGGAGGAAGTGGGGGATGCCCCGTGCCAGTGTTTCACCCTAGGGGGGCACCAGACCACATCGCCTTTTTTGAGGACACGCACGCGTCCATCCGCAGTACCGGTGCGTCCTTCCCCGTCCAGCACCACAAGCCGTTGGCCTGCCGGATGCGTGTGCCAGAGCGTACGCGCCCCTGGCTCGAAAGTGACGAGGGTGACGCTGTAGGGGGCGTCGTCTGTGGGTACGAACATGCGTTGCTGACGTACGACACCGGTGAAAAATGTGCCTGCTGCCTGTGTTTCGGGCATGTCTACAGCGTGGATGACTTCCTGTGCCTCAGAGGCCAAGGCCGACATGGCCTGGGTCGGCAAGACGAGGACGGCCAACAACGTCAGAAAGCGTAAACGCTTACACATTGTTCTCCCCTTGCCCCGCTTGGCGTCGCAAATATTGTAAATCCCCGTACCAGTAGGATGCCGTGGCACCGCCGTCCATGAGGAAGTCGCTGCCTGTAATGAACTGTGCCTTGTCGCTCATGAGAAAGGCCGCAAGATCCCCGACTTCATCGGGCGTTCCGGCACGCTTGGCCGGACAGTTGGCCAGCATGGTGCGGTAGCCCTCGCCGCGGGGGCCGCGCAGCTCGTCATTGGCCAGGGGCGTTATGATAATACCAGGACTGATGGCGTTGAGCCGCGCCCCGCGGCGTCCCCAGACGACGCATTGCGCGGCAGTGCGCAGGACATTGCAGCGCTTGGAGAGTTGATAGGCCCTAAGGGTGCTTGTGACATGCTGCAGAAGCGGGAGCTGGAGCAATTCCTCCGTGGGCGTTGTGGCCAGCAGGTCATTTTCTTCCAGGCTCAAGGGGCCGAGACGGTGGCCGGACTGCGAAGAGATGACTATGCCGCTGCCTCCTCTCGCAATAATTTTTCCGAATTCTTCCAGAATCACCGCCGTGCCGTAGAGATCAACCTTGAGAATGGCCTCCACGGATGCCTGGGAAGGTGACACGCCAGCAGCATTGACAACGCCGCGCACCGGCCCCAAGCTCTGTGCGTACTGGGCCAGCTCCACGATGGATTGACGAGAAGCAATGTCAACCGTCGCAACAGTGACGGTAAAGCCCGCATCCTCGAAAATACGCCCAGCAGCCTCTGCCTGCTCCTTGCGCAGATCGGCCAGAAGCACATGTCGGCCGGCGCCGACGCGGCGGGCAATGGCCTGCCCAATGGAACCTGCGCCCAGGAGAACCAAAACATCCTTTTGTGCGTCGATCATGAATATATCCTTTGTAATGCCTGCGGAAGCTGGTCAAAAAACCAGCATTGACAAAAAAAGTAACACATGTTTCTTAATCTCGGGAAAAGAGGAAAACAACTTCATCTAAAAAATTTTTGTCTCATAAGAAACAAATGTGTGGAAATTGTTTCTTAAAAGGAGAAAAAATGCTCATACAGGGAACAGAAGATCTTCGCGTACAGAAAACAATTGCAAATATCGATAAGACATTTTGCGAGCTTCTTTGCGAAAAAGAGTATGAAAAAATATCGGTCACAGAGATTTGCCAGCGGGCAAAAATCCAGCGCAAGACCTTTTATGCCTATTACCCTTCTGTGGACGCCCTGTTGCGCGAAAAACTGGATGTCATGTCCCGCGCCTATATTGAACGCATAAAGAAATATTCTGTGCCAGAACAGATTGCCGAAATCAATCGTGAATTTTACCTCTATTCCGCCGAAGCCGGAGAACTGTACGAAAAAATCATCTGCAATGCCGTCTGCCGTGGCATTGGCAGCAAGCTGCTCCAGGAATTCGTGCGCAAAACCTGGGAAAGTTCTCCCTGGTTCACAAGTCTGACGCTTTGGCAGCAAAACCTTTTGTTGACCTTTGTCTATAGTACTGGAGCCAGTCTATATCGACAATGGGTATCTGATGGTAAGCAAATTCGCCTCGAGGACATGATGCGTTTTGCGCAACGGCTTTTGGAGCAGGGCATTCGTGGCTTCAGCCAAATGGTACACAAGGAGTACGTTTCCTCCTCTTCTCAACAGGAATCTTTTTCGAGCTACACGAGGCCCGTGCATTGACACTGGGCGTCTTCTGTCAAGGCAAAGCACTGGCGTGAACAGATTTTGCTCTTGCTTGATGTTGAGAGACAAGTTTTTGCGATACGGCGCAATTGCCCAAGACGTTCCCTGTGCGCAGGACAGAGAGCCGTGCCCCTGCGACAAAAAAGTACAGAGATAGGCATTCAGGAAAACAAACATGACCATTCAGAACACGCTTCCCAAGTATATTCAGATCCGAGGCGCCAAGGTACACAACCTGCACAACATCGACGTTGACATTCCCCTGCATTGCATTGCGGGCATTGCCGGTGTGTCCGGCTCCGGCAAATCCTCTCTGGCCTTGGGCGTGGTCTATGCCGAGGGTTCCCGCCGCTATTTGGACTCCTTGTCAACCTACACGCGTCGCCGCATGACCCAGGCAGCCAAGGCGGATGTGGAGGAAATTCTGCATGTGCCGGCCACACTGGCCCTGCATCAGAGGCCGACCGCTGGTGGCATCCGCTCTACGTTCGGCACGGGTACGGAGCTGCTGAACAACCTACGGCTTATGTTTTCGCGTTTGGCCAGCCACCGCTGCCCTCGGGGACACTACCTTGCGCCCAGCCTGGCCGTGGCTGCAGAGCAGGAACTTGTCTGCCCGCAGTGCGGGGAGCGTTTTTACGGTCCTTCTGCCGAAGATTTGGCCTTCAACAGTCAAGGTGCCTGTTCAAAGTGCGCTGGCACCGGTCTCATCCGCACAGTGGATCGCAAGAGCCTGGTTCCCGACGAAAGCCTGACTATCGACCAGGGCGCCGTGGCCCCCTGGAACAGTCTCATGTGGTCGCTCATGACGGACGTCTGTCGGGCCATGGGCGTGCGTACGGACGTGCCCTTTACGGATCTGACAGAGGCGGAGAAGGCCATTGTCTATGACGGCCCCAAGGTCAAGAAGCGCATTTTTTATAGGCCCAAGAACAAGGACAGCGTGACGGCGGGAGAGCTGGACTTTACCTACTACAGCGCCACGGCAACGGTTCTCAACGCCCTCTCCAAGGTCAAGGACGAGAAGGGTATGAAGCGCGTGGAAAAGTTTCTCAAGGAGGAACAGTGCCCGCAGTGTCAGGGCACGCGCCTTTCGGATGCGGCGCGCGGCCCACGGCTTGCGGGACTGGGCCTGGATACGGCCTGCGCCCTGCCCCTGCAAGAGCTGATGGCCTGGGTGCGCTCTGTGCCCGCCACCCTGCCCGAAGCCATGCGGCCCATGGCCCAAAGCATTTGCGACTCCTTCACTCTTGCGGCCCAAAGGCTTCTGGATCTGGGCCTGTCCTATCTGTCTCTGGATCGTGCGGCCAGCACCTTGTCCACAGGAGAACGGCAGCGCATGCAGCTGGCCCGCGCCGTCCGCAATAGGACGAGTGGCGTACTCTATGTCCTGGACGAGCCTTCAGTGGGCTTGCATCCTGCCAACATTGAGGGCCTCAAGGCTGTCATGCGCGATCTCGTGGCAGACGGCAATTCCGTCCTCCTGGTGGATCACGACATTCAGGTGCTTTGTGAGGCCGACTGGATCATCGAATTGGGGCCGCAAGCCGGAGCCCAGGGCGGTCGGATCATTGCCCAGGGGAGCGTGGCCGACCTCGTCGAAAACGCGAATTCGTGCATTGGCCCTTTTCTGCGCCTGGAGGCTGGAGATGCCGGGGGACGCAGTCTCGGCGCGTGTCCGCCAGAAGAACTTTTTTCCAAGGGCAGTTTGGCTTTGGAAACGTCGCAGCTGCACACGGTCAGACCTCTGAAGGTGACATTGCCCCGTGGCAGACTCTGTGTGGTCAGCGGAGTGTCCGGCTCCGGCAAGACCACCTTGGTGCTGGAAAGCCTCGTGCCTGCAGCCTTGGCCCTGGCCCAGGGCCGAACGCTCCCTGAGCATGTGCTGCGTGCGGACATGCCGGGCATTGCCCAAGTGCGGCTTATGGATGCTACGCCCATTGGCGTTAACGTGCGCTCCACCGTGGCCACCTATGCTGACGTCCACGACGAACTGCGCAAAATTTTTGCCCGCACGCCTGAGGCACGCCAGCGCGGACTCAAGGCCGGAGATTTCTCCTACAACACTGGAAGTCTACGCTGCCCGGTCTGCGACGGTACCGGCATTGTGAGCCTGGACGTGCAATTTCTGCCCGACGTGGACATTCCCTGCCCCCAGTGCCGGGGTTCGCGCTACGCGAAAAAAGCCTGTGCAGTGTGCCTGACCAACAGGGCCGGACATTCCCGCTCCATGCCCGAACTCATGGCATTGGACGTGATCGCCGCCCTGGACTTTTGCGCCGACATGCGTCAGGTTCGGCCCAAGCTGGAAACCCTGCGCGACCTGGGCCTGGGCTATCTGACGCTGGGCGAGGCCACGCCTGCCCTCTCGGGCGGCGAGGCTCAACGCCTCAAATTGGCCAGTTCCATGGGCAAGCCGCAGCACGACGCCCTTTTTGTCTTCGACGAACCAACTATCGGCCTGCATCCCCTGGATGTGCGGGCGCTCTTGGACATTTTTCGCAACCTGACGGTTCAGGGAGCTACCGTAGTGGTCATTGAACACGATTTAGACGTGATCCGAAACGCGGACTATGTTCTCGACATGGGCCCTGGCGGGGGCGAACAAGGTGGTCGCATTGTGGCTTATGGCACGCCGGAGCAAATCCGTTCCTGTGGTCAAAGCGTGACTGGCAGGTTTTTGTAGGATATTGGGGTATGCGGCGGCTAGAGAGAACTTTTTCGTCACAAATGCTCGCAGTCGCTGGCGGAGTCTGTAGGGGATGGAGTGGGCTTGGGATTGCAACAAGAAAGCCTGTTCACGCACCAGATATTATTGTCCTCCTGCGGAAACTTTTGGCGACGTGGCCGGGCGCAGCTTGCGCGTTTCGAGTCGTTTGCGGATAAAGTCTCCTGGTTTGACGCCCTCGGGCACCGAAGCAAGCGGAAATTCCGCCCGGGCCATGTTGCGATGTCCGCCGGCCTCGCCCACATCATGAAAGCAGGCATCGGCCAGACGACCGATGTCGCGGCTGCCGTCGCAGCGAAAAATGACCACCACGGTTTTGTTCACTACGCCGCTGACGGCAATCCACTTGAGACCGTGTACCTTGGTAAAAAAATCCGCTATGGCCACGAGTAGGTCGGCGCTGTCCACATCCTTGAGGGAAACGTGTGCCCCGCCGCGACAATCGGACAGTGAACGGAAGGCTCGGGCGAAGAGCGGTAGCCAGCCGCGCAGATATTCGCTACGGGTGATGCGGCGAATCAGACCGTTGTCGGCGTGCTGGGACAGCCATTGGTAGGCACGGAAATCCTCTTCGCCGCCGGAGCGCTCGAAGATGCCGGTATCCGTGCGGATGCCATAGAGCAGGGCCGTAGCCAGCCGTGGCCCCGGGCGCAAGCGTAGGGCTTGCAGGTAGCGGGTCATCATGGTACTGGTGGCGCCTATACCCGGACGGATGTCAAGAAAGCCAGGGGCAGTCTTGTCAAGGATTTGATTGCCATTGGCAGGCGGCAGGGGGTGATGATCGATGATGCAGTCGAAGCGCAGGTTCTGAAATGCTTTGTTGTGGTGTGGCTGGGAATCAACCAGGGCGAGATGCGCATAGCCCTGGGCCTTGTCGGCCTGCCAAGGTTTCAGGGGAATGCTCAAATAGCGAATCATTGCCAGATTATCTGGTCGCGTCACCTCGTTGACACGGGCAATGTCCACGCTGCGGACTTTCTGTTGCATGATGCGCTTGAGCGCCATGGCCGCTGCCATGGCATCGGGATCGGCACTGATGACAATGCACCAGCGCTCATCCTTACTGAGTCCGGCCCGCCATTGCTTCATGCGGACAATGTATTCCGGCAAGCCTGCCATTGGCTCACATCTCCTCCTTGTCCCGGGAGTCGCCTCCGCCCTTTGAGTCCGTCAACGGCGCAGGATACTGATTTCCTTATGGACAGGAAAACTCTGGAACACGATGTGAACCTGTGCCTAACCATTCCCCACCCTCGACGAGGCAATACTTTCACAGGAATCGACAAAAGTCTAGAAGTTTCCCAAGGCCATGCTGGCAGCGTGCTTCCTCTCCATGTGTCCTCTTGCCTTGTCCGGCAGAGCGTGTTTATATGAGGCATGTCCAAACCGTCACGCAAACGCGCGGATCAACTGGTCTTCGAGCAGGGGCTGGCCGAAAGTCGTGAGCAGGCCAGACGCCTGATCATGGCCGGCAAGGTCTGTCTGGTCGCGAGGCCGCCGGGAGCGCCGCCGCAGCTTGTACCCAAACCAGGACATGCCTATGCCCAGGACACGGCTTTTGCCCTGTTGGAAACGCAGCGCTATGTGAGCCGCGGGGCGTATAAGCTCCTTACACTCTTAGAACACTGCCGACTCGACGTGCGAGGTTTTGTCTGCCTGGACGCTGGAGCGTCCACAGGCGGTTTTACCGATTGTCTTTTGCAGCGCGGAGCTGCGCGCGTGTATGCCGTTGACGTGGGCAAGAACCAGCTTCATGAGCGCCTGCGGACGCATCCAGCCGTGGTCAGCCTAGAGGGCGTCAACCTGCGCAGTGCCCCTACAACGCTCATACCCGAAGCCTGCGATTTATTGACAGCCGATGTGTCCTTTATTTCCCTGACCCTGATTCTGCCGAGCTGCATGCGCTGGCTCAAGCCCGATGGCCTCGTAGCCGTACTCATCAAGCCGCAATTCGAGCTAGGCCCGGGCGAGACCGTCAAAGGAGTTGTGCGCGATCCCCAGGCCCGCCGCCGTGCCGTAGAGAAAATTTTGTCATTTACCAGGGAGACCTTGGGGCTGGCCTGTGAAGCGCTCTTGCCGGCAGCCATTAAGGGCCCCAAGGGCAATCAAGAGTACATGGCGCTTTTGCGGGCCGCATCCTTGTCGGCCACGGACTCCACTGGCGCGTCTTGAGCGTCGTCGGCTTTCTTCGTACGCTAGACGGTAGCGATGGAAAAAGAGCGAATATCCGCACTTGCCTTCCGTCCATATTGCAAGTAAAGGAAAGCATTGCACAGCAAAACTTTTTCTGCGGCGCAATCAAGCATGGTTCTGCTCTCACCAGCTATCTGTGCCGCCATGACGAGGTGACCGCCATGCCCCAAAAGGGTCCGCATATTTCCATTGCTCCTGATTATGTGGTTAACCGCATTCTGCGCATCAATATCGATGATTTTGCGGAATGGCCGGAATCCGTTCGCAATCTGGCCATCGACATAGCGGAAGAACTTTTCCTGGTCGCTTACAATCCCTTTATCAATGTCGAAACCGTGCGTAAAAGCGTCAACGACAGTTTTGAGAAGGCATCAGTGGCCCTGGCCCATTACTATGCCACGGCCATCAGCGAGGGCATTACCATATTTTGGTCTGCTTATGAGGCCGAGGTGGAATTCCGTGCCAATCTCGTGAACGCCTTGCGCAGAATCCTGCCCGATGAATGCGTCCTCAGCGATCCGGCGAGCCTGGTGGGCATGGCCACGGACGCCACCGACCTGCGCATGGAATTGCCCCTGCTCGTGGTGGAGCCAGATACCACAGAACAGGTGGCGGAACTTGTGCGCTTGGCCAATGACATGAAGTTCGCGCTGATCCCGCGCGGCGGCGGTTCCGGCATGACGGGCGGGGCCGTGCCGGCACGCAAGCGCACGGTCATTGTCAGTTTGACCCGTCTCACGCGCATCGGTCCCATTGACCTCAAAGCCATGACCGTCACCTGCGAGGCCGGGGCCATCACTCAGGCCGTGGCCAATGCCGTCAATGCCGCCGGCGCCCTTTTTTCCGTGGATCCGGCATCCAAGCAGGCATCCACCGTGGGCGGCAACGTATCCGAGAACGCTGGCGGTCCTATGGCCTTTGAATACGGCACCACCCTGGACAATTTGCTCTGGTGGCGCATGGTCACGCCCACCGGTGAAATCATTACCGTGGAGCGGGAAGAGCATCCACGACACAAAATCTTGCCCAAGGAAATGGCTGTCTTTGTGGTCAAGGACGTGAGCGGGGGAGTGCGGAACGTGGTGCATCTGCGCGGCGACGAAATCCGCCTGCCTGGGCTGGGCAAGGACGTGACCAACAAGGCTCTGGGCGGATTGCCGGGCATGCAGAAGGAAGGCGTGGACGGTATTATCACCGAAGCCTGCTTTGTCATCCATCCCAAACCCAAGTACAAGCGCGTCATGGCCTTGGAATTTTTTGGGCGTTCCATGCAGCCGGCGGCCGTGGTGGTGCGTGAGCTGGTTGATCTGCGCAACCGTATCCGTGAGGAAGGCGATTACGCCCATATTTCGGCCATGGAGGAATTCAACGCCAAGTATGTGCAGGCCATCGAATACAAACGCAAGTCGGAGAAATACGAGGGGCTGCCCATTTCGGTGATCATTCTCCAAGTGGACGGCGATGACCCCTATTTGTTGGACAAGTGTGTGGGCGACATCGTCAGCGTCGTGGAGAAGCAGGACAACGTGGACATCATGGTGGCGGTCGACGACAAGGAGGGCGAGCATTTTTGGGAAGATCGCCATCGACTCTCGGCCATTGCCAAGCGCACTTCGGGCTTTAAGATGAACGAAGATGTGGTCATCCCCATGCACCGCATTCCCGATTTTGCGCTTTTTCTGGAGCAGATCAACCTGGAGTGTACGGCAGCCGCCTATCGCCATGCTCTGCAGGAGGTGGGACGCCTTCCAGGTTTCCCCATGGAAAACAAAGATTTTAACCGCGAATTTTCCCAGGCATCCAAGACAGCCCAGGGTGACGTGCCCGTAGCCGAGATTTCCGATGCGGAACTTATGGCCCGTGCCGAGGACTTTTTGGACAGCCTCAAGGGCAAATACGTCCATCTGTCCAAAAAAATTGAGTCCATCAAGCAATACATGCAGGCCAGCCGCATTGTAGTGGCGAGCCACATGCACGCAGGCGACGGTAACTGCCATGTGAACATCCCGGTCAACTCCAACGACGCCCACATGCTGGAGGAAGCCGAGGAAACGGCCGCGCGTGTCATGGCGGAATGTCAGGAAATGGGCGGCGAGGTTTCCGGGGAACACGGCATCGGCATTACCAAGATCGCTTTTTTTGGCAAGGAAAAGATGGATGCCCTGCGCGCCTTCAAGGAGCGGGTGGATCCGCGCGATGTCATGAATCCGGCCAAGCTCGTCTACCGCGAGCTGCCCGTGCGGCCCTTTACGTTTTCCTTTAACCGCCTGATCCGCGATATCCGTGAGAGTGGCCTGCCAGACAAGGAAAAGCTCATCGGCCTACTTACGGTCATCCAAGTCTGCACTCGTTGCGGCAAGTGCAAGCAGGTCTGTTCCATGACTTATCCCGAGCGCTCCATGCAATACCATCCGCGCAACAAGAACATGGTTCTGGGCATGCTCTTGGAAGCCGTGTACTACAGCCAGGTGAACAAGGGCAGCATCGACGAGAGCCTGCTCAAATCCCTGCGCGACCTCGTGGAACACTGCACGGCCTGCGGTCGTTGCATGGCCAACTGCCCGGTGAAAATTCCCTCAGGCGAAGTGTCCCTGTCCCTGCGGGCCATGCTGGAACACGAAGGTGCAGGCGGCCATCCCCTCAAGCAACACGCCTTGGAATGGCTCGTGCGCGATATTTCCCACCGCGCCCCCAAGGCCGCGAAAGTTGCTTCTCTAGGGCAGAAGATACAGAACAAGGTTCTGGGCTTTGTGCCCGATGTGTGGAAGAAGCGCATGAAAAGCCCGCTCTTTTCGGGCCGCGGTCCCAAGATGGGCTACACCAATCTCTATGAATCCCTGAAGCTGCATCGTGGGTCTATTTTTGCTCCAGGCGAACCCGTCGCGGACATGGCCTGCGTCCTGTATTTCCCTGGCTGTGGTGGCGCGCTCTTTTATGATCGTATTGGCATGTCTGCTATCATGCTTCTGCTCGCAGCGGGCTTTGCCGTTGCCGTGCCCCCACGGCACTTGTGCTGTGGCTTCCCTCTGCTGGCCGCAGGTATGGACACAGCCTTTGAAGACAATATGGCCCAGAACCGCCAATACCTCTTCTCCATGCTGCGCAATCTGGAAAAGCAAGGCTTTGCCTGCCAGCATGTGGTCACGGCCTGCGGCTCTTGTCGCGACGGCCTGGAGCGTATCCATCTGGAAGAACAGTTCCCGGCCATCAGCCAGCGCGACGTTGGGCAGCTCGTTTTGCCCTTGCTCAAGGATGTGGCCCGCAAGGCCCCTCTTGCCACCGAGAGCTGTGCAATCTATCACGGTGCCTGCCATTGCGAATGGGCAGGCGTACACAAGATCAAGGGCCAGGAACAGCTTGTCAAGGCCCTGCGGGACTTTAGCGGCGCACAGGTGAAGCTCAATGCAGGCTGTTGCGGCGAATCGGGTATGGGCGCCATGACTTCGCCGGAAATTTACAACCTGTTGCGCACCCGCAAGCAGATACGCTTGGCTGAGGCATTCGGAGACTGCGACGGTCCGGTAGTTGTGGGCTGCCCGTCATGCAAGATCGGCATTGGACGCTGCTGCATCAATCTCTGTGACAAACGGCCAGTCTTGCACACCGTGGAATGGATTGCCGGGCAGATCGACGGCGAAGATCGTCGCCAGAGTTTCCGTAGGCGCGTCAACGAAGTGCGCGGCGAAGTGCGCGTGGTGCAGCTAGCGACCGGACAATAAGGCCATGAAGTCAGCGCTTGCGCCTCAACCAACCTGGAGCCACAGTCCCCAAGGCACGGCCTGAATAAGCGTTGTCACGCTGCGAAAGAAAACGCGCGCCGCCGCAGGCGACATACGTTCCGGCAGATCATGATCCTGACGATACCAGGGCAGGGTGAGGCGCAGTGCTGCATCCATGAAGGCATACTTGGGGCGAAGGACATCCTTGGGACGTGTGAGCGTAGGGTCTTCGCCCAGAGTGCAAGCATGGCCAAAGATGAGGTACTGTCTGCAGGCTATGGGACGAACCGGGTAGACTGCGCAGCGACCGTCGTGCAAAAATGGACAGGCTTCAGTCAGGCATTCTTTTCCTCCGCGAAACTTGCCGAGAACATTCTCCTGCACCAGGCGCTGCTCTTGGGGCATGACGTGATGGACATATGCCTTGAGAAGCAGAAGCTCCAGAGTCGTCGCCGGTATGGGTTGATGACAGCAGGCAGCGCAGCCAGGGCCGCAAATGGGAATTTCGCCACGTTGTGCGATGGCCTGCCTGATGCCTTCTTCGACTATGGTGAAGGCACTAAGAAGGAGGTCGCTTCCTGGTAATAAGCACTCCAAGGTGCGATTTCTGTAACGAGCGTGGAACCGCGCCGTTTTCGAGATAGGTGGCATAGCAGAGAATCCGCAGAAATTTTTACGCTGCGCCGTATATCGGCGTCGTGAAGGACAGAGTTTTACTGGGCCAGGGATAAAAAAAGCAGCTCGCAATGCAAGCTGCCTTTGGAATAAAGGTATTGGCACTCATGCCCTAGATAGGGTGAGCAAAGGGGTCATGCGTTAGCCGCTTTGAGCATTTCTTCTACCATCGCCAGGGAAGGCGTGGCGTCTGTGTCAAGGCCACAAAGACCGCGCACGGCCAGCATGAGCATGTCAAACTTGAGAGAAATTTCTGCCAGTCCGTTGTGGATGACACAAGTATCACCATGCATGGTCAGCCTGTAGGCGTGACGTGTGCGTTCCTGACCGCTCGAACGTACAATGTAGTATACTTGTTCATTCTTGTCAGTCACATATAGCTTTTGCCGTGTAAGCATGCCCTGAGCGTCATCGTACCAGGAACACTCTGAGAAGAGTCGGCCGCAAAAGGCAAAATCCTGGCCATTATCATGCTTGAGGCAGATATTTTCCATGTCTTTATGCACGTTCACGCACTCCTTCCACGGGCAGCGCCCCGCCTGCGCTAGACCCCGCACGTTATCTCCATTGCAAACTACCTTGCATCGGAAGCATTGTCAATAACTCCATACGACGTGAAACCTGGATGAAACCTTGCTAATTATGTGCCAGTGTGATTTTTATGTCAGTTGGGAAAGGCTTGTTTTAATGCTGCGCTGCGGCGTACAAAATTGGCATAGGCCCGGGCCACGATGGACTGGGCATCCATGCTGCTCAGGTATGCACCGGAAAGGGGTGTCTGAACATCCACAGGGCCACGGGGGGTGCGCCAGTTTGTTCCATCAGGGCTGGGTTCCCGTGAAAGGCTTTGCAAGCGCACATCCTGCCGTCCCAGGAGCAATTCCACCTTCACAGAATCGAAGACGGCTTTTTCCATGAAGGCATTGACGCGCTCCAGGATTTCGCCGCTCTGAAAGTGCAGCTCCTGGACAAGCAGGGCATCCTCCGCCCCAAGAAGTAAGACGCTGCCGTGACGGCCCAGGGGATGGGCCATGTCCGCTAAATCTGGACCCATGACCATATTCCAGTTAATCCATAGCTGACGCAGGCGTTCACGCAGCCAGCCTTCGTCGGCAGACATTCCAAGCCTTTGCATGACCTTGGCCAGAATCTCGCACGCCGCTACCGGTTCGCTAGCCTTGCGCCTTGCGCGCCAGGCCGCCATTAGCGCACTCCGGGGCAGGCACGCCTGCTGTGTGGACATTGACTATATCCATATATCTTGATATAGTTATCAAATTCAGATTCATGGATGCGTATGCACATGGCACTTTCCTATTTCAAGGCTCTTTCCGATGAAACTCGCCTGCGGCTTGTGTACATTCTGCTGCATTATGAGCTTTCGGTCAATGAATTGGTGCGTATCCTGGACATGGGGCAATCGCGCGTTTCACGGCATTTGAAAATTCTGGCCGAGGCCGGCTTGCTGGTTTCGCGACGCGATGGGCTATGGGTATTTTACGCCGCGCCGCGCACTGGGGAAAGCAGTGATTTTCTGCATGCCGTTATGCCCTTTGTCCACTCGCGGGCCATCTTTGCTGCGGATATGCATATGGCCGCGCAAATTCTGGAGGAAAGGGCGCTGAAAACATGTCAGTTTTTCAACGCCATTGCGGAAGATTGGGACGAACTGAACCGCGAGGTCATCGGTTCCTTTGATCTGCCGGCGGCAGTATGCGCCGCCATGTCTGGTCATTGCGACGTGGCAGTGGACTTGGGCTGTGGCACTGGCGCAGTGCTGGTACGCATGTTGTCCCGCAGTGAAAACGTCATTGGCGTGGACGGATCGGCCCGCATGTTGGATATCTGCCGACGCCGTTTTCGTCCTGAAGATGTCGACGGCGGGCGCGTCTCTTTGCGCATCGGAGAATTGAGCCATTTGCCCTTGCGCGACGGCGAGGCGTATTTTGCCAGCATCAACTTGGTCTTGCACCATCTGTCTGATCCGCTCGCCAGTCTAATGGAGATACGTCGCGTCCTGAAACCTGGCGGTCGCATTTTTGTTGCGGATTTTGAACGTCATGCCAATGAGTCCATGCGCAGTCGGTATGGAGACCGTTGGCTGGGCTTTGACGAAGACATTTTGACTACATATCTCGTCAATGCCGGATTTGCCGAAGTGCGCTGCTCAAAAAAAGCCGTAGAGCAGGGCATGACACTGCTGCTACTGGATGCCGTGGCCTCTTGAACAGGCCGCCTGGTAGCTGGCAAAATCGGGGTCACGTCCATCAAGAGCATTGCCATCAACATCATCAGGAGAAATATATGCCTCAGGCACTGGAACCAAATTGTTTGTACAAGGTGGCCGACATTACCCTGGCCGATTTCGGGAAGAAGGAAATGCAGCTTTCCGAGAGGGAAATGCCCGGACTCATGGAATGTATCAAAAAATATGGCCCACGAAAACCGCTCAGAGGGTTTAAAGTCACGGGTTCCCTGCACATGACTATCCAGACGGCCATGCTTATCAAGACTTTGCACAGTCTGGGGGCGAGTATCCGCTGGGCATCATGCAATATCTTTTCCACGCAGGATCATGCTGCCGCTGCTGTTGCCGCCCAGGGCCTGGCCCGGGTTTTTGCCTGGAAGGGGGAAAGCCTGGAAGACTACTGGTGGTGCACGGAAATGGCCCTCACTTGGCCTGACGGCAGCGGTCCTGACCTCATCGTTGACGATGGCGGCGACGCCAC
>JAFTCE010000024.1 GCA_017454855.1 Desulfovibrio sp.
AACATCCTTGATACGATCCCATTCATTGTCAGTCAGCTCATAAGTTCTATTGCTCATAGCTACGCTATACAGCAAAGATCAAGGGGTAATCAATCATTATTTTTTAAACAAGCCCTAGTTCCGTGGCAGAATCGGGCATGGATATTTTTACCACCTATGGACGCTTGCTCCTGCTGTTGGTGGGCTGTATGCTCTTTATGGCCCTTATTATCAATCCTCTTATTGTTGGTGTGGCCTTAAGGCGTAATCCGTATCCTCTGGTGTTACGTTGCCTCAAGGAAAGCGGGGTTACGGCTTTTTTTACACGCAGTTCTGCGGCCAATATTCCTGTCAACATGGCCCTATGCGAAAAATTACAATTGGACAGAGATATTTACTCCGTCTCCATCCCCTTGGGGGCCACTATTAATATGAGCGGTGCGGCCGTCACCATCACGGTCATGACCTTGGCCGTTGTACACACACTGCATATTCCTGTAGACGTACCTACAGCCATGATCCTCAGTGTCCTCGCCTCGTTGGCAGCCTGCGGCGCTTCTGGAGTGGCCGGGGGGTCATTGCTGCTGATCCCCATGGCATGTTCCTTATTTGGCGTTTCCAACGATGTCGCTATGCAGGTTGTGGGCGTGGGCTTTATTATTGGCGTGGTGCAGGACAGCGTGGAGACGGCACTCAATTCCTCCAGTGATGTCCTTTTTGCTGCAACGGCAGAATACCGCTACTGGCTGCGTGAAGGCAAAAGCCTGTCCATATAGTCAGAAATTGACGCCAAGAAATGTGATGCCAACACGCCGCTACACCACGCGCAGGGGCACAGCGCAAGAATTTCTTGCCTTTTTGTCCTTCCTGCTACAAGTTGTTTCTGGCGGCAGGACATGCAGTGTCAGCTTACTCTTCTGAACGTTGGTACACGCGCTGCACTGTAACTGCCCCGGCAAGTACATACCTCGGGAGAACATCGTGAAAATAACGTTTTTGCCAGCCCAGTCTCTACGCCTGGACAGGTCATACATTATGACCGCCATACTCGAATCCTTCAAAGGACACCGTCATGTGGAAGTGCAGATTTTTCGTCCCGGTGCTACCGACGACGAAGTCAAGGCTCTTCAGGGTTGTGATCTTGTGGCGCCTGCTGACCCTTCGGTGCCGTCGCAGGTCTTGCAAGGCGCTACTGAAGAAGCCGCCCTGCGCTGCATCCTGGAGTCCTTTACGGAAGAGGAGTGCCGCGCCTTTATGGAATATCTGGAAGAACGCTATGCAGATAAGTTTGCAAGTCTGACGATCTGTCCCATGGAAGTGCCTGTGCCGCTGGGCGTAGGACCGCTGGAGAGCATCACGGAAACCAAGGATTCAGGGTTTATCCGTTTTGACGCCGTGCGCGACTGGCCTTTTCCCTTCCGCGCATGGGGCTACTACGATCTGAACCAGCCGGACGTAGACCAGGCATAGCGGCAGTCCCACGGTTCCCAGACATCCCATGCGTCGGCTGCAGCCTGTGTGGAAGAACGTTGGAGCAGTGAGCCTTGTTCTCCTTTGGGGACGGGGAAGCGCAAGGCAGTGTGCAGACGTTTCAGAAACTCCGCCCGGGGCAGGAGCGTTCCTCCCATGCGCATGATGTGCGGCGTTTCCTGTTGACAATCCAGCAACATGGCCCCCCGCAAACGCAGCAGATCCACAAGACCGACAAGGGCAGCTCGGGAAGCCTCGGATTGAATATGGAACATGGATTCGCCGAAAAATGCTTGGCCCAGGGCTACGCCATACAGCCCCCCGGCGAGGCGGTTGTCAGCGTCCCAAGCCTCAATGGAATGGGCATACCCCATTGTGTGCAGACGTTCATAGGCTTCAACCATCTCTTGAAGGATCCAAGTGCCGTCGGAGCTTTTGCGCGGTGCGGCGCAGGCTCTGATGACAGCGCCAAAAGCTGCGTTGTGCGTGAGCCTGAAAGGATGCTTGCGGAGATAGCGCACACTGCGCGCTGGGAGCTGAAAGGCGTCTAGGGGCAGAACGCAGCGAGGGTCGGGTGACCACCAGAGTATGGGAAGACCTTCAGAATACCAGGGAAAAACCCCACAGCTATAGGCGGCCAAGAGGCGTTCTGGCCGCAGATCTCCGCCTGCGCAGAGTAGGCCATCTTCCCGTGCTGTTTCCAGCGGCGGAAATTGCGCGGCCAGGAAAGCAATGGTTGCGTACATGTTCACGGCTATTGAGCTTGTCTGGAAGTGCCCTCTGCGTCAAGATATTTTTGTTAATAGATAAGAAATAGGTATTCCCGATGGTTAGGCAAATACTGCGTGCGCTTTGCTGCAACATCTAGACATGGCGCGCAAAAAAAGGCATTGTCCCTTGTCGCCTTGCTGTCTGCTGCCATGCATGGCTTGAGCATTGCCGTTCATGGCTGCCTTTTTCTTTTCTCCTTGAGGGGAACGTCATTATGTCTTTTAGCATGCGTTTTTTTATCATTGGTGCATTTTGGGCCATGGCTATGCTTGTCGCCATACCCGTATCCGCAGCCGAGTCCAAAAATTCCCAGAGCAGAAATGCTGCCAAGGAATCCTTGGGAAAATTCGATGCGCTCAAACGCTTTAGCCAGGTTTTGGATATTGTGGAGCGGTATTATGTGCGCGATGTTTCTCAAGGGGATTTGCTTAACGGGGCTGTCAAGGGCATGCTGCAAGGGCTGGATCCCCATTCTACATTCATGAATGCCGAAGAATACAAGGAAATGCAGGAAACGACATCTGGTGAATTCTTTGGCGTTGGCATAGAAATTTCCATGGAGAACGGTCAGGTGACCGTGGTCACGCCCATTGAGGACACGCCTGCCTTCCGTGCTGGCATCAAATCCGGCGACGTCATTTTTTCCATCAATGGACAACCTACGCAAGAACTGTCTCTCCAGGAGGTAGTTTCACGGATTCGCGGTCCAAAAGGTTCTGAAGTAGAGCTTGTGATCATACACAATGACGTCAAAACACCGCAGACGGTTCGTATTGTGCGTGAGGCCATTCCGCTCGTAAGCGTGAAATCCAAAAAGCTGGAGGACGGCTATTACTGGATACGTCTGACGCGTTTTTCCGAGAAAACGACTGAAGAACTCAAAGAAGCCCTCAATGCCGCCAACAAAGCATGCAAGAATGCTGGCGGAATAAAAGGAATTGTGCTTGATCTGCGCAATAATCCCGGTGGCTTGCTGGATCAGGCGGTCAGTGTTTCTGACGTATTCCTGGATAAGGGCGTCATTGTGTCTATCAAGGGGCGGCGGGGCAATGCCGAGCGCGTTTATGAGGCCAAGAATCAAAAAGACGATCTGCATGTCCCCATGGTTGTTCTCATCAATGCCGGTTCGGCGTCGGCGTCGGAGATTGTGGCCGGTGCGTTGCGCGATCAAAAACGGGCGCTCACAGTGGGAGAGCGCTCCTTTGGCAAGGGATCGGTGCAGAATATCATCCCCTTGTCCGATGGCTCCGGCCTCAAACTGACGGTGGCGCTGTACTACACGCCCAATGGCAGTTCTATTCAAGCTGAAGGCATCGTGCCCGATGTGGATATTCCCTTTGAGGCGCCGCGCGCAGATGACAACAATGGGAAGGAAAAAACACGCATCCAAGTTCGGGAACAAGATCTTAATCGGCATCTGGAAAATGACAAGGACAAAAAAGATGCGCGCAGGAAGAATGGGAAAGATGATGCGCAGGAGCAGTTAGCACGGGACAATCAATTGCGCATGGCTCTGCAGATGGTCAAGAGCTTGCCCAAGATGCAGGAGATCAAAAATTAAGTTTGTGGCTGCTTTACGGTAAATTTTTCAACACAAGGCTGGCGGAGTACTTGCGCATGTTCAACATGGCCGCCAGTCTTTGATGCCTACATCGACAGACGCGATGCCGTTATAGGTATCAAGTCTGGGCGTATAGGCGAGGAGAATGCGCCGTCCTACGATATCCTGTTTCAATTCTTCGGCCATGCGCCATGCTTTTGCGGAAAGGGTGATGCCGCTTTCTTCGTCTGTAAGGCGCAGTTGCACATGTTCCCCTCCGCGTCCGAGAGGGGAGCGGTCTTTGACTAGGAGAGGCGGCGATTGAAAAATTGGTTCCGGGTTGCCCGGGCCAAAAGGCTGCAATAAGTCAAGCTCGTTGAGGAAATCTTTATCTGAAGCTACATCGAAGCCCAGCGTACCTTCCAGGATCAGGCTGGGTGTGAGGGGCGTTGTCCCCAAAATTTCAGCCGTCACAGTCTCAAATCGTGCGCGAAATTCTTTCAATTTCTCCAGATGCAGCCGTACACCAGCGGCTTGGCGATGGCCCCCAAAAGAAACCAGACAGGATGACGTGTTGCGCAGACCGGCATAGAGATCGAATTCACGAATGGATCGCCCTGATCCCTTGAGCGTACCTTGGTCTTCGCACAGAATAATCGTGGGACGGTAAAATTCTTCAACGATGCGCGAGGCCACAATCCCAATGATGCCAGGATGCCAGCTTTTACCGTAGAGTACCAAGCCTGTGCGCGGTGCGTTGGAAAGGAGTTCCAATGCCTGTGCGCGTGCAGCAGTGTGTATGCATTCTTCCTCTTGCCGACGTAACTGATTGAGTTCATCCAGGTTCTGGGCAAGCTGAGCCGCTCTCGTCATGTTTTTTTCACGTAGCAAGTGCAGGGCGATGTCGGCTTGGCCCATGCGTCCGGCGGCGTTAATGCGGGGAGCTAGGCGAAAAACCACCTGGCCAGCGTTCAGGGGTGCAGCCGGGTTCATGCCGCAGACGGCCTTGAGAGCGGAAAGTCCTGGGCGTTTGGCCGTGGCAATGCGTGCAAGCCCTCCGCGTACCAAAATTCTGTTTTCTCCTGTAAGCGGCATGACATCGGCAAGTGTGCCCAAGGCTACGAGATCCAGGCAATCTCCCATGCTGTGTCTTTTGCCAGTGTGCTGTGCCAGTTCGGCGTTCAGCGCTGCCATGAGGTAGAAAGCTACGCCGACGCCGGCGAGATGCGGATAGGGCAATTCTTCTTCGCGGTAGAGGCGTGGGTTGCATACGGCGTGCGCCGGTGGCAAAGTTTCGGGGGGAAGGTGATGGTCGGAAATGACGACGGTCATGCCCAGTTCGCAGGCGCGGCGTATGGCTTCCACGTCTGCGATGCCACAGTCAACGGTGAGCAAAATGCCACAGCCTTGATCGGCCAGCGCCTCCACATGGGGGATGTTGAGCCCATAGCCTTCAGCATTGCGATCGGGAATATGGCAAAGAGCCGTAATGCCGTGGGTTTCCAGGACATCCAGCACCAGCGTTGATGCCGTGATACCGTCCACATCATAGTCGCCCCAGACGACAAGCCTTTTTCCAGCCAGCAGAGCGCTGCACAGTATGCGCGCTGCGTCTGGCAACTGCGGCCATCTTTCGGGCGGACTTAGGGACGAAAGACGCGGGGAAAGAAAGGCATGCAAAGCTGAGCGCGTGGTCAGACCGCGACGCCACAATATATCCAGAAGCCTTGGGGAAATGGCAAGCTCATCGGCCCAGACCGCTGGAGGCGTAGAGGCTTTGCCTTGCGGGGTGGGGCGGAGTAGCCAACGTTTCACAAGGTTAACCTATGGGTTCCGTTTGTGGCGCAGCCTCGACGTGAGTTTGCTGAAGGGCGGCTTTGACGCTGTCCATTTTGTCGCCAGGAACCAGTTGTTTTTGGACAAGCCAGGCCAAAAATTTGAGCGAAGGCTCATGGGAGGGAGCAAGATGTAGGGCCAAGAGCAGATTTTCAACACAGCCGCCTATATCTTTGGTTTCCAACAGCACACGGGCCAGATTCATATAGAGATTTTCGTCGTTTTTGGTCAATTCAAGGGCTCGACGGTAGTATTGGAGGGATTGGGCAAGCATCTTGTTTTTACGCAGACTGATGCCAAAGTCATTGAACAGGTGCTTGTGTTCAGGTTCGAAGGCGGCATCCAGCTTCACCAGACGTTGAAAAATATTCTCTGCCTTGGCAGTGTCTCCACGCTCCAGATACGTAAGGCCGATGCCAAAATTGGCGCGCACATTTTCAGTGTCCAGCTTGAGAGCACGCGAGTACTCGTATTCTGCAGCAAATGATTCGCCATTTTTGCGGTGCGCATCGCCGTTATCGACATTTTGTTGCAATTCCTGCATCTTGGGGAAAACGGCATTCATGTAGAACTCTGGCTCGGGGGAGAATTTGGCGATAAGCTCATCCATGGTAATCTTGCGTTTGGATCCACTCGGCACATAGTTTGTATTCAGGGGCTGGCATTCAATGACGTCGCCATGTTGCTCAACAAACCAGAAGGTTTTTTGCACAGTTTTGCGGGTAGTGGTGCCGGTACCAACCTTGCGGATTTCCTGTGAGGAAAAAACGCCGCGTACTTCAGATTTACTGTTGGTCTGGGTAGGTTGCGTGGACATAAACTATTCCTTTAGCGTTGACTGCGCGGTTAAGGATATTTCTTTTGTGATCCGAAGCGCCGCCTCCTGCGGATCGTCAGCAGCGGTGATGGGCCTGCCTGTGACCAAAAAATCGGCACCTGCGCGAACTGCTGCTGCTGGTGTCATGACTCGACGTTGGTCGTTGTTGTTTGATCCGGTCGGGCGGATGCCCGGGCAGAGGCAGCGCAGGGAAGGTGAAATTTTTTTGATTGCGGCTGCTTCGTGGCCTGAGCAGACCACGCCGTCCAAGTTCCATTGGGCCGCTGAACGTGCGAGCATGAGAGCAAATGCTCCCGGTTCGGCCTGAATCCCCGGCATTTCGCCGACAGCGAAACTGGTCAGCACCGTGACACCGAACAGCATTGGTGGTGAGGACAAGCTTGCCGCAGCTTCCACAGCTGCGCGGCACATGCGTTCACCTCCTTGGCAGTGCAGAGTAAGCATGTGTACACCAGCGAGTCCGGCGGCTTGCACAGCACGAGCCACTGTGTTGGGGATATCGTAGAATTTGAGATCCAAGAAAATTTTGAAGCCCATACCGGCCAGTTCGTTGAGGATTGCCGGACCAGCAAGTGTGAACAGTTCCATGCCTACCTTGCACCAGGGGACAATATTTTGCAGTTGCCTGGCCACTTCCAATGTCGGCTGCACAGCAGGAAAATCTAACGCCACGACAAGTTGTGGCGTATGTGCCGTATCCATATGGACGTCCTTCAATGCAATCCAGTTACAAACCGGAAGTTGGATATCGTGTGCATAGCGCTTGTTATCAACAGACGTTGTTCTTTTTTCAATCTTTCAGAATTGCATCCACAAGATGTGCATTGCGGCAAGGAGCAAGTCCGGCGGCAAGATAGATTGCGCGCAGAGAATCATAGGCCACTTCCAGGTCGTCATTGACGATCAGAAAATCATACCAGCGAGCTTCAAGCATCTCCTTACGGGCATTGCCAAGTCTGATGTCAATGGTTGCCTCGCTATCTGTTCCGCGTTTCCGTAGTCGGTTCTCCAGTTCATGCATGCTGGGCGGCAGGATGAAGACGAAAACGGCCTCTGCAAGGCTCAACTTGAGCTGCGCAGCCCCCTGCACATCAATATCAAAAAGAATGTCTTGGCCTTGGCGTAGGGCTTCATGGATCGGTGCTAGCGGCGTACCATAAAGGTTGCCATGCACTTCGGCCCATTCTGCAAAATGATGTTCAGCGCGCATGCGCTCAAATTCTGCACGTACGAGGAAAATATAATCCTTGCCAGCGACTTCGCCTGGACGAGGTTGCCTGGTGGTGCAGGAAACCGAATAGCCGATTTGGGGAAATTCCTGTCGAAGTCGCTGAACCAGTGTGGTTTTGCCTGTCCCCGATGGGGCGCTTAAAACGAGCGCTATGCCATCTCGGGACACCCTGTTTGGACGCATATTTTTTGTTTCCCTTTGTTTCGCTGCAGACGGTTATAAACGCCACAAACTTGGCGCAAATGAGCGTATGCGTACGTTCATATCAGCGCGTTGTAATGAATGCAACCGCTACTGACAGGACATTCTGGCTACGCTTACGGCATTTGCGCACCGCGATAATGTGTATCGAGGGGCAAGCACATATTGGTAGGGGCGCATCTCATGGTGCCTTCGGCATGGGAGTGCATTTGGCTGTACCATTGCTGAGAGATGTCACGGATTCGATGAAAATTGACATGTGTTCTGAAGGCAGTCGCAGTAGCACAGATACTTCAGACTGATAATTTTCTGCTTCAATATGTGCTTCATGAGCTGACAGCAGGCGGTGCAGTCCATTAAGATATGTATAGGCAATAACAACATGCAGCTTCATGTCACAGGGACACAGGCGCAGGGGCAGGGTGGCAAGATTGTTCCGAACGCTTTCTTGATATGCCCGAACCAATCCGCCAGTACCCAATTTTATCCCGCCGAACCAACGGCTGACCACAACACAGATTTCACCTATGGGGCTATGCAGGACGATCTGCAACATGGGACGGCCTGCCGTGCCGTGCGGCTCGCCGTCATCCGATGCGCCAATTTGTGCCGTTTCTCCTGGTGAGCCTGCTGCATAGGCCCAGCAATTATGACTTGCATCAGGATATTGTCTTCGAATTTGTTCTATAAAAGCGCGTGCGGCCTGTGTGCCTGGAGTGTGCGCGCTTTGAGCAAGGAATCGACTACGACGGATAATGAGTTCAGTGCAATGGGGAGTTTCAGGTAATGCCGCAGGCACATCGAAACGTGATTTGGCAAAACCGGGCTGCATGCTGTTTTCGCTTGGTTGCGTCATATGATTGCAAGACAGGTAAAAAAAATGTATGTTTCAAAACGTCTGTCATTGGAACGTACAAACGTCTTTCGGAAGACATCCCGAAGATTGTATTCACCAGCTTTTCTCAGAGGAGTCCATGATGAGCAAGACCCAAGAAAATCTTATGGCTGCATTTGCAGGCGAATCCCAAGCAAACCGTACCTATCTCACCTTTGCCGATGCAGCTGACAAGGAAGGCCTTCCCCAAGTAGCCAAACTATTCCGTGCGGCGGCAGCAGCAGAGACTGTGCATGCCAAGGCGCATCTGCGCAATGCAGGGAAAGTTGGTAAAACCGTGGATAATCTCAAGGCGGCGCTCGCAGGAGAAACGCATGAATTTACCAAGATGTATCCTGAAATGATCCAGGATGCGGAAAACGACGGCATGGACTCTATTGCCAAATATTTTCGATTTGTCAACAAGGTGGAAGGTGTACATGCCGAATTGTATAAAAAAGCTCTTGAGAATCCTGGCGGGCTTCCTGCTACGGATTATTATGTATGCAAGGTATGCGGTTATACCCATGAAGGCCCCTGTGATTCTTGCCCTGTCTGCGGAGCAGGGGCAGCGGCTTTCTTTAAGGTGGAAGAATAGCATGCTTTGATTTTTCGGCTGTTTCTTTGGGACTGTCCTTGACGTCGGCAGTCCCATAATTTTATTTCATGCGCCGTAAATCCCCTTCTTCATGGTGGGTATGTGCCTTCCTGCGATGCCCGTAACTTCCCTACGTCGCAAGGTCACGGCACTTGCAGGCCGTCTTCCAGTCGTAAGGCGATCCGTAAGTATTTCTTGTTTTTTTGCGGTTCCTGCTTCAAACTTTCTTGGTTGTATATTTTTCATGTGCGCACAACAGCATGGCGTCGATTCAAACAGAGAGGAGGTTTTTTTATGGAGGAACACACGCTTTTTCAGACAGACATTCATACCTTAGGACCTTGTAAGCTCGAATCCAATCTCCCCTACAGAACGTGGGAAGACGACAAGATCATACATGTCATGGTGGATGAAGACCTTGCGGAAGAAGTAACAGAACCCTTTAGCTTGGGCCTTGAAGCTGCAGGGCCTCGCAAGAAGCTCTATTTCGATCCGACTCGGGCAAAATGCGCTATTGTCACCTGCGGAGGTCTGTGCCCGGGACTGAACGATGTGATTCGAGCCATAGTCATGGAAGCCTATCATGCCTATCACGTTCCTTCTGTGCTAGGCATACCCTATGGATTGGAAGGTTTTATACCCAAATATGGACATAGACCCTATGAACTGACCCCGTCATTGGTGGCCGATATCCATCGTTTCGGCGGAACCATGCTCGGTTCTTCGCGCGGTCCGCAGTCGGCAGCGGAAATTGTGGATACCCTGGAGCGCAGCAATGTCAATGCCCTTTTTATCATTGGCGGTGACGGCACCATGAAGGCTGCGCGTGCCATCAATGCAGAAGTGCTGGAACGAAACCTCAAAATTGCTGTCATTGGCATCCCCAAAACCATTGATAACGATATTAATTTCATACCTCAGTCCTTTGGTTTTGAAACTGCTGTATTTAAGGCTACCGAGGCCATTGAATGCGCGCATACCGAGGCCTGCGGTACTCCCAATGGCATTGGGCTTGTCAAGCTCATGGGGCGAGAGTCGGGCTTTATTGCGGCACGGGCTACCTTGGCACTCAAGGATGTGAACTTTGTCCTCATACCCGAAGCGCCATTTACCTTGGAGGGAGAAGGCGGTCTTTTGCCAGCTCTTGAGGAACGCTTGAAATCACGTGGACATGCCGTCATCGTGACGGCTGAAGGCGCAGGTCAGCACCTTTTGCGCCGTAATGCGGATGAAGACGCCTCCGGCAATCCCGTATTGGGCGATGTTTCCGCTCTTTTGCGAAAAAGCATTGCAGACTATTTGAATACGCGTGGCATGGCACATTCCGTGAAGTATATTGATCCAAGTTATATTATCCGTTCTATTCCAGCCAGCGCGAATGACAAAGTATACTGTGGCTTTTTGGGCCAGTATGCCGTACACGCCGCTATGGCCGGGCGAACCGACATGGTGGTTGCGAAGATTCAGGATCGATATGTGCATTTACCTTTGGAACTGGTAACACGCAGACGTCGTCGATTGAATATTTATTCAGATTTGTGGCGGGCAGTGCTGGAATCTACAGGGCAGGGCATGCTCAAAGGCATGTTGCCGGAGTAGTTATGTGTCGTCTTCGTCAAGTCAAGGCTTCAGCTGGAGCTGGCAAGACGCAAGAACTGACACGCTGTTTCTTGCAGCGTATGTTAGGGTGTGATTCTGCTTTCCTAGGCGGATCAGGTGGAAAATCCGTATGCACGATCATGCCAGGCAGCAGCGACAGTTTGGAGGGGATTCTTGCTGTTACCTTCACCAACGCCTCTGCTGCGGAAATGCGTGACCGAGTGCTTCGTAGTCTCAAGAATGCGGCTCTGGGCAAACCTGGTTTGCCCTTTCCCATGCAGCGCGAAATGGCCGCACAATGGTTGGATGAGATTATGCGCAATATGAGTGCGCTGAATATCCGAACCATTGACAGTCTGCTCCATCTCATCGTTCGCGTAGCTGCACTGGAACTGGGATTGCATCCAGATTTTCAGCCTGTATTCACCACAGAGGAAGCTCTGACACCATATCTGGATATTCTCCTTGATCGAGCCTGGCAGGGGGATGAGGATATACGCAGGCTCTTGCGAAATGTCTACCGCACTTTTGCCAGACGTGAAAAGGGTTCCGGCTTTTTGGCAGGTGACAGGCTGCTGCGTGCGTTGCGCCCCCTGCTGGATGACGTCTTGGCAGACCGCTTTGGAGACCTTGACTCAGCGGAACTATTGCATTCTCGTCTCGATGAGATGCTATCCCAGGCTATCACCTGCGCAGAAGCATTTCGTGCCATATCCCTGGCGCAAGGGCTTGTGTTGAAAAAGGATGCACAAACGCTTGTAGATGTCATATCAGCTGGAGGGATAAAGGATTCAGCATACTTATACAAAAGTGACGCCTCGAGCCTGTTTTTGAAAAAAAATGCAGTAAACGCCGGGGTGCAGTTCGCCTTTGAAGCTTTCGTTGAGGCTGGACGGCGTCTGGTGAAGGAAGTCCCTGTCTTACGTCAGGCATTGGATATGGAGCCTCTCCTGGCCTTGGCGCGAACGCTGTCTGATGCCTTTGTGCGCAATCAAAGAGATGAAGGCTGCCTCCCGATTGTGCTTGTGCCCCGCATGGCACGAGATGTGCTGGAAGGCACACTTGGTGTACCTGATGCCTTATGTCGTCTAGGGACGCGTCTGACCCATTTTTTGGTGGACGAATTTCAGGACACCAGCCGTGAACAATGGCTCGCCCTTCGCCTGTTGGTGCTGGAAGCCCTGTCTCGGGGAGGCACGATGACCTGGGTAGGGGATGTCAAGCAATCCATTTACGGCTGGCGTGGCGGTGAGCCAGAATTGTTTGACGGTGTTTTTGACGATGTTGGATTGACGAATGTAGCGCCGGGAGGACTGCATGACAACTTGCCCTACAACTGGCGTAGTCGCCATGAAATAGTGTGCCATAACAACAGCATCTTCGGTTCCCTGGCACGAAAGGACATGGCGCAGGCTGTCATGAAAACGCTTTTGCCTTCCGAGACGCCTCCTGAGATTTGTCGTGAATTTTCTGCAAAATTGGCCCGTGCTTTTACAGGTACGGAACAGAAAATTCCCCCAGGGGATGCCAAAGTGGGCGGGCTAGTGCAGGTAGATACAGTGCATACTTCAGATGCTGGGGCGTTAACCGAGGGCGTATTAGCGCATTTGTGCGCTCTGCTGCGCGAGAACATTGCACCGGCCAGCCCTTGGTCTGATGTTCTTGTCTTGGTACGGTGGAATGATCAGGCTACTTCTGTGGCAACAAGGCTAGCAAGCGAAGGGATACCTGTCATCACCGAGAATAGTCTGTTGCTTGCGAAACATCCCTTGGTAAGGCAGACCGTGGATCTTCTTTCTTTTTTGGATAATCCTGACGACAACATTGCCTTCATGTCTCTTATAAATGGAGTAATTTTTAAGGATCATCCTGAGGCCGCAGAACTGCAGCATGAAAACCTGGAGGCCTGGTGCGTTGAGGCAGGGACAGGTGCCCTGTATCTTCATTTTCGCCATCATTGGCCAAAAATTTGGCGGCGTTTACTGGAACCCTTTTTCAATCATTCTGGCTTGACCACTCCCTATGATATCACACTTGCATGGTATGACCGCTTGCAGGTTGAACAGCGCTTTCCAGAAGCTGAAAGTTTTTTGCGTCGCTTCATGGAAGTTGTGTATAGCGCCGAAGAAAAAGGCTTGGGTACGCTGTCAACCTTTCTTGAGCATTGGCACAGCAAGGGAGGCGAGGAAAAAGTGCCCATGCCAGAGAGCATGGATGCTGTGCGCGTCATGACTATTCACAAGTCCAAGGGGCTTGAAGCGCCGATCGTCATCTTGCCTTGGACAAACTGGCAGGCTAAGATTAGGAAGGAGAAGTCTGCCCCAGTCCTTGTGCAACGCAATGGCTTGCGTTTTATCGTTAGCAACCAGAAAGAACTTGGACAACCCTATTATAGGGAATTGGCACGCCAATGCTGTGAAAACATGCATATGCTCTATGTGGCTTTTACTCGTGCCAGAGACGCCCTGTATATTTTTCGTACCACTACCGAGGGGAGCAGGGGAGGGGGGACTACTGTTGAGGCTCTTGATTTGCTCATGAAGGACGCAGGCTTGCTTCCTCCCTATGTCAGGGGTAGGCCGATTGCTGAAAAGCGTATTCAGGTCATGGCACAGGGGGGGAGTGGAAAGCAGGAGGCGGAGAACAATATTCTCAATGGAGCGTGCCTAAGCGACACAGGGCCAGACGCACGGGATATGTCTGTAATACATGATGTACAAAAAGAGGCATTGGATACATTTGACAAGAATCAAGACTCATGGGCAAAGGGATGGCGTCCTATGCATTGGCTGCCGCAGCTTAAGATTTTTCGAAATCCTCTGGCCGGTTTTGCTTTTCGTCCTGAGGATCGGGGAAATTTGTTGCACGTCTGTCTAGAGCATTTACGCTGTTCTGGTGTCCCAGATGATGACGCTCAGGCTGCCCTACGTTTTGGCATAGACCACTATCCTCTCCCCATGTCTGTTCCTGTGACGGTGCAGGAATCTGTATATGCCGCCTTGCGTTGGTTTGCTTCTCAGCCTGAAGCGCAACATTGGCTGCGTGAAGGATGGCCAGAACATTCTCTTATGGATGCAACAGGCCATGTGCTTCGCACTGATTTGCTGGTCAATGAAAAATGGGGATCGCTTGTACTGGAATACAAAAGTGGACAAAGAGAAGAAGCACATATAGCACAGGTACGTGCCTATCTAAAATGCCTTGCAGCAAGCGGCGTTGAGGGGACACCTCGCGGACTTTTGGTATATCTGGATTTAAAAAAATTTATCCTTGTAGACATACATGCTGTTTCTGAACCCGTCGAGAATTGTGCCATGATCTTCCGAACAGGAGATGCCAATCCATGACAGGTTCACCGGTTCAGATATTCCCTTGGCAGCGATCTTTTCTTGCAGATTTGAAAGTCTTCCTAAACAGGATAAGTCATGGAAGGCCCGGCTCTGTGTTGCTTGTGACGCCTCACAAACGTCCTTGGCGTTACTTGACGCGTTTGTATGCCAACGACGGATATACAGGACTTCTGCCCCGCTTTCTGTCATTGGCTGAAGCCATTACCTTATGGCGAACGCGGATTAGCGATACGTCGCTACACATGGCAGGAAGCTTAGATCAAGTTGACGCGCTCCATGCATGCGTGCTGCGTCTCGCCCAGGATGACCAGCGTCTGGCAACAAGATTTGCTCATATGGAAATGTCTTGCTTCCTCCCTTGGGGATTGCGTCTGGCCAGTTTGTATGAGGAAATGTTATTTCAAGGCATAACTGCTGAGGATATGGCGCATGTGGAGGTAGAAGTTGCGCAACCTGCGGCTGACTTGCTAAGTGCCTTGGGACGTATTGGAAATGCCTATATTGAGGAACTGCATCAGCGTGGATGGACGACACCTGGTCTGGATGCGCATACAGTAGCTACAAACGATAGCCCCATACCGTCTTTTTTTCAGCCTGGATCCGAGAGACCGGTAGTCATGGCCGGATTTGCCATGCTTAGGGGCTGTGAGGATGCCTTGCTCCATAAATTGTGGCAGGCTGGAGGATATCTTTGTCTCCATGCTGATCCTGCGTTGGTCGAAGGGACAGGGTATCATTGGTCTTGTAATATCCTTGCCGACACGCTGCGCCGTTGGAAAGCCAAGGCAGAGCTTGTCGTACAACCCATAGCACACGAGCTAGAACATCGACCCAGTGTTTTCTTTTTTGTCGGCTATGATTGCCATTCGCAATTGCAGGCTTTGCGTAGCACATTGCTTTCAATGCCCCCTCAGGAGTCCATGTCGACGGTCGTGGCACTTGTTGACAACAGTTTGCTCATGCCCGTGTTACACCATTTGCCTGACAAGAATGTCAACATTTCCATGGGCTATCCCTTGGAACGTTCGCCCTTGAATCTCCTGCTGGAAGCAGTGTTGCAACTTTGCGAAAAACGTACGGAAGATGGTCGGTATTACTGGCGTAATCTGCTGCAATGTCTGCATCATCCCTACCTGAATATGCTGGGAATCAAGGGTGAGCAAGGTATACCTACGCATCT
>JAFTCE010000025.1 GCA_017454855.1 Desulfovibrio sp.
ACACTTGTTCCAGGGGGGAGCGGCTTTCCTGAGCATGGCTCTGCATGATGCGGAGCGATTCCTCCAGCCCGATGCGGTTGCGAATTTGTGCGCCCAGTCGCTTCCAGACGCCAAAGCGCACGGCCTCACCGAAGTACAGCCGAGCGATGATGTTGACCGTCCGCGTCATGGGTGTTTTCTCCCACCGGGGTTGCGGCTCTGAACAATGGTCAACCTGTCCAGGTCGGCGTCGATGGGCATGGAAAGCATGTCCTCCGTCAGCGCTGGATCAAGAACGCCGGACATAATCAGGTGGCGTGCATGTTCCAGATAGGTCATGCCCTGCATCTCGGTCAGCCAGTATCGCCGCGCCTCTTCCGTGCGCCTTTGGCGCAAGAGAGCCAGCATGACGGGATTGACGGCAATGACTTCAGCCACAACGGTCTGGCGGAACAGGCCCGCGTGTCCCGAAGGTTTGCATTTTTCACAGCCCGCTCCGCGTAGGAAAATGCCTTTGTACTTTCCGCCGCCGAATATGGCTTCCTCCGGCAAGGTGCGGCGCAGGCGAGCGAGAAGCCCTTTGCTGATTCCTGAACGGTGGTCATGGAGCGGAATGCGGCAATGGGGGCACAGACGCGGCACAAGGCGCTGGAACACAAGCCCTGAAAGAACGATGGGATCACAGATGACATTGAGCGGCTCAGCTATTTTGTTGCGGAGGAGTACATTTAGGCGTTGCGTGATGCCCAGCGCGTCAGGTGCATGGATGGTCGTCCATACGCTGTTGCCGGAAAGGGCTACTTCCAGCGTCGCCAGTGCTGCTTCCGCATAGCGTATTTCACCGACCATGACGGTATCCGTGTCGTCGCGGTTTGTGCCTGCGATGGCGTCGGTGTAGGCCGCGCCCCGATCTTCCCCTGTCTTGGAGTTGACAGGAATCTGAAGCATCCCCTTGATGGGTTTTTCCGGCGGGTCTTCAATGCTCACAAAGTTGTCGCCGGGGCGCTCCTCAATAAGCGCCTCCATGCAGTGGGAAAGAGCCGTGCTTTTGCCGCTGCCGGTGGGGCCGGAGATGAAGACAATGCCGGTACGGGAGGCCAAGAGACGGAACAGCTCCGTCTGCGGCCGTGCGGAACGTTCATTTCCTTGATTGTCCACCACGACCACGGGAACATCTGAATAACCCAATTTGGCAAGGCGCTGTTCAAGCGTTCCGGATGCCTCGGAGGTGTCGTACATGAGGCGCAAGGGCATGAACGTGCCCTTGCCGTCCTGCGCGCCGTCGCATTCGATAGGTTCAACATGGATGCGCACGGAGTAGACGCCTTGGGGCAGATAGTTTCTGTTGACGATGCGCCCGTCCAGACGGGAGATGGCGTCAAATGCCGGGGCGTCCTGAGCTGCTCCCATGTGTTCATAGATGGCGCGAATCATGCGCATTCCGGTTTCGACGTTCAGCTCTATGTCGTCCCGTAGAATGCCCAAGACGCGGAAGCGGACGCGGACATGGGTGCCGAGATTGGTGATGTGGATGTCAGTGGCTCCAGCCTTGAAAGCGCGGGCAATCATGTCGATGGCGATTTGCTGGATGTCGTTTTCGCCCAGACCGATGCGCGAGGCATACATGGCGTACTGGGCGTCAAACTGGCTGGCAGGCACGAATATGCTTCCCGCCACGCCGAGTTCTCTCATGGCCGAGGTGAGATTTACCACAGGCAGGATTCCCCGCTGTTCCTCGGAGATATAGAGAGTGTCCTCCAACAGAGCCACACGGGAGCGGACGGCTTCCGGCAGTTCATTGAGCAGTTCGGTTCGGTTTTTTTGTGTCATGGCATTACTCGAAAGGAATGGATGTCAGTTTCCCGTTACGCTTCACAGACACGCCTTTGCGGCTTACCTGCAGGATGCCGCCGTTGAAGGTAGCGCCATTGCTGACCGTGACGGTTGATCCGTCATGTTTCCTGATGGTGGCTGAAAGCCGTCCGTCTGCGCCCTGCACTGAAATTACAACCGGCCCGCCCTTGGCGTTTTCAAGCGCGGCAGGCGTAATCGTCACCGGCGGCTCAAGGCTCGAAAGCCTAGCCGGAGTCAACACGGGCATGGGGGAAGCATCCGCCTCCTTCTTGGGCGCGGGGGCGGAAAGCTCGTCCAGCCGCTTTTGCAGCTCCGCGATTTTGACACGCTGCTCAAGAATTTGTTTCTGCCCTCGCATCCGGGCCAGTTCCCCCAAGGTGCTGGGGGAGTTCAGAGCACTGTGGGCCACCGGCGCGGCCAGTTGGGGCGGGATGGTGGGGGTAATCTTCGCGGGCTGCGCCGTGGGTTTGGGCCGGACAGGTTGTGGCGCGGAGGCTATTTTTTGCGAAGTTGTCCCTGTGGCGGGCAGCGTCTGCTCCATTTGCCAGTAGGCGAACGCACCGCCCATCAGTAGGAGAAGGGCAAGCATAATGAAAAGAAACTGCTTGCGGGAGTGTGTGGGGTTAGTGTTTGGCATAGATACGTCCCTTTATTGACCAGGTGCCGTTGGCATAGGTTATGGTGTCCAATGTCAGGCCGGGGATTTCCGACAACAGTTCAAACAGCCCTCCGCCATCCGGCGTGGATTTGGCATCCATGAGCAGGTCAGGGATGCTGGATAGTTCCCAAGTGGCCATATGCCACGGCGCGATAATTGTGGTTTTGTCGATAGTGCGCCTTTCCTGTGCGCCGAAATGCAGGGGGCTGAGTTTTGTGCTGGTCGCCTGGGTGACTTCCGACAGAAGGCCCGTGGCCTCGCCTCGGGTCAGCAGAACTGTGTGGTTTGTTCCTTTGCCGTCCGGGCGGTTGGCAACGACGGGCGGCATGGGAAAAGACATCTTGGCGGTGCGCATGTCTTTCTCATCAAGATGCGCTCCCTCCGGCAACAACACGAAATCCGCCCCGTCCGCATGTCGCCATGCTATGCTGACGCTTTTGCCGTCGCAGACGGCCTTTTCCAGTTCCCATCCGTTGGCTGAAAGCGGCAGATTCATCAGCACGGGCAATGCGGCTGCCGCCATGTCTTGCGCCAGCGGCGCGGCTTGCCACCCCATACTGAAGAATTTTTCGGGATGGTTTTCCAAGTCGGACTGACGCTGCATTTTGACGAGCTTCTCCTGTCGCGCTGCTTCCAGCGCGACCTCCTCGGCATGGCGCTTCCAGAGAAGGCCGGAACCGACAGCCAGCGCACTCAATAAGACCACGGCTGTAAGCCGGTTGATGGTGCCCCTTGAAGCCCATTTGTTAAGATTGCTCAAATGACAGGTGTCGACGACGTACCTGTCCATGAAGGTCAGGTGCAGTCTCGCGCCGAGCCACAGTTCGCTGATTTCCGGGGTTTCGCACTGCTCGGCGACCAAGCCGGACACCTCTTGCATTTTTTTCAGCATGGCCAAGGCGGTGGCCTCGTCATAAAAGACTTGGTCGCCCTCAATGGCAATCTGCTGGTTGATTCGCAAATGCAGCCACCAGCAGTCCCGGCCCTCCGGCGTGAGTAAATGGAAAAGACCAAGAAAGGACGATTCCACATCCAGACACACGGCCAGCACCGGAGCTGCGGAGAAGGCGGACCAGTTGTCCCCTCCGCAGCCGAACCCGTACTGAACGCTGCCCTTCAGGGTGTTCCTGGCGACGGCGTCAAATTTTTCATCTATGTCCTTCGCTTGGGCGAGCAGGGATTTCTTATTGGTGAAGCGGTTGCCGTTGGCGTTTTCCCATCGAAGTCCAACTGCCCATGTTGCGCCGTTTATGCTCACACGTTCCATAGGCTAGTCCTCCGTACCGCCGCCTGCGGCCTCCACCTCAATGGTGATGACCAGAAGGGTTTTGCCGTAATTGCCGCCGCGCCCAAGGTTGAACAGGCCGAAGGAGTTGGCGATTTTCTGTGCTTCGTCGTGGAATCCGGCGAGGATGAGCGTCTGGCCCATTTGCAGCTGCGAACGCTGTGAAAAGGAACGTGCGCTTGTCTTGGGCAGCTGGACAGTCAGATCCGAAGTGGAGAATTCGGTCAGCTCGTCCAAACTGGACAGGTTAATGCTGTATTGGAGCAATACACGGCGGCGATCCAGAATATGCGGCACGAGGGTCATGGCAAAACCTGTTGTGACCTCGCCCGGAGTGATTTCCGTGGTCTGGCCATAATCCGTTTGCGAAGCCGAGGAGCCGGCAAGGTACGCAATGCGTTTGATGGCCTGGATGGGCACGGGCTGATTACTCAGTATCAATCCGCCTCCGGACGTGACCTGCGTTGCGTTACCCCATTCCTTGAGCGCTTTGAGGACGCCGGAGGAGTTTTTCAGCTTGCCGCTGACG
>JAFTCE010000026.1 GCA_017454855.1 Desulfovibrio sp.
ATGAGGGAAATGGAGATGCTCACGCAGAGCATGGTGTCCATGAAAAAGGTGGGCAGGGGTACCAGCATGACGAACAGGATGGTGACCACACCTGCTGCGAGAAAGGCGTCTCCGTGCTTGGCAAATCGGGCATAATCCAGCTTGGGCAGAACAGCTGCCATGACGAACCTCGTTTGGGGTATTCGCACGCCTTGGAAAGATCGCGCTGCGCGTCCTTTCCCGGCCTATGCGTGCGTCGCGTTGACCCTGGGCTTGAGCCGCCAGATGCTCGCCAGCACGGCGGCAACTGCTTTGTACAGCTCTTCGGGAATCATGTCACCTACTTCGGTGGACTTATACAGGGCACGCGCCAAGGGCACGTTTTCACGGATGGGCACACGGTTTTCGCGGGCGATTTCCTTGATTTTTTCGGCGAGATGGTCAGCGCCCTTAGCCAATACCACTGGAGCTGGCGCCTCTGACGCATTGTAGCGCAGGGCCACAGCAATGTGCGTAGGGTTCGTGACCACCACGTCTGCTTTAGGCACGTCGGCCAGCATGCGCTGGGCTATGACCTGCAACATTTTTTGCTTCTGCTTATTCTTGATGACGGGATCGCCCTCAGCATTCTTGCGCTCATCCTTGACTTCCTGCTTGGTCATCTTCATGCTTTCTTTGTAAGCAAAGCGGGATTGCCAAACATCAAAAGCTGCAATAGGCAACATGGGCAAAAGGGCATAACATGCCAGTTTGAACCCCATGTGCAGCATGGAGGATGCCACACCTTCTGCGGTTGCATAATACATGGGCAAGAAGTTGTTAAACTGCGTATAGATGAACCAGCCGGGTACGGAAGCCAGGATAATGGAGAAAAGCAGGCTTTTGAGAATGCGTAGCACAGTTTGTCCGGAAAACATCATGCGTTTAATGCCCTTGATGATGTTAAAGCGCTGCCATTTGGGCTTGAAAACCTTGGTTGTCCACAGTTTGCCCACCTGCAGGCGTTGAGCTAGCCAGCTCAAAAAAGCCAGCGTGAGCAAAACGGGCATAATGATGCAGCAGATTTCCCAGGAAAGTTGCGTACTCAAGGTGTACACGTTCTGCGGATTGGGCTCGAATTCCCAGGCATGACTGAGAAAGTTGCGGAAAAGCATCTTAATGCTTTCGCTCATGGGTTCAATCCACACATAGAGGATGCTGAGACCCGTTACCAGACTGACCGTCTTGCCCAGTTCTTGCGATTTGGGGACACTGCCTTGCTGCCGTTGCTTCTTGACACGCTTGGGCGTGGCATTTTCTGTTCTGCTGGGATCTTGCTGCTTTCCAAACATATGCTACTACCAGCGTCGTTTGTTTGGCGCGACACTGCGCCTACTACTGCCTTTGCAAAAATCGTGCGCTTGCTGCCGTAGAGGGCAAAGACAGTTACCATTTTTTTTGCATGGCCGGGCTATCTTTCGTCCACCACCAGCGAACCCGCTGGCAGAGCAGGTCAATGTCGCCTGCGGCGGCCAGACCAAGCATGCGGCGATATTGCCGCACGGCTTCCGCGCTGTGCGGGTTGGCGTCAAACAGTCCCGCAAACATGCGTGCGTCTTCGGTCAGCATTTTTTGCGCTGCATCCAGCCGACGCCGGAAAGATGGGGTGAGAAAGGGCAGAAGTTCCTCGTGTTCAGCCAGAAGCGCAAAATAGGCCAGACTGGTGATGAAATTCATGTTTTGAATGCAGGCCATGGCCTTGTCATGCTCTTCCGCGCTGGCGGCAAACACGCGGCAGCCAAGAGTGGTAAAAAAACCCGATGCGAGGGCAATATGCCGAGCATTGGCGTTTTTGCCGGGCACAATGACCACAGGTTGATCCGTCTGTGGGGCAGGTTGTGGGCCGAACAGGGGGTGCGTGCCGACCACAGGGCCTGCCCAGATCTCCTGCATCTGGCGCAAGGGAATTTCTTTGACCGAGGTAATGTCAGCCAGCACTGTTTGGGGCGGCAAATGCGGGCAAATTTGGGTCGTGACTGACCGAAACACGGCTGCGGGCACACAGATGAGCGCCAACGTAACCTGCGCACAGGCAGAATGCAGACTCTGCTGGCTGAAGGGTAGGTCAACGCCAGTCACAGCAAGGCCAGCAGCCTTTGCTCGGGCCAGGAACATGGCGCCCATGCGTCCCCGCGCACCCACGATGACGGTTTTGGCCGGACGTGAGGGAGAGGGCAGGGCGGGCTTGGGGGCTGGTCGTTGGAGGGGGAGCGAACTCATGCCATTTGCTCCCAAACGTTCCAGAAATGTGGAAAGGATTTACGCACCACCGTGGCATCATCCAGTCGGTCATGAACATGCAGCCCGGGTTGCCCTCTGTCGAGCAGCGCCAGGGACATGGCAATGCGGTGGTCATTGTGGGCGCTGAGTTGTACGCCGTCGGGCAGGCAAGGGTGGCCCTGGCCGTTGCCATCACCAGCGAGGCCCTTGATGCGCAGGCCGTCGGCACATTGCTCCACGCATACGCCGACCTTGGCCAATTCCCTGGCCGGGGCGTCAATGCGGTCTGATTCCTTATAACGCAGATGCGCCACGTTGCCGATACGCGTGACCCCTCGCGCAAAGGAGGCCAGCACAGCCACGGTGGGAACGAGATCCGGACAGGCGCCCATGTCCAGCTCCACGCCGTGCAGGGGTGATGGGTAAACGGTAATGGCATCAGCTTGCACATGTATCCGCGTCCCCATTTTTTGCAAAATGTCCAGAATGGCGCGATCCCCCTGCAGCGAATCCGAGCGCAGACCGCGTACACAGACCGGGCGTTGCCCCACTGCGCCTGAGGCCAGCAAATAGGATGCGCCAGACCAGTCTCCTTCCACGTTGTGGTGACCGGCTCGGTATGGGCCGGGGAAAACCTGCACGCGCAGGCAGTCTGGCTTGGCTTCATGGAGCTGACGCCATTCTCCCGTTGGCAGGAGTTGCCAGGGAGCGTCCGCGTCGGGACGCACATATATCGTAAAGTGGATTCCAAAGTCTGTCAGGCATTGCAGGGTCAGTCCCACATATGGCCAGGAGACGGCCTTGCTGCCGCACAGCGTGATGGCCAGCGGTGAGCAAGCCATGGGCGCGGCCAGGAGCATGCCGGAGAAGTATTGGCTGGAAATGTCCATGCTTAAGCGCACGTCGCCGCCGCAGCGCGCAGGCGTCAATGTATTGGCGCGCAGCAGTAGGGGCGGACAGGCGGCTTTGCCTTCAAATGTGATGTCTGCGCCGAGCGCACACAAGGCGTCCGTCAGTTCGCCTATGGGCCTCTCGTGCATGCGGCCCTGGCCGTGGATGCGGAATACGCCTTTTCCGGCAGCCAGGACGGCAGTCAGGAGGCGGCATGTGGTGCCGGATTCGCCTACGTCGCAGGAAAGGGGCGCGGTCTCAGCGCCGCCCTGCGGTTTGCCATTCATGCCGATAATGCGCCAGGCCCCGGACTCTGGCTGGGATTCCGGTAGCGCTTCCAGACGGGCTCCGGCCAATTGGAGAATGCCGCGCGTACGTTCCAGATCGTGGCTTTCCAGGGTATGGCGCACGATGGAAACGCCCTCGGCCAGAGCCGCAGCCATGATATAGCGGTGCGAAACGGATTTGGAGGCCGGGGCCATGACGTAGGCTGTCGATGGCGTCAGGTCACTATGGGGGGAGTGCATGTGTCTGTCTCCTGTATGTTCCGGCACGACGATCGTTCTTTTTTTGTCGAAAATGCCTCGACGATCTTGCACAGACGGGCGTCCCAGGCGTCAAAAATCCTTTTGCCAGCATATTCAAGCTGGCATTGACGCCATGCCTCTCGCCCCATGCGCCGTCGCGCTTTTTCCGAGGTGAGCAGGGGCCGCAGGGTCGCGGCCAGGGCCTGAGGCGTGGGGCTGTCGGCGAGCAGACCGGTGACGCCGTGGCGGATGATGGCAGTCATGGCCGGGCAGTCAGCGATGCCGACAACGGGCAGACCGGCGGACATGGCTTCCAGAACGGCATTGGGAAAACCTTCGAAAAGCGTGGGCAGGCAATAGACGCTGGCTTGCTGGTATTCCAGCCTGGTATCCTTGGCGGCCTCGCCAATGACGACGCGTTCGGCAAGCCCAAGGGAGTGTGCTAGCGATTCGAGATGTTCCTGCTGCGCCCCCCAGCCGGCCATGCGCAACCGCCAGTGGGGAAATTCCTCGGCCAGCAGGCCAAAGGCTTGCAGCAAGAGTGCAGGGCGTTTTTGCAGTGTGAGGCGCCCAAGGTAGAGCAGGATGGGTGGCTTTGGGCTGCGCTCGGGCGCTTGCGCCGCAACAGTCTCAGGGACGGCATTGGGCAGGATAAAGGTCTTGCTCCGCAAATGCTCCGGTATATATTTCAGATAGCAGGGCAGCAGTTCATGGATGGCAGCCGCCTTCTCAAGGACAAAGAGACGTTCATCCCTGGACCAGTTATCTTCAACATAGGTGGGCGTGATGCGTTCTGAGTAGACAAAAGGAATCTGCGCCCGTTCAGAGCAGGCATACCACATGGCATGTTTCCAGTCCGACTCCAGAGAAACGAGAACGTCAATGCGCTGTTCCTGTAAAAGAGCTGGGCCAAGGGCAATGGCCTCAAGTTTCCTGTGAAAGAATATCCCCGGAAAAAAATGCACGGACAGGCGCGGATCAATGGGATAGACTGGAGAATATCGACCTGTCACTGTCAATATATGGACGGCATGCCCTCGGGAACGCATCTCGTGAGCCAGCCGAAGGCTCGCCCGTTCGGCGCCGCCTCTGAAATAACAGATCTGTGAGCTGGCAATGGCAATGTTCATTGCTTCTCCAGCAGGAGCTGCCTGCCGAGCAGTATGTCAAATTCATAAGAGGAAAAAGGCTTCAAACCCGCCCAGATATAAAAGGTCATTTCGCTGAAATACCATGTATCTTTTGCTGCGTAAAAGTCAACGCGCACATGGGGAAAACCAGCGCTCAATATGCTGGCCATGTCCACAAGCTCATGGAAATAGGCTGGCTGCTCAAGCGTGACAGAAAAATTTTTGTATCCGTGGCTGACGTTCAGTTTTTCTCCGCCCATTGTGTAGTAATTTGCACAGACATCCTTTGTCTTGTCGCCGAGAATGACCCAATAGCAAAAGGGTTTGCCGTTGAAACAAAAAAATTCAATTTTATACCTGAATCCGTGAGTAAAAACATTTGTAAATACAAAGTAAAAAATATAAACGTTTCTATAACTATGCTTAATTATTAATTTTTTTTAATCAGTCGTGTAGTCCAATTTTTCACCCAATGGGTGAAGAGAAAATCGATCCTCCGAATAAAAAAATTCACCACTAGACTTCAGGTATCTAATTTCTTACATTAAAAAAATTTATTTTTCCCCTTGACTTTTTGATCATTTTTTAAGTACGTAATTTTTACAACAAAAAAATTTAAAAAAAGGGTATAATTATATGAATATAATTTTTAAAAAATCAAATGATGATTTACAAAAACATCCAGGTATGCTTTTAGTTGATAATCTATTAAATGATTTTGATTTTTCATTATTTAACTTGCTTTCTAATAAAACAGAAAATAAAAGATGGATACCAAACTCTTCAGTTATAAAATCTAGCATATTTTTACAGTGTTTCGCAATGTCAGATTTTCAAAATATAAAAGAAATGTGTAAAGATTCTCTATTTACAACACTAATTGGATGTTCACTATCTCCTGAAACATACAGACTTAGAATGGATTTACTCGCTAAGGAAAAAAACATCACGCAATTGATAGATTCTCTTACAGTGAATATTTTAAAAAAATGTAAATTTAACACAACAACTATTAACGATGAAGAATATTATACTATCGACATAGATGTAACACCTTTTGAGAATCCTAATGTAAATAAAGAAGGTATTTCATGCACATATAAAAAGATCGATGGTTATGCACCTATCATGGCATACCTATGCCAATATGCACTTTGTTTTGATCTCAGACCTGGAAATCAACACTCAGAGAAAGGAGCAGTTGATTTCCTCAATCGTATTCTCAAAATGGTAGATAATATCGGCATTCCAATGAATAAAATTCTTGTACGAGTTGATTCTGCTCATGACGACGCGAAATTCACTGATGCTTGTCTTGAAAAACATGTTAAATTCATAATAAAAAGAAATCATCGTAAAGAAACATATACAGAAATTATTTCTGAAATGCGATCGAATATTTCACCAATACTAAGTAAGCACGGGAATCATCGCTATTATTTTTGCTGCAAAAAAGATATTGTCCCTACAAATGCAAAAGAACATGACCTTTATGTTGCATTTAAGTTAAAGGAAAAAGTAGAAAAAAATTCTCTTATTCAATACTTATCTGATAAAGATCGTCCATGTGAGCTTATTTCCTATTGGACAAATATTGATATTATCGATAATAAAAAATCAAAAATTTTCTTCAAAACAGCTCAAGAATGCGATAAACTTTACCGTGAACATGCTACAAGTGAGCAGTACCACAGTGAACTGAAAAACGATATGAACATGGAACTTTTGCCATCAAAATATTTTGCAACTAATAAGCTCTTTCTACATATTGCTACTGTATCATTTAATGTACTACGTATCATAGGTGATCATGCAATTAAAAATGACAGAAATTTTCAACACCATAAAAAAGAATCAACAATCAGAATACGTCTTCGTACAGTTATCGATAAAATTTGCACAATCGCATATAAGATTGTACATCATGCCAGAAAATTATTCATAAAATTCGGAAAAAATGCATTTTTCTATGAGACATTTGTTAAAATATACAGAGCTACAAGTTAACATTTGTTAACTCATTTCAGGAAAAAGAATTTATAAAAGGTTAAGTGTGCCCAAAATTTGTATAAATACTTTTTTTCGTAAAAAAAATTAAATTTATGTGTGCAGATGCTGTCTAAAAACATCGATCCATCGCTGATTTAAGTAAATAAATTTAAAAAAATCTACTTCAACACATTTAAGCGTTCATACTTACGGATTCAGGAAACAATCCCAAGCGATTTCATGCAATGCTCCCTTGGGGACACACCCAAGTCCTCGGGGTTTTACAGTGCCTGCTCTTCCACGTCAGCGTTGTCGTCCAGGCGGTCTAGCTGCGGTCCCGTGGGATAGCTGCCCAAAATGCGGAAGCTCGTGCAAGCCTCACGCAGCTCTTCTATCAGGGGATCGTAGCAAGGATCTTCCAGGTCGCTTTCCACATCGGCGAAAAAGACGTATTTCCACCGTTGCCCGCGCATGGGACGAGATTCTAGCTTGCGCATATTGATGCCGTGTTCGGCCAGGAGGTTGAGTACGCGCGAAAGGGCGCCCGCCTTGTCCGCAGTGGTGAACAGCAGTGACGTCTTGTCCGCTCCTGTGTGTGCTGGGTTTGTTTTGGACTGTGCGTTGGCAGCTCTTGCACTGCGGGAATCGCCCGGGCCGATGACCACAAAACGCGTCCAGTTGCCGGTCTCGTCCTCAATGCGGCGTGCCAGAATGGCAATGCCGAGCATATCGGCCAGCTTGGCGTGTCCAATGGCCGCTGTGTCGTTTTGTCCGATGGCTCGATGGGCCGCTGCTGCGGTGGATTCCACCGGGACGAAGACCGCACCTGGCAGATGTGTACGCAGCCAAGCGCCGCACTGGGCCAGGGGCTGCGGATGGGAGTAGACAGTATGTACTTGGGCTAACGAGGGGGCGTTGCTCAACAGGCAGTGGGAAATGCGTGAAAAAAGTTCTGCCTGGATGTAGACATCGTGCTTGAGAAAGAGGTCAAAGCTGACTCCCACGGTTCCCTGCAGGGAATTTTCCAGGGGAACCACGCCCAGCTCGCACTGGCGTCCGGCCACTTCCTCGAAAATTTGGGCAATATCGTTGCAGGGGCGGAAATGTGCCGCATGTCCCAGATAGTCGATGCCGGCAAAGTACGAGAATGTGCCCTCCGGGCCGAGATAGGCCACGTTCTGCGGTCTCTGCAGGGCTCGGGAGGAGGACAGTATCTCGCGCCAAATGCTGCACACATGTTCCCCCGGCAGGGGGCCGGTATTACGACCCACAAGTGTGTCCAGCAACTCCCGTTCTCGCAGAGGCTTGAAGATGATGCCTGGTTCCTCTGCCTTGATGCGTCCCACCTCCAAGCTCAAGGCGGCACGGCGGTTGAGCAAGGCGAGCAGGCGCGTGTCAGTGGCATCAATTTCAGCTCTGATGGCGGTCAGACGCGCTGCAGGGGCGCTTGAGGCCGTTGACGTGGAAGGTGCGCAGTCGTCCATGTTCAGTTCTCCCGGATGTCTTCGTTGATGCGCATGCCAAAATGGCGCCCGGCCTCATCCAGGCGACAGAGAATCCTGTCTCCGATCTTGAGCTTCACCACGCTCAACGGTTCCCCTTCTGGGCTGGTCAGACGTATGGTTTCGGCGTTCTGAAGGAAGACGGATCCGGTCTGCTGTCCGGCGGCAGTTTCTCCTTTTGCTTCAATGAGTAACATGGGGCGCACCTCAATCTTGACCCGCCCCAGGGTGGCCACGCAGGCCTGGCCATCGGCATTCACAATGAGTACTTCCTGGCCTGCCTTGCACTCGGCAAGGTAGGAAGTCCTGTCACAGGGCAGGCGCACATAGGCATGCACGGCCCCGGCATTGACGCGAAATGGGCGGGCCGCCACGTATTCGTTGCGCTCGGTTTCAGCATGGACGAGAAAGGTGAATGCGCTGGAATTACCGACGAGCATGCCCTGCCCCTTGTGTAGGAGGGAAATCGTGTCGGCGCAGACGCGATGCCCCAGACCCACGGATTCTATCCTGGTGATTTCGGCGGCCACAAGCTCTTCTCGCGTCCGTGCCATCTTACACTGGGCCACAATCTGTTTGAGATCGGCCAAAGCGGAACTTGAAACCACAATACCGGCCACGCCGCGCTCCAGGATTCCGGCGGCCAAACGTGCCTCGTCCAGAGTGTCGGCCTCGGCCAGTACGCTGTCGCTTTGCGCCAGCAGGTTTTCCACGGGACTAACCTCCCAACCCCGGGCCAGGGTCACGCATTCTCCTTGACGCAGCAGTTCCAGTACAGCCATTTCGTCGCTCTTGGCGTGCATTTCCAGGAAGTGCATGTCCTCAACGGCCAGCACGGGGCAGCGCGAAAGGCCAGCTACCTCCTCCATATGTACACGCGGCACAATGATGCCGTCCACACCGGATTCCAGGGCCAGGGTCACATGCCCCTTGTCATAGGGGGCGCAGTTAAAATAGATGCGCGACATATGTTATTCCCCCACTATGTGTAAGGCTTCGTCCACGCTGGCTTTGCCGTGGACAATGGCGCGTAGGGCCTTGACCAATTCCACGCGGCGAGGATGCTGGAAGACGTTGCGACCGATGGAGATGCCTGCGCCGCCAGCCTGCAGGGAATCGTAAACCATCTGCAGAATGTCGCGAGTGGAATCCATGCGTGGTCCTCCGGCAATGACCACCGGGACGCAGCAGCAAGCCGTCACATCGGCAAAGCTCTCCGGGTCACCTGTATAGGAAACCTTGACGATGTCCGCGCCGACTTCCATGCCGACGCGAGCGCAGTGGGCAACTGCGGTTCGCGAGTAGCCGTCCTTGACCTGCGGTCCGCGGGCGTACATCATAGCCAGTAAGGGGACGCCCCAGTCGTCACAGGATGCTGCCACGCGGCCTAGATCGGCCAGCATAAGGCGTTCGTCTGGATCGCCCAGGTTGACATGGACAGAAACGCAGTCCGCGCCGTGCCTGAGGGCTTCCTCCACCGTACCGACTAAGGTCTTGGTGTTGCCATTGGGCGTGAGCGCAGTGGAGGCTGAGAGATGGATGATCAGTCCCACGTCGCTGCCCGCGTTGCGGTGTCCGCAGCGCACCAGGCCCTTGTGCATGAGGACGGCGTCTGCACCGCCGCGGGCCATGTCGTTGACAGTGGCCCGCATGTCCATGAGACCGTCTACCAGCCCCATGGTGACGCCGTGATCCATGGGTACGATAATGGTGCGTCCGTCTTCGCGGTTGATGATGCGCTCTAAACGAATTTTTTTGCCGAGGTACATGGGTCGCTCCTTTGTGCTGCAAGTTTTCAATGGGGCGGGGGGCTTGCCGACGACCCATACAAAAAAAGGGCCGCTGGCGTATGTGCCTGCGGCCCCTGAACTTCTAACGCTCACACGTCAGCACAGTCCCCAACCACAGGCTCCCCCAAAATACGCAAAGTATTGCCAGCGGCCAAAGCCAGTGGCATAAAAAGGAGAGTAGTTGGCAAACATGACTGACATATTGTGACCTACCTACAAAAATTTTTGCTAGCTTACACACCTTGTCAGGCTTTGTCAAGAGGCGCGAGAGATTTTTTTCTGGAGAGTCGTTGCATACATGCTTGTTTCCTTCTGTCTCATCTATTGACTGCCCCAGGTGGGGAGGGGCGGAGGCGTATAGCTATCCAGGCGGCGCAGGAGTTCACGGTTTATGCGCGTGGGCAAACCGTTTCTCCCGCGCACCACAGGACCCACGGTAGTGCCACCGCAGGCCTGGGGTTCCAGTACGTCGGGAATCTGGTTTGGGGATGGTTGCAGCAGTTGTTCCGCCCGTTCCAGAAAGGGCAGGGGATTGATCGGTACTCCTTCCCCATTGTGTAGGCCGAAGTGCAGATGCGCGCCTGTTGTTCTGCCCGTGCAGCCCACATGTCCTACAACAGTGCCAGCGCTGACACGTTGGCCAACCGTGACCAGGGTCTTGCTCAGGTGACCGTAATAGGACGTCATGCTGTCATTTTGGTGGATGACAACCGCCAGCCCCAGATTTCCGTGGGGGCCGGCTTGACGAACCGTGCCATCCTTGAAGGCCACAACCGGCCAACCAATCCTTGCGCGAATGTCAATGCCATTGTGCATGCGCATGGGCTTGCTCCCCCTGCCGAGCCAACCCGGCATGGCCCTGGGGCCGAAGGGGGATGTTATCATGCTGCGCAGGGGCGGCAGGCTTCGCTTGGCCTTGGGAAGGGCAGCTTGGGCAGAAGATGGCTTGGGAGGCGTCAGAGCCGATGGCCTGGACTTTGGCTTGCCCGATGCCGACGTGGGCGGCGTGGCATCTGCCGAGGATGGCTGCTCTTGTGCTGGTGCGCTCTGTTGTGAAGCGTCCTGTTCAGAGCGAAGTGGAGGATCGGCCCAGGCATTGCCAGGCAGCGTTAGGGCGATAGAGAGTAGGATGCAGGTCAGCGGAGCGTACACATGTCCTCCATGAGCAATGCCTGCATCCAATATGCAAGCGTGCGGCCATACCGCCAAGAGGGAGAGGCAATCAAGGTAGTTTCAGGTGCGGGAAAAATCAAGTCCTGGCGCAAGCAGCGCGAACGCACAGGGGTATCTGTGAACAAAAGCCTTTCTTGACAGGCTGCTTTTAGGATTTTATGTAACCGCCAATGCAAAAAAATCTCTTCACTGCCCCCCTACCTTGGTTTCCTCGGTCGGCGTTAAGGATTGGCGTGAAGGAAGATATGCTGCAAGGAGATTTGCAACATGGTGCGGAGAACGTGGCAAGCAATGGTCATGGCCTTGCTCCTATTGTTGACTATGTGTGTTTCGGACGGCATGTGCGCTGCATTGCAAACAGTGCGTGTGCTGGCAACGACCTATCCTGTCTATTTGCTCACGCGCGTCGTAGCCAAAGCTTGTCCGAGCTTGCGCGTGGAGTTGCTCATACCGGCCCAGACGGGCTGCCCGCACGAATATGCGCTGACTCCTGTGGACGTGCGCAAATTGGCAGAGGCGGACATTGTCGTACTCAATGGCCTGGGTCTGGAAGCCTTTATGGAAAAAACCCTGACCGAGATCAACCATGCAACCATTATTGATAGCAGTTCCTGCGTGGCCGTGCTGCGCGAGACTGCTACACATGCTGATTCTGAAAGCGAGAGGCACGCCAGCGCTGCGGGTGAGACACATGGCGGGCATGGGCATGGGCATGCTGTGAACCCGCACGCCTTTACGAGTCCGCTGCAAGCTGCTGCCATGGTGCGCGTCATTGGTGAGGGTCTGGCCAGAGCCGTGCCCGAGGCCGCTGCATGCCGCGCTGAGGCCGAAGCCTGTGCCGCCCGGCTGGAGACCTTGGCCAAAAGGTTGCAAGCCATTGGAAACAGGTCTGTGTACAAGGATGTCATCCTGCTCCACGACGGCATGGCCTACCTGGTGCGTGATGCTGGCCTGCGGCTCATGGACATCATCCAGGAAGATGAGGATGTGCAGCCTTCAGCGGCGCGTTTGCTCCAACTGGCCCAAAGGATACGCCAGCACGGTTCTGTCCTGATTATGGGCGAGGCGCAATACCACGACAAACCTGTGCGCACATTGGCAGCTGAGACCGGTGCTGCTGTTGTTGTGCTGGATTCTTTGGCCTCTGGCCCGGCGGAGCCGCCTACGGCATATTACGAGCAGGTCATGGAAAACAACTGCCGTATTTTGGAGCAGTATGTTGGCAACTGAGGTACCTGCCCTGGTGCGTTTTTCCCATGTCCAGGTGCGTCGAGGCGATCGGGACATCCTGGAGGATATCTGCGCAGAAGTGCCGACAGGCGGCAGTACCGTGCTAGTGGGACCCAACGGGGCCGGCAAGACGACCTTGCTCATGTGCTTGCTTGGAGAGCAGTCCTATGCTGGAGATATCTTTTTCACAGGGAAAACGCGTCGTCCACGCATGGCCTATGTGCCGCAGCAACTCGCCCTGGATCGGAGTATGCCCCTGCGCGTGGATGAATTTTTAGCCTTGAATCGGCAAAAGCGTCCCCTCTGGCTGGGACTTGCTGCCCCGATCGCCCACGAGGCTGCACATTTGTTGGCCTTGGTGCATGCGGAACATCTGGCCCGTTGCCGCATGGCTCATCTGTCTGGGGGCGAACAGAGGCGTGTGCTTCTGGCCTGTGCCTTGGCACGGGAGCCGGAACTCCTGATTCTGGATGAGCCGGAGGCGGGCGTAGATGTGCGTGGTGAACGCCTGTTTTGGGAAGTCCTGGATGCTGCCCGCTGTAAATGTGGATTCACGCAAATCATGGTCAGCCACAATCTGCCCTTGGTGGCGCACTATGCCACGCACGTTATTTGCATCAATAAGACTGTGCGCGCCGCTGGCGCCCCCCGAGACACCTTGACCTCGCACATGCTCATGGAACTTTTTGGCATACCCATCCACCTGTACCCGGATCAATGTGATCCCCACGACCCAGGGTGTCCTCTTTGCGGCGCTGTGGGAGAGGAAGCGCAGGTTGTGGACTGCGCTGCTGCACGCAAGGCCCGGGAAAGTGCCCGCATGGCGCAATATTCTGATTTGGGGAAGCATGCTCATGCCTGATTTTTCCCCGATCTATGTTTTGATTTCCTGCATACCCCTGGAATGCCTGCAATGGCGTTTTATGCAGCAGGCGCTGTTTGCCCTCTTTCTCCTGGCACCCATGGCTTCCGTGCTGGGGGTGGAGGTCATCAATTTTCGCATGGCCTTTTTTTCCGACGCCATCGGGCATTCTGCCTTCGCCGGAGTCGCACTTGGATTGTTGCTGGCTGTGCCGCCACGTCTTTCCATGCCGCTCTTCGGGCTGTTGGTGGGGATTGCCATTGTGGCCGTGCGGCGCAAAAGTGCCCTTTCCGCAGACACGGTCATTGGCATCGTCTTTTCTGCCGTGGTGGCTTTTGGCCTGGCCGTGGTCAGCCGTGCTGGTGGCGCAGCGCGCGACATGCAGCGCTTTCTTTACGGAGACATCTTGACCATTACGGAGACAGAACTCGCCTTTCTGTGTCTGCTTTTCGTGTTTTTGGCCGTGTTTCAGCTTTGGGGCTACAACCGTCTGCTGCTTGTGGCGCTCAATCCCGTCATGGCCCGAGCGCATGGCGTGCGTGTGGCCTTGTGGCAATATTTGTTTGCCGCCTTGCTGGCTCTTGTGGTCATGTTTTCCGTCTGGGCCGTGGGCGTCCTGCTGGTGACGGCCCTGCTTATCGTGCCCGCCGCCACAGCCCGCAATCTGGCGCGTTCTGCCGGGGGAATGTTCTGGTGGTCTCTCTTAGTGGGCATAACTTCGGCCTTCGTTGGCCTGGTACTCTCCGCCCAGGACTGGCTGCGCACTTCCAGCGGAGCCACGATCATCCTCACGGCCTGCTGTTGGTTTGCCGCAAGCCTTGTGGTCGCAGGCAAGCGCAGGCAGCGCAGTTGAGGCCGCAAGGCGTATCCGTTTTTGCGACTTGCCGTCAGCCCTGATGACGCGTATGAAAGTGTTCGCGCGTGGCATCCGTTTTGCTAGACAGAGTGCGCAATTCACAGACGCGCAGACTACACTATGCCAGGTGAAGGCCATGAAAACAAAATACATCTTTGTAACGGGCGGCGTACTTTCGTCATTGGGCAAGGGTTTGGCGGCGGCATCGCTGGGGGCTTTGCTGCAGACTCGCGGTCTTTCCGTGACGATCCAAAAGTTGGATCCTTATATAAATGTCGATCCCGGCACCATGAATCCCTTTCAGCACGGGGAAGTCTTCGTCACCGATGATGGGGCGGAAACGGATTTGGATCTGGGCCACTACGAGCGTTTTCTCAATGTGCCCATGTCACGAAAGAACAATACCACCTCCGGGGCCATTTACAATCATGTTATCGCCAAGGAACGGCGCGGAGACTATTTGGGCGGCACGGTGCAGGTCATTCCGCACATTACCGATGAGATCAAGCGCGTTGTACTTTCCCTTGCCGAGGGAGAAAATGTCCCGGATGTGGCCATTATTGAAATCGGCGGTACCGTTGGCGATATTGAGGGACTTCCCTTTTTGGAGGCCATACGCCAGCTCCGTTCTGATCTGGGACGCGATAACTGCCTGAACATCCACTTGACACTGGTACCCTATCTCAAGAGCGCGGGCGAACACAAGACCAAGCCCACGCAGCACAGTGTCAAGCAACTGCTCTCCATTGGTATTCAGCCGGATATTATCCTGTGCCGCTGTGAGCAGAGCATACCGGAAGATATGCGTCGCAAAATTGCCCTGTTCTGCAACGTGGATCAGGATGCTGTTTTCACTTCGGTGGACGTGGGCAATATCTATGAGCTGCCATTGAAGTTTTATGAAGAGGGTTTTGACCAGAAGGTAGCCATTATGTTGCGGCTGCCGGCGCGCAATGCGCATCTGGAAGCCTGGGAAAGGCTTATCAGCGCCTGCGCTCATCCCAGTGGCCAGGTGACCATTGCCATTGTGGGCAAGTATGTGGATTTGAAGGAGGCATACAAGAGCCTGCATGAGGCCTTGCATCACGGCGGCGTGGCCAACCGTGTGCAAGTGGATTTGCGCTATGTCAATTCTGAAAATGTGACGGAGGACAACGCTGCCGAGTGTTTTCATGGCTGCCATGGCATCCTGGTGCCTGGCGGCTTCGGTTATCGTGGCGTGGAAGGCAAAATCGCTGCCATACGCCATGCGCGTACCCAGCGTGTGCCCTTCTTTGGCATTTGCCTCGGCATGCAGTGTGCTGTCATTGAATTTGCGCGCCATGTGGCCGGTCTGGACGATGCCAATTCCGAGGAGTTCAACCCGCTCTCCGAGCATAAGGTTATCTATCTTATGACGGAATGGTACGATTTCCGAACCCGTAACGTTGAGCGGCGGGATGCCGACAGCGATAAGGGCGGAACCATGCGCCTAGGCACATATCCCTGCAAGCTGGCCGCTGGCACCAGGGCCTGTGCGGCCTATAATAAGGATATGGTGGAAGAACGCCACCGTCATCGCTATGAATTTAATAATGCCTTCAGAGAAGCGCTGGCGGAACACGGCATGCTCTTTAGTGGAACGGCGCCGGACGATTCCCTGGTGGAAATTATTGAGCTGAAAGACCATCCCTGGTTTCTGGGTTGCCAATTTCATCCGGAATTCAAGTCCCGGCCCATGTCGCCACATCCCCTGTTCCGTGAGTTTATTGCTGCTGCAAAACGCTATGCTGCAGAAGGGGGAGAAGAGAGCTAGATTCCTGTGGATCCGTGCATAATGCAAAAAGAAAAGGGAGACAAGGCGTCTCCCTTTTGGGCGAGGTATTTCGTATGTACAGTTTATGCCGTTAGCCCATTAGGCTGCTATCACGGCGTAGCGTTCCGAGGAGAGGACATCCAGCATGACGCTGTACGGATCTAGATCTAGGCGATCATTCTTCACCAGGGAAAAAATCTGCGGTGTGCAGCCCGAAACCAGGGCAACGCCTTGTTCGTTTTTTTGCACCGGCTGCTGGGTATTTCTGCTTTGCACGTTCCAAAACACCACCTGCGGCAGGGTATAGCCGTGTTGGGCAAATTGCGCCTTGGCATACGCAAAATTTGTCATCTCCGCATGTTCGCAGCAGGCGTCAAATTCCATATCAGAAATGATATACAAGCGGGCAGGCAAATCCTTGGACGAGAGGTTATGGCTTAGGGCTGCCCTGAGAATGAGGTCAAAGACCTTTGCCAGATCCGTATTGGCGCATTCGTCATAGCCTAGGCAATACCGCACCTTATCGACAATGTCCTTGCCCTTGATTTCCACCAGGCGCGGATTGGTCGAAAAGGTAATGAAGTGATTGTGGAAGGCGCCGGTATTCCTTTCGGCGAAATAAATGGCCAGAGACTGGGCCACTGCTGCGGGCAGGGGATTCCCACCCCAATACATAGAGCCAGATCCGTCCGCGACCACCAGGGCGTTCTCACCGCCAGTGAAATCGTCCAGGGACTTCCAGGTAGTGTCCAATGCCAGGCGTTCCGCGTCTGTAAAGCCAGTGCTGCACAAGATGGGCGCGATAACATCATAGGGCGTGAGCGCCGCCGTGTGTAAGAGGGTTTTGTCGGTCGCAGCCCGACGCAGGAAATCCACATAGCGTTCCTTGTCGTTGCGCTGGAAGGCATTTCTGTACTTCAGCAGCGCCCTGGAAGGTTGTTTCTCATACGCAAAGGTGTAATCGCGTAAGCGCAGGTTGTTTTCAATGATTTTGATGTGGGCGCGCAAGGAAGACAGCGTCTTGCGGTAGGCTGCATCGTTCATGCCCAATGCCCTGGCAAATTTTTTTGCCATCCTGACGGCTTCGTCGTTGGACGCGTTGACTGAAGGGAGCCACTTGCCCAGCGGGGAAACGGGAGCATCGGCCTGCATTTTTTCCATGTCCTTGGCCAGCGTGTCCTGGACATGGGCAAGCATGTCCTGTTCGCAAGGTGTGTCGAAAAGTATGAACAGGTCGTCAAATCTGCCATATTCCGCCACATGGGGAATGTTCTTGCGCATGGACGCAGGTTCGTTCACAGCAAGAAAGCGTTCCAGAATGCGGAAGACGTGCCGCTCGCCTAGACCACCGCGGATATCCCTGGCGAAAAAGGCCGTTTTCACCGCCAGATCCGCGCTTTCCGTATGGGCTTTTTGGAATCGGGTGACAATGTCTTCCTCGCTGGCAGAACGGAGTGCGCCCACAGTGGCAAAAAAGTCCAGGCAATCGGAGCCGCTGCTGGCATGTGTCCACGCCCCGTTTTCGGTGGTTGTCATGTTTGCGGTTTCTTTCAGAGCGTTCAACATGGCATGTTCTCCTGTGTTGGAACAAGGCGCCATTGACTTGCAGACCGGGCCGCACTGGGCATCCTGCTCGGAGCAGAGCGGGATGTTGCTGGGGCTTCCTGTTCTGTGTTTTGTTGTCGTATTGCTGTTGACGCCTTTTGTGCCGGGAGTGCCTGCTCGGGCACTTCCGGCGCATCCTTGGACAAAGCACGTGCGGGGGCCATACCCGCTCTCACATGGTGGCTATTGTTGTTTGCTGTGCGTGCTTTTGTCTTCCGTGAGCAAGTGATACCAGGGCTAGCATTGTGGATCATGAAAAAAAAGGTGCGAACACGCTCATGCACCAAGATTTTTTTGTTTGCGCAGCCGATCCCGGATGCGCTCCACAAAGGAAGCCGGTTCCGTGACCTTAAGCAGAGGGCCGAAGGAGAGTATGCGGATCAAAATTTCGGTTTCATCCCGTTCATAATAGCGCAATGTGACGCGATAGTGATTTTCGTCCAGCCGAAGCGTCTCCTTTTCCAGATCCGAGAAATGCAGCAAGGCGCGTTCCAGGGCATTGCGCTCGTCTTCAAGCTCCAGCACCAGGAAACGTTTTTCGGCAAGGGGCGGCGTCATCGCCGTCGGCCATGCTTCCTGGGTCAAAAGGACATCCTTGATCCGGGCAACCTTCAGGACATAGGCAAGGCCCTGCGTGGTGCTGGCCAAAAGGCGGAATTTGTCGTCCTTGGGGGAGTATTCCAGGGAATGGGGAAGGAATTTTTTGCTGAACAGACCATTTTTTCCTTGGTAGACGATCACCAGGGGCATGTTTGCCTTGAGGGCGCGCACGATGCGGCGCATGTTTTGCACATACCTTGGATTATCGAAGGGATCGCCGTCGGCATAGCGGTCATAGCAGACGAAGCAATCCGGGGGGAAAAGCGGTTCCACAGCAGCGAAATCCGGTTCCTGATGTTCGGGCAGGAACAGTTTGACGCGTGGATCCTGGCAGATGGCTTTGAACCAGCGTTGTTCGAGTTCGGTGGGGGGAAGTGGGGGAATGTTCTTGACCAGGGGGCGGCCATCACGGGATAAGAGCGGCCAGATGCCTTTTTCTAGGGCCGTGCGAATGGCGGCGCCCTGGCTTTCGCCCTGGCTGGACGTGAGTTCCTTGAAACGCGCCAGGCTCAAATCTCCGTGAATCGCTTCGCGCAAGACAGCGGTAACGATATTGTACGCATGTCCGTACAACTCATGGAAGAGCATCGCCGACCTCACCATAGAGCTGCAGCATGGCCTGCAAATCGTCATGGAATCGCCGGGCAACCTCGGGACTGCTGCATGTCAGTGCAGTGATGCGACCGACAAAGGTTCGCAACCAGGGGAGCAGTTCCAGCGCGTCGTACACGACTGCGTCAAACCTCCATGACGTTGGCCCTGTTTGCGTGACAAGGCCACAGCGTTTTTCTCTGAACAGCCTTTGCACAATATGCCCTTCGTCTGGCGCTGCGTACACGGTCATGGACAGTCGCTGGAGTGTGGCCGTGGAGGGTTTTTTGCCAAAGGCCACTCCCCAAAGGTTTTTTTGCAGGTCGGCTGCCATGGCTTCAAGGCGGCTCTTGGACAGATTGGCGGCAAGGACGTCAGGGTCTGTATCTGCTGCGCTTGCTACCCTTATAATGCGATCCAGGCGGTAAACGCGCATTTGCTTGACTTTGACCGACCAGGCAAAGAGATAGTCCCTTCCGCTTTGTGTGCCATGGTAAAAACGTAGCGGAAAAATAAGTTCCTGCACCGTCGTGTCATGCTTGGGAGCGCGGCGGGTGATGCGGGCGTAGAGCTTACGGTTTACGCATTCAATGAGGGCAAGGAGTATTTCTGAATCCAGGACGCCAAGAAGATAGCGATGCTTGAAGCTGAAAATCCTTGGGGCGTATCCGTGTGCGTCAAGAAGGAATGAGCCGATGACTCCCAGAGGCAATGCCTCTGCGGCAAAAGAAATCGCGTCCAGATATCCATCCATGTTCTGCATGGCCGTGGACAGGGAGTAGAGCAGGGAGCGTTTTTCCTTGCGTGAGTGCAGAAGGCCCAGAGTGACATATTCGTTCAATTTGTTGCGAATAGTGGCATCATCGGGGACGTCCAGGACTCCAGGAGCACACTGCCATTTGTCCGCAATGCTCTCGGCCAGCATTTTCAGGGAATGCTCCTTACCATCTGCGAGGGCGTCCAGAAGATAAAAATGGAGCGAGATGTCATAGTCTGTGAAGCTCTTATTCTTGAAGGCCGCATGCAGCGGATTTTGGGCTACGATGCGGCTGTCGGCCGATATGAAGAAGCTCTTGCCTGATGCTGTAGCATGAAAGGACATGACACCGCGTAGCCAATTTTCGGCCCTACGGCGCTCGTTGTCATATTTGCGTGCGCTGTTGCGGGTAAACTCTTTTCTGGATCGAAAGCCAAAGATATAAAAATCGCGAAGATATTCACGTATCGTGGCAAAATTTTTTATCAGCTCGTTGTATTTCACTGTCCCAACCCTCGCTCTTTGAGCGTAACGCCTCATGGGCCTGCCTGCAACACTTTTGCTTGCGCTGCGTGCTGGCATCGGAGTACACGTCGGAACCGAAGAGTACTGTGGTAAGGCGCAACGGGAAATTCTCGAATCCCTTCATGGGCAATGATATTGGGATACGGCATTGTTCAAGAACAGGTGGCTGACATGTATTGCATAATTTTTGCAAAAGTGGCAGACTTTTCGCAAGTTATGGCACATATATGCCAGACGGCCACGAGCATGGCGCGCAAAAAGGCAAAGTGATCGGCCTTTTGTTGCGTAAGATAGATATTGCGGAGGATGCTGCGACATATGCCGATGGAATTGAGACAGCAGATTAAGCTTACACAGAATCTGATCATGACCCCCCAGTTGCAGCAAGCCATCAAAATTCTGCAGCTGTCTCGCGTGGAACTTCTGGAAACTGTGCAGCAGGAATTGCTTGAAAATCCTTTTTTGGAGGAGACTCCCCCGTCTGCAGACGATGGCGGTACACGTGAGGAAGTACGCGAACCCGTAGCGGAAGATGTCTATGACAGGGAGGTGGCCAAGGATGCGGATTGGGAAGACTACCTTGGCGAATTTGCCAGTACGCCACGCCTTGTGCAACCACGGGAGTACGAGGCGTCTGAGGATGTTTCACCCCTTGAGGCCCGCTATGCTGCCAAGCCGACGCTTGCGGCGCATCTCATGTGGCAGTTGCGTCTTTCACAGCTGACGGAGGAGCAGAAGGAAATAGGCGAGATCATCATAGGCAATCTTTCTTCCGGCGGCTATTTGCAGGCCAGCGTGGAAGAATTGGCAGACATGGCCCATGTTTCATCGGACGTGGTGCAGACGGTGCTGGAACGCATACAGCTCTTCGATCCTGTAGGCGTGGCAGCTAGGGACGCACGCGAGTGTTTGCTCATTCAGATCAGGAATTTGCATTATGATCGCGATCCTGTTCTCGTGGAACTTGTGCAGTCCCACCTAGAAGATCTGGAAGCCAAGCGCTACAAGCCTTTGCTGCGCAAGTTCAGATTGGAGATGGAGGATCTGCGGGAATACCTGGACATCATTCAGAGTTTGGAGCCCTTGCCAGGCGCCAGCTTTGGCGGTGGCGAACCAGCGTATGTCAGTCCGGATGTCTTTGTGTACAAAGTCGGCGGCGATTTTGTCATCGTCCTCAATGAGGACGGTTTGCCCCAGCTCCAAATGTCTTCCCTGAAATTGAAGGATCTCGGCTGTACGGGAGAAGAAAAGGAATACTGGTCAGAGAAAAGTCATGCCGCTTCCTGGCTTATCAAAAGCCTGTACCAACGTCAGCGTACCTTGTACAAGGTGATGGACAGCATCGTGCGCCATCAGCGTCCTTTTTTTGAAGAGGGGGTCACAAAGCTTGCGCCACTTATCCTTAAGGATATAGCCGATGACATTGAAATGTCAGAGTCAACGGTAAGCCGCATTACAACCAATAAATATGCTGCCACGCCACATGGCATCTTTGAGCTGAAATTTTTTTTCAATAGCGGTCTGGGTTTATCTGACGGCAGTCAGGTTGGCTCGGAAAGCGTCAAGGCGCTGATCAAGAAATTTGTTGCTGAAGAAGATCCCAAGTCTCCTTTGAGCGATGAGCGCATTGGCGAGATGCTCAAAGAATGTCTGCATGTCAACATTGCCCGGCGTACCGTGGCCAAGTATCGCACGTCATTGGGTATCGACTCGTCTTCAAGGCGTAGGAAACATTTTTGATCAACAAATTCCTTTGCGTTGTACAACTTCACCCTATAGGGATAATTGCAATTGACGGACGGCGAAGCCAGTGGCATCTTTTCCGTAACGCATCACATACTATACCCGCTTTCCCTTTGATGATAGGATACTTTAGGGAACAAAGCCCACAGGAAGGGGCAATGAGTACGGCTCCAGTTTGTTTGGCGACGGAGCCTAGTGTGGATTGAAACGTACGCATTTTGTTCAGGAGGAAGCATGAACATCTCCTTTGCTTTCAAGAATTTTGACGCCTCTGATCATCTCAAGAAGTATGCCCGCCGCCGCATGGAAAAACTTGGCCGTTTTTTTGGCAAGGCATCAGGTCTGGATGTTGCCGTGGTTCTCACGGTAGATAAGTTTCGTCACCGCTGTGAAGTCACTGTCACGGGAGAAGGGCTGCACATCAATGCCACGGAGCAGACTTCGGATATGTACGCTGCCATTGATTTGGTCAATGACAAGGTCGAGGCCCAGATCAAACGTCAAGTGTCCAGGGTCAAGTCGCAACGGCGGCGCGCACGTAACACCGAAGTGGATGTCTTTTCCTACAATTTAGATACCGGTGAAAGTAGTTCTCCCGAATTGGCGGAAGGTTCTGACCGTCTTGCTGGCAAGCCTCTGCATCTTGACGAGGCGCTTATGCAGCTAGATTCCGTGGGTGGAGAATTTCTGGTGTTTTTCAACGCGGAAAACAACCGTATCAATGTGGTCTACCGCACCAAGGCTGGCGGTTACGCATTGATTGATCCTGTTTTGTAAATTGTGTTATTTCGGGGGTGCCTTGCCATGGCGGCGGACATGGTTTTTGTCGCATGCGCATGGGGCGAAGGCAGCCGAACGTCAAGAATAGACCGTTTAGTTGGGGAAAAGCATGACGAGTGCCGCTTGTTTGTCCAACAGTGATGCTGCTTCACATGCGGGAAAGCAGGTGTGCATTGTTACCGGCCTTTCAGGGGCTGGAAAAAGTACTGCCCTGAAAGTCTTTGAAGATATGGGGCATTTTGTGGTGGATGGCTTGCCAGCGGGCATGGCATGTGAGATGGTGGCCATGATGTCCCGTCCATCCATGACGCATTTTAACGGTATTGCGCTGGGCATGGATATCCGACAGAGCAATTTTGTCGACGAAATGATCGAATGCTTGAGTGCCATGTCGGGTAAAAACATGCGCCCTATGTTGCTTTTTTTGGAAGCGGACAGTCATGAACTTGTCCGTCGATACGCGACTACGCGCCGACCGCATCCCTTGGAGCGCAAGGGGCTAGGGCTGGAGGCTGCCCTGCAGGAGGAGCGCGACAGCCTGTTACCTTTGCGGGAAATGGCCGATCTTGTCATCGATACGTCCCGTTTTTCTATACACGACTTGCGGCGCGCCATACAGAAGCGATGGGGGCGCACCAAGGGCAGGTTGCGTGCTGTGCGGGTCAATGTCATTTCCTTTGGTTTCAAGTATGGCGTCCCCCGAGAGGCGGATATGGTTTTTGACCTGCGTTTTTTGCCCAATCCGTATTTTGATGCGGGACTGCGTCCATTAAGCGGATTGGATAAAGCCGTTGCCGATTATGTTCTTCAGGCGCCGCAGAGCAGGGAATATCGTGGCAAGCTCCTAGATCTTCTCCTCTTCATGTTGCCACTGCTGGATATGGATGGCAGGTATCGCGTCACCGTAGCCGTGGGTTGTACAGGAGGACGGCATCGCTCCGTCGTCATGGCCGAAGAGATCGCGCAGGCATTGCGTCAGGCGGATTATCCGGTATTTCTTGAACATCGACATCTAGAACTTGGGTGATGAGACTGTCTCGGGCAGGATGCAAGGAGATGGCATGACAGAAGAACTTGATCAGCTTCAGGTCGGGATTATTGTGGTCTCGCACGCCGATTATGGTTCGGCCATGCTGCGTACCGCAGAATTCATCCTTGGACAGCAAAGTGACTGCTGTTCCATCAGTGTGGATGTGGCCCACGAGGTTTCTGCAACAGTGCGCCGCTTGACGGACGCTGCCCAACGATTGGACAAGGGGGCCGGCGTTCTCATTTTGACTGATATGTTTGGGGGTACGCCTACCAATCTTGCTCTCTCCCTGCTTGGGACACACAAAGTGGAGGTGGTGACAGGCGTCAATTTACCCATGCTGCTCAAGGTATTTACTTCACGCGCCCAGCCCTTGGATGCATTGGCGCGTATTGCCGGTGATGCAGGGGCAAAGGGTATTGTGGTGGCAGGCAGTATGTTGCGCAATAAAGCGCGTGAGAAGTCCGAAGTTCATGGCGATAAGAGTGGCAGGTAACTATGTGGTTCCGTGTGGATAACAGGCTTGTACACGGTCAGGTCATTGAGGCATGGTTGCCTTACACCGGAGCGAAGCATCTTGTGGTGGCTAATGACGCTCTAGCCGACGATGGTGTGAGCCAGCAGATTATCAGTCTTGCAATTCCCCAAAGGATAGCAGTGTATTTCATACCAGTGCATGAACTTTTACCGAGGCTCGACGCATGTGGCGAGGAGAGTTTCGTTCTTTTTGCCACATGCAAGGACGCACGTCGTGCTTGCGATGCGGGTGTTCCCATGAATGTTCTGAATATGTGCAATCTGCATTATGCTCCCGACAAAATGCAAATTCTTCCCCATGTGGCGCTTTCTGCCGAAGACAGGGAAGATTTGCACGTGTTGCGAGAGCATTTTGTACAGCTCGATTTTCGTAGTGTGCCTACCGAGCCCGTGCGAGGCATCCATGAATTGCTGTTTTGAATTGGCAATGGCCGGGGTTCCGTATGCTTTTTTTTTGTGCTGGCCGGAGCGGCTCGGTCTACGTGTATCATAGGACTGCTGGATCGCCCTCTTTTCCTTGCCCTTATTGTCGGTAGCTGTACGGCAGAGCATTCCTCATTGGCTTTTTCGCTGGGTATCATTACAGAGCTGTGCTGGCTTGACATCATTGCAATGGGTTCTATTGTGCCACCCTATGCAAGCCTGAGTTTTCTCTTAGCTTTTCCTCTTTGTCGTCATTTTGAGCTGCTCTGCGCCGGGCAAGTTATTTTGCCCTTGCTGTTTGCCCTGTTCGCCGCCTCTCTTGCTGCATGGTTTGAGCGTTATCAACGTAATACGCATAACTCCTTGGAGGATACTGCTATACAAGCATGCCAGTCTGGGAGTGTTTTTGCTCCGGGCTGGGTCATAATGTCGGTTGGATGGCAAAGAGCGTTGGGGCATGTGCTGCTGTATAGTCTTTGTTTTTCGGCAATTGCCGGCGCATTAACCGTGCTAAAGGCATGTGATGCCATGCTGGCACTTGAAGGCGTGACATGGCCGACATTATACACATTGGCACTTTTGGGAGCTGTCCTTGCGCTACGTACGCGACAGGCATGCATGATTCTCGCTGGTTCATTACTCTTTTTGGGCTTATGTATTTGGGGCGGTAGATGATGACAGTCTGGTTGTCGGGGGGTATGCGCAAAGGACAATTCCGTAACGAGCGTAAGTATTATCTTGCACCATGTGAGGCCGCAACGCTGCGAAGCCGAGTGGCCTGCGTGATGTGTCCGGACGCACACGCCAAGGGCGTTTACAAAATTTCTAGCCTGTACTTCGATGATGTGTATGATACAGCCTTGCGTGAAAAATTGAGCGGCGTGGCCGTGCGAGACAAGTGGCGTGTGCGTTGGTATGACGATCAACTGGATTTTATCCGTTTGGAACGCAAGCATAAAGAAAATGAAATGTCCTGGAAGACTCATGTCCGCGTTACCAAAGAGCAGTTAGAACGTTTTATGCAAGGAGACATGGAAGCCGCAGCGGATGTGCCGGGCGAGATGGGGAAACTGTTTCACGCAGTCCATCGTGCGCGGCTGTTGCGACCGGTAGTCGTCGTTATATACCGGCGAGAGGCATTTCATTATGAACCCGGTAACGTCCGCATAACGTTTGACACAAGACTGTGTGCGGTCAGACCCAATTCATTGACAGCGCTTCCTGTTTCAACGGATGGGCTGACTATTCTTGAAGTGAAATACGACCACGTTTTGCCAAATGTCGTGCGCAGCTTGTTCAGCGGAACCAGGTTGACGCAACTGGCTCTGTCCAAATATGTCATGGCGCGTTTCACGCTGCTGCGGTACGGGTGTGCATAGATGGTGATTTTACCCAATCAGGTCGGCAGTTTCGCCTTGACAAGCATGAAACGTTTGATAAAAAAGAAAAAAAAGGAGTTCTCCAGTGAAAGTAAAAATTCTTTACTCTACGCTGCTTTTGGCTCTTTGCCTCATCGCTATGCCGTTTGCTGTGCAAGCCGCTGGCGAGGGAGGCCCGGGTTCACGCCCTGAGAAAATGACATTGACCAAGGAACAAAGGGTTCAGTTCGACAAGATTCTGAAGGATGCTGCTCCGATTCTTAAGGAAAAACGTAAAAACCTGCGTACTGCCGAAAGAGCATACGCCAGAGCTGTAGCTGATGGCAGTGACGGGCAGGCTGCAAAGGCTGAGGCCATGCGTGCCTACGAAGCTCTGTTGGATGCAGAGACGCCTGTGCGTCGTGAACTCAAGGCTGCAGGATTGCCTGCCGACATGCCTTTGGGCAAGCGTCCTAGTTCGCGTCGGGGACAAAGACCGCACAAGACTGAAAATGATCAGTAAATTTTCTCTCTCTCTCACGATGTGTATGGTTGAGACAATTATCTCTTATAGGAGCTTTTTCACGAAAAAGTGAAATTGCTTTAGGGAGACGATCATGTCCGGTTGTGCGGCATTGGTATTGGCGGCGGGAAAAGGAACCCGTATGCATTCTGACAAGCCCAAGGTCTTGCAGACAGTGTTGGGTTCTCCTATGATCGCCTGTGTGCTGGAGGCATTGCGTCCTATTTTTGAAGGAGATATCTGGATTGTTGTTGGGCATGGGGCAGAACGTGTTCGGGCGGCTTTTCCTGAAATGCCTTGTGTGCTGCAGGAACAGCAATTGGGAACTGGGCATGCTTTGCAATGTGCCCTGCCTGCATTGAAGAGAGCTGGTTATACGCATCTGCTGGTGGTCAACGGAGATACTCCCTTGCTGTCCGAATCAGTTGTTCGAGACTTCATGGCCCAAGCAGATGGGGCAGATATAGCCTTTGCCAGCATAGAACTGGATTGTCCTGGTTCGTATGGACGAGTTGTACGAGAACAAGGGCAGGTTCGAGCTATCGTAGAAGCCAAGGATTATGATCCTGCACGGCATGGTTCGGTAAGCGGAGAAGTAAATGCGGGCATATACTATTGCAGCCTATGCGCTGTAGAAGGTCTTTTGCCGCGTTTACGTAATACAAATAACAGCGGAGAATACTATATTACCGATCTGATTGCGCTGGCTCTGGAAGAAAACTCCACGGTGAGGGGCGTTTGTTGTGGTCGGGATGCAAATCTTATGGGCGTCAATACATCGGCTGAACTTGCTCACATGGAAGAACTTTTGCGAACACGCATCGTAGATGAGCTTTTGGCGTCTGGTGTCATTATACATGCTGCCCAGTCTGTACGCGTTGGCCCGTTGGCCAGGGTAGAGCCAGGGGCGGAACTCAGCGGTCCGTGCGAAATTTATGGTCGCAGCCTTATCCGTCGAGGTGCATCGGTCGCATCACATTGTGTGGTCAACAATTCTCATGTTGAGTCTGGAGCAGAAATTCGTTCATTCTCATATTTGGATGAGGCATTGGTAGGGGCAGGAGCCTTGGTTGGTCCCTACGCTCGCCTGCGGCCCGGGGCTATTCTTGAGGAAGAAGCTCATGTTGGCAATTTTGTCGAACTGAAAAAGGCACATTTAGGCAAGGGGGCCAAGGCCAATCATCTTACGTATCTTGGGGATGCGGATATTGGTGAGGGCACGAACATCGGCGCTGGCACCATTACGTGCAATTATGATGGCAGGCACAAGTATAAAACGAGCATTGGCAAGCACGCCTTCATTGGCAGCAATACAGCTCTTGTGGCACCGGTGAGCGTCGGTGACGGTGCATTTGTGGGAGCTGGTTCTGTCATTACGAAAGATGTTCCGGATGGATCTTTGGGTATATCGCGAAGCCGTCAAAAAAATTTGCCTCGCAAAAAACCTGAGTAAATTCCATCCTTGCCAAGCACAAACCATAGTGGTAGAAAAAAGACATGGAAATTTTAGATCAACTCGAGTCGCGTATTGATGGGTTATTGGATGCATTGGTGCATTTACGTGAAGAAAATGCACACATGAGGGATGAAGCAGCCAATATGGGTGAGACTATTAAGGGCCTAGAAGAAGAAAATCACAGACTGCGAGAATCTTTGGAACAGGAGCAGTCGCTGCGAGAAGAGGTCAGAAACCGCATTGATGGTCTGCTGAATAAAATTCAGGAGCGCGGCAACATCGAGTAGTTGTTGTGAATCAGGACACCATCGACCTTACAGTTCTCGGTTTGCACGTAGCGTTCAAGTCCGGTGCCGATATGCATCGCGTACAAGATGCAGTGCGCTGTGTAGAACAAAGGTTCGAAGATCAACAGATGCGGTTTCATAAAGGACAGACCAAGGACATTTTGTTGACATTTCTGGCTCTTGGGCTGGCGGATGATTTGTTGCAATTGCAGAAAAAGCTGGCAGACGTGCAGGAGCAAATTTCTGCCATGCTTTCGAAGATAGAGAGGGAAATTTGATCATTCCTCTTGGACATTTCCCTGGGGCGTGCGTGATTTGTGCCTCGGTGCTAACCTGACAAACAATACATATATGGGAGGCGCCTCTGTTCTCAAGTGTGCATGCCTGGTCATCAGGAAGCCTGAAAGGAACATGTGCTGCCCGGCCTGGTTATCCAGGTTCTGTACCGCAAGCATGACACGGCGCTTCGGGGAATGCGTCCATCTCTTTCAAGACTGATGTTATGATGCTTCAGTCTTTGCCACGCAACGAAATTCCATGCATTTTTATGCGTCCAGTCCAGCGCGGTTTCTTCTGGACTATTTGTTACGGTTGGGCTATGCGCACTACCGGTATTTGCATGTGTGTCTCAAGGACGTACGGATCGAATGGATGAACGAGTGAGGCTGGATGCATGGATTTTTTGTACTTTGTTACACTCGTGATTATCGCCCTGGCAAGTGCTGTTCTGGGCGCCACGGTGTACAAAAAAATTGCTGTTAAGCGCCTTGGTGACGCTGAGGCACTGGCCAAGCGCATTGTCGATGAAGCTCGTAAGGAGGCACGTGCGCAGAAGAAAGAAATCTTGCTTCAGGGCCAGGACGACCTCTATACGCAGAAGCGTGAATTGGAAAATGAAATCAAGGAGCGTGAGCGTGAAGTCAAGATGCGTGAGCGCAAGCTTGAGGAAATGGGTGGACGTCTTGAAGAAAAGATGGAAAAAGCCGTCGCCCGTGAGCAGGATTTGCTCAATACTGAAAAGGAGTTAGCACGTAAAGAGAGGGAGCTGACCGAAGCTGAGGCTTTTTTGCAGAGCCGCATTGAGGAACAGGAGCAGCGCCTTTGTCAAATAGCCGGAATGACGACTGAAGAGGCCAAGGCCCAGTTGTTGGCCGAAATCGAAGCAAAAACGCGGCATGAAGCTGCGCACATGATACGTCAGATAGAAATGGAGGCTCGGGAAACTGGGGATCGCAAGGCCAAGGAAATCCTGTGCAGTGTTATACAGCGATATGCAGGGGATTACGTCAATGAACAGACGGTCACTGCGGTGACATTGCCCAGTGAAGACATGAAAGGGCGGATCATCGGGCGTGAAGGACGCAATATCCGTGCCCTGGAGGCTGCAACTGGGGTCGATTTGATCATTGATGACACACCAGAAACTGTAATACTGTCTGCGTATAGTCCCTTGCGCCGTCAAGTAGCGAAAATGGCGTTGGAGCGGCTTATCCAGGACGGACGCATCCATCCCGCACGCATTGAAGATATTGTGCAGAAATGCGAACAGGAATTGGATGTACACGTTCGCGAGATAGGCGAGCAAGCAACATTTGATGCCGGAGTGCATGGCATTCATCCAGAAATCGTCCGTTTGCTCGGACAATTGCGATATCGAACATCATTTACGCAAAATGTGTTGCAACATTCTTTGGAAGTCTCGGCTCTTTGCGGTATGATGGCTGCAGAGTTGGGTATGGACGTGAAAAAAGCCAAGCGCGCTGGATTGCTGCATGATATCGGCAAGGCCGTAGATCACGAAGTAGAAGGACCACATGCGCTCATCGGTGCTGATTTGGCAAAAAAATACAGTGAAAACCAGGATATTATCCACGCCATTGCCGCGCATCACGAGGATCAGCCACCTTCAACGGCCTTGGCCGTTCTCGTACAGGCAGCAGATTCCATTTCCGGTGCACGACCAGGCGCACGCAAAGAACTCTTGGAAAATTATGTCAAACGTCTTGAAGAGCTTGAAGGCATTGCCACTAGTATTGAAGGCGTTAGTAAAGCCTATGCCATTCAGGCTGGACGTGAAGTTCGCGTCATGGTCAATGCAGACATAGTTGACGATGACGCTACATACCTTATCTGCAAGGAAATTGCAGAAAAAATTGAAAAAAATCTTACATATCCCGGGCAAATTCGGGTTACGGTCATTCGAGAGCGAAGAGCTGTGGGCCTGGCCAAATAATTCTCATGTCTGCTGACCATTGTTTCTTTCTCATGGACATTACTGCTAGCATGGTTCTGGCCTGTGCTGCAGCCTGCCGTGCGCGTTCTAGCGGTGTGCATTTTTCTGGAGCAGCTGTCTTGGCATGTGTTGTCGGAATGTCAACGCCTCTAGCGCGGGATTGTCTTTTAGGCAGCGCTGTGCCAACGCTCAATCAAGGCGCATATCTGGCGTTCGTGGTTGCGGGTGCATTGCTTGCAGAGATTTTTGCGCGTACACGTGCGAGTCGGAAAATTTTTTTCTGGCTAGACGGCATGGGTCTTGCCTTAGCGAGCGGGATTGGGGCAGTAAAAGCAGCCATATGGGGCATGGGACTGACGGGCAGTTTTCTTATGGGGCTGATATCAGGACTCATGGGAGGCTTTGTGCGCGACGTCGCCCTGGGAGATCTGGCAGCATTTGTTGAAGAAAGTATGTATGCAACGGCGGCGGCCATTGGAGCTGTTGTTGCTCTGGGTGTGCTGTTCTATGCTGGCCTTGATGCCTGGCAATGCGCACTTGCTGGTTCATGCCTGGCCTTATCCCTGCGTGTATTCTTTGCACGACCATGCTTTTGATAAGCAGGGCAAAAAAGAAGTTGACAAGAGCGCAGGAATGGTGCATAAGCCCTTTTCGTGCTTGAGGGCAATGCTGGATTTCAGCTTGAGAGAAAAAATTGAAGGTTTGAAAAAAAGCATTGACAAGAGCAGC
>JAFTCE010000027.1 GCA_017454855.1 Desulfovibrio sp.
ACGTCAAGAAGGGCCAAGGCGTGGGTGTGTACGAACTCTCGAAGAATATCACACAGGCCAAGAATACTGCCTATACCGTCAATCTTGCTGGCGCAAAGCAGGGCGTTGCCAAGCTCAACGGCCTGGGGCTAATCAAAGGCAATGCCATATACGCCGTGAATACGGGTTCTTCCAACAGCATCAATCTGACCGTGGCGGCGGCAGCAGCCAAGTTCGGCACGACCAAGGCCGACAAGCTGACTGGTACGGCCAAGTGGGACGTGTTCTATGGCGGCAAGGGCAACGACACCATCACGGGCGGAGGCGGTCGCGATGTGGCTGTCTACGATACGACGGCCTGGGGCAAGGATACCATCGCCAAAACCAGCGGCACTATGACCGTACTCTTCAGTGACCTCAAGGCCAGTGATATTGTGCAGAAGCTCAGCGGCACGACTATGACCATCACCAGGAAAGGCAATGCCAGCCAGAAGATTACCGTCAATGGCTGGAGCGACACTACGCACAACATCGTCTTTGCCAGCGGTATGACGGCGTTCAATACTTACATTGGGAAGGCATCGCCCACTGCTGCGCAGACCACGGCAGTCCGCAACGAGGCATTCAAGAAGGCAGGGCTGGCCTCGGCATAGTTCCCGCCCGTTATGGGTGATAGTGCGGTGCAACAGGTGTTATGAAACGTGGCCCCTAGCAGGAAACTGTTGGGGGCCTTGCGCATGTGCCGCCCCACATGCTGCGACGTTTTGCCTCTTGCCAAGCCTGCATTCTCTTGCCTATACTGGCAACAAGCCATGAGGCTGCACAACCATAGACGAAGCTTACAAGGTCTTTTGATGTAGGATTCAACTATGAGTAGCGCACCCATGACCGTAGTTGAAACACCGCCATTTTTGCGGGATGTCAAGGCCAATATCGACGAGGAGGAACGCCGCGAGTGTATAGACTGTCTAGCTTCGCACCCGCAATCCGGCGTTGTTATCCCTGAAACAGTGGAGTCCGCAAACTGCGTTGGGTTCGCGCAGGAGAAGGCACGCGAGGCGGATACCGTATCATCTATTACTTTCATTCTGAATGAATCGATCTCTTCCTGCTTGCCATGTATGGAAAAAAAGAAAAATCCAACCAGACGAAAGCTGAAGGCAACACTATGCGAAAATTGACTGCCATTTTACAACGGTATGGAGACCAGGTATGAACGGAAATCGAATCCTTGAAGGACTTGTGGCCGCTGTGGGCTATATGGACATCACACATCCCGCCTCTGACTATTGAGGTTCACCATGTCGCCGTTCGACGTACGCCAGACTCCGTTGACGTCAAGGCCATTCGAGAAAAAATGGGGATGACACAGGCTGCGTTTGCGGCAAACTTTGGACTGCCACTGAAGACCCTTCGGGGATGGGAGTAGGGCACACGCAGAACGGATACTGCTCTTCGTGCCTATCTTCGTGTTGTTACCGCGCAGTTGTTCAGGCTGAGTTTGCTGACTGATCATCCTATGGCGTCACCCTCGCCAACAGCGGCGTCCGTCCTTCCCTTATCCAACGCGCCCTAAAACCCCGTTCTTCATAACAGGGATATCTCAGATTTCGCTCGACCGCACGTGGTGCGGCACTCGCAGGGGCGCACAGCAAGAATTTCTTGCCTTTTTGTTGTTCCTGCTTCAGACTGTTTTCTGCGGTAGGTTCGCGTTCGTTGTTGCGCAATCGCCTCTTTGAGTATTCTCGCCCGCGCAAGGCAGAAGACCGGTCTTGTCTTTCAGCGTCTGCTGGGGCCAACAAGGGGGAGACATGGTAGCTCGTCCAGCTTTTTCTTTTCTGATTTGTCCTGATGGGCAGTTGCTGCGTGCGCACATAGAGTCTCTGCTGACCAGTCATGCGCCGGGCAAAGGACAATGGGAGCGTCATGTCTACTGGGGAGACGAAGAGCCGACGCCGCGTTTCTGGGAACAGCTTACGCTGCAGGGACTCTTTGGGACGTCTCGCGCTGTCGTTGTGCGCCAGGCCCAGCTTTGGCCCGCTAACACTTGGGGCAAAATATCCAAGATGTTGACCCATCCGGCAGAGCAATGTTGGCCGCTTTTTTGTCTGGAGGGGGCCTGGGATAAGGGGCAACCCAAGATTGCGACCTATATTGCGAAATTGCCCTGCATGAGCTTAGCCGACAGTCGTGGCTGGATATGGAGGCAGGATGGACTCAATGAGTACGCCGTCAAGAAATATGTCTTGCAGCGAGCAAAGACGCTGCACTTGTCGTTCATGCCCGATGCGCTGGAGCAGTTTTGTGCAACGGTTCCTCTCGACGCGCAGGCCATAGAGGGTGAGCTGGACAAACTCTGCCTGTTGGTTTCCGCAATGCGGGAAACCGGCGATGGGACGGATGCCGGTCGTGTAACCTATGACATGATTGGCACTGCTGACTGGAGTCCTGAATGCAACAATTTTGCCTGCATCCGGCTGATGGAAGCAGGCAATCTGGTCGGCGTTTGGAAGGAATTGGCCCGCAGCGACGACAAGGATCGCCTGTGCTTTACCCTTTTGGCTCTCCTTGAGCGTGAAGTCCGTCTACTCTGGCAAATGCAGGCCGGTGAAAATGTGCGCATGCCCCCTCGCGATGCCACCTTCAAGCGCACTGTGGCTGGCCGTTTGGGGGCGGCGGGCATTGCTGCTGCCATGTCCACCCTTGTGGATGCGGAATTGCAAGTCAAGAGCGGACGGCGCAGCCCAGAGCAATGCCTGGAATATGTGGCCGCACACATGACGACACTTTTTGGTACAGGCGCAAGGGCAAAGTGATCCGTTTCGCCCCTTGCCTAACTTCAAGAACTGCTTATCTATGACAGCAAAGACTCCCGTTGCTCCCGCCTCCTTTCAGGGGCATCGTGCCAGACTTAGGGAAAGGCTCGAAACGGCCCCCGAGGCAGTGGCGGATTATGAAGTACTGGAATTGTTGCTTGGCTATTGCCTGACACGCAAGGATACCAAGCCATTGGCCAAGGAAATGCTGCAGCGTTTTGGGAGCATGCGTGGCGCGCTGGATGCCCGTCCTGATGAGCTTATGCAGGTGCCTGGCTTTGGACCGGGACTGCTGTCCTTTTGGAAGGTCTTACGCGAAATGCGTGTGCGCCATGCAGCTTCGGATGTTTATCAACGTGAAGTGCTGGCAACGCCAGAGGCGGTAGCCCGCATGGCCCAGGCGCGTTTGAGCGGTAGCCCGCATGAGGAATGTTGGCTGGCGCTTGTAGATTCAAGCAACAGGCTTATTGCCTGGAAAATGTTGCGGCGGGGTGGTATCGCCAACGTGTCGGTCAGCCCCAGGGATGTGTTGGAGGCTGCGCTGGTACACAAGGCCAGCGGCATCATCATGGTGCATAATCATCCCGGGGGCAGTTCGGGGCCATCAGCGTCGGACAGGCGGCTGACCGAAGAGCTGGAAAGCCTGGCGCCGCACATGGGCTTGAGGTTTCTGGATCATGTCATTGTTACAGACGCGGACTGCTATAGCATGGCGCAGTCACGGCGTATTTGAGCAGGAGCATATATGGTCGACGACAAGGAAAGGGAGGCGCTGGATTCTCGAGCTGAGGAACATTCCAGCGCCGATCCAGGCATGGACGGCGCAATACAGCGGAAAACCGAGGATGCTGAGCAGCAAGAGTCTGCGTCCGGTTCCGAAGAAGCGTCGCCGTCTATCCCCGAGGTTTTGCCTGTCTTGCCCGTTCGTGATGTGGTGATTTTCAATTATATGATTCTTCCTTTGTTCATCGGGCGGGAAAATTCCGTGCATGCCGTGGATGCGGCTCTGAAATCCGGGCGCCATCTGCTGGTGTGTGCGCAGAAGGAAGAGAGTACTGATGATCCTGAACCGCAGGATCTTTATGATGTGGGTACCGTGGTTCAAGTTTTGCGTATGCTCAAGATGCCGGATGCGCGGGTGAAGATTCTCGTGCAGGGTGTGCAGCGCGCCAGGGTGACGGCATATCATCGCGTACAGCCCTACATGGAAGCCAGCATTGAACCCGTAGTTGAACAGACTGCGGAGCGGGATACAACTGTAGAGGCTCTGTTGCGCTCTGTGCGCGAACAGAGCGAAAAGGTTCTTAGTTTGCGCGGCATGGCTTCGCCGGATGTGATTTCCGTATTGCAGGGTGTGGATGACCCCGGTCGTCTTGCCGATCTTATTGCCGCCAACATGCGCATGAAAATCGCCGATGCGCAGCGCATTCTTGAAACGGAAAATCCTCTGGAACGCCTGCAGCTGGTCAACGCCCAGCTCCAACGCGAGGTGGAAGTTGCAACGGTGCAAGCGCGTATACAGACATCAGCACGCGAAGGCATGGACAAGGCGCAGAAGGATTATTTCCTGCGTGAGCAGCTCAAGGCCATTCACAACGAATTGGGGGACAGAAACGAGGACAGTGAGGAAGAGCTGGACAATCTCAAAAAAGCTCTGGACAAGGCCGGTCTGCCCAAGGAAGTCCGTATGGAAGCGGACAAGCAATTGCGTCGCCTGGCAAGTATGCATGCCGACGCCGCTGAAGCCGTTGTGGCCCGCACCTATCTGGATTGGCTAGTGGAATTGCCCTGGAAAAAACTGTCGCGTGACCGCCTGGACATAGCCCAGGCCAAGGAAGTGTTGGACGAAGATCACTGCGGTCTTGTCAAGGTCAAGGAGCGCATTCTTGAATTTTTGAGTGTGCGCAAGCTCAATCCCCAGTCCAAAGGTCCCATCCTTTGCTTCGCTGGACCTCCTGGAGTGGGCAAGACTTCGCTGGGGCGTTCCATTGCCAGGGCACTGGGCCGAAAGTTCCAGCGTTTTTCACTGGGCGGCATGCACGATGAGGCCGAGATTCGCGGACACAGGCGAACCTATATCGGAGCCATGCCAGGGCGTATCATTCAGGCGCTCAAACAGGCCGGCACACGCAATCCCGTCATCATGCTGGACGAGGTTGACAAATTGGGTTCGGATTTCAGAGGAGACCCCTCATCTGCTCTGCTGGAAGTGCTTGATCCGGAGCAAAATTTCAGCTTCAGCGACCATTACCTGAACGTGCCCTTCGATCTCTCCAAGGTCATGTTCATCTGCACGGCGAATCATCTGGACACCATACCTGCCCCGCTGCGAGATCGCATGGAGGTCATCTCACTGTCCGGCTATACGTTGCAGGAAAAGACGGAAATCGCACGCAAGCATCTTCTGTCCAAGCAAGAGGTCGACAATGGTCTCAAGGATAGTGACATGAAGCTCAGTGATTCCGCTCTGACCAAGGTCATTCGCGAGTACACCAGAGAGGCTGGCGTGCGCAACCTAGAGCGAGAGCTGGCATCCCTCTGTCGGAAAATTGCCCGTCGCAAGGCTGAGGGTGAAAAGGGACCATTTAAGGTTGGCACGGCTGAGGTGGAAAAGATGCTGGGGGCGCCGCGCTTCATTGAGGATGAAAAAGAAAAAAGCCTCATGCCTGGCATGGCCTTGGGCCTTGCCTGGACGCCCGCTGGCGGTGAAGTACTTACCGTGGAGACCACGGTGATGAAGGGCAAGGGCAATCTGACGCTCACAGGCCAGTTGGGTGATGTTATGAAGGAGAGCGCCCAGGCCGCATTGAGCTATATACGTAGCAGGGCTGACGCACTGGGCGTGGATGCCGACTTTCTGCCGAAACACGATTTGCATGTGCATGTGCCTGCTGGGGCTACGCCCAAGGATGGCCCATCGGCAGGCGTCACGCTGACAACGGCCCTTATTTCTGCCTTGTCTGGGCGTCGAGTGCGCGCCGACGTTTGCATGACCGGAGAAATAACTTTGCAGGGCAGGGTTTTGCCCGTGGGCGGCATCAAGGAAAAAATTTTGGCAGGCGTGGCTCGTGGACTCAAGCACGTACTCATTCCGCAGCAGAATGCCAAGGATTTGGAAGATGTGCCCAAGGATTTGCTCAAGCGCATTGAGGTGCATACGGTACACCTGTACGACGATGTCCCGTCCCTGGTTTTTGAAGAGGGGGGCTTGCCCAGCGCGGGAAGCAGGGCAGTGCGTCGCTTGACACGTCCGACGCGTTCGGGCAGCCCTAGGAAGTGCCCGGTCTCGTCCGGCTGCGGCAAAGGAACGCGAACTCGTGCGCCTGGGCGACTATCTTGAGACGGCAGTCGCACTTTTGAAGAGGGCGGGGGTGGATAGCCCTCGCCTTTCTGCCGAAGTACTGGTGCGTGAAGCGCTCTGTCGCCTTGAGTCGGAAAGCGACTGGTCGGCGCGTCTTTTTTGTATCATGGAGGCAGGACGGACGCTCACGGCGGAGGAAGTGGTACAGCTTGACAGCTTGATGGCTCGGCGTGCTAAGGGCTGTCCCGTGGCGCAGATTGTGGGGCACAAGGAATTTTATGGGCGTGAGTTTCTGGTCACGCAACATACGCTCATCCCACGACCGGAAACAGAGCTTGTGGTGGAATGCGCTCTTCTGCTTGTCAAAGAAGCCTGTTGCTTTGCCGACATGGGCAGCGGCTCTGGCTGCATAGGTCTCACACTTGCCGCTGAGCGTTTAGACTGGCATGGCCTGTTGCTGGATGCCAGCACAGCAGCGTTGGGTACGGCGGCGGCCAACTGTGTGCGCTTGGGACTAGCCCAACGTGTGCGCGTGGTGGCGGGTGACATGTTCCAGGCACCACTGCGCCCGAACTCCCTGGATCTTTTGGTCAGCAATCCCCCGTACATTGGCATAAGCGAGCGGCATAGCGTTATGGCCGAGGTGCTGGAGTATGAACCGGAAGGAGCGCTTTTTTCAGGCCATGACGGCTTGAAGCATTTGGCAGCGGTCATGCGCGTCGCAGCCATGACGCTTAAGCCCGGGGGATGGATCGTGCTGGAACACGGCGCATATCAGGGTAGGGACGTACGTCAGATGCTTGTGGCTGGAGATATTTTTGACAATGTGCAAACGCAAAGGGATCTGGCTGGGCATGAGCGTTGCTCCTGGGGCAGAAAAAGAACCGCAACCCCTAATGAATGAAAGATGAATCATCCGTGAATGTTCAGAACATTGTCCAAGCCATGTGTGCATGTCAGCAAAAACGGGGCGGCGCAGGAAATAAAAACGTAAGAAATGCAATTTTTGCTTGCCAAGCAGAATAAAATAACATATGTTCTTCTGCGCTGCTGGTGTAGCTCAACTGGTAGAGCAGCTGATTTGTAATCAGCAGGTTGCGGGTTCAAGTCCCATCGCCAGCTCCAAAACAAGCTGAAAAGAATCGCATAGGTTCTTGCGGCATGGCACGGAGGGGTTCCCGAGTGGCCAAAGGGAACAGACTGTAAATCTGTCGTCGTAAGACTTCGGTGGTTCAAATCCACCCCCCTCCACCACATCTTTCGACAGTTGCTCCTGTCGAGGGGTTGCCGACGTAAAAACTGCCTTGGCTGTAGGAGACAGAACGCTGTCGGGAACTACGGAAATGTGCGGGAATAGCTCAACGGCTAGAGCATCAGCCTTCCAAGCTGAGGGTTGCGGGTTCGAATCCCGTTTCCCGCTCCAAACCTGCCTGAACCGTTTATTCAGTTCCGCTATGGTCAATGCACGTTCCCGGATGAGCAGGGGTTTCATCAAAAATTCTTTTGTGGTTTGAAACCTCCCCCTATAGGGGGGAAATGCTATTGACGGACGGCGAAGCCGATGGCATCCTTTATGTAACCCTTCCTTCACGGAGGGGCAGTCCGCACGGCTCCTATTCGCCGTTGACGGAGTCAGTCGGCGGGGAAGGCCGACTGTGGATTGAAACATGCGGGCAGCGGACCATTAGACGTTCCATCCCACTGCCGCAGCCCCTACGCGGTGTCGTAGCAGAGAAACGCGTACCGCATTGGGCAAGATTGGTATAACGCAAACTTTTTTCTCGAGGGAGACGTACAATGGGCAAGGAAAAATACGAACGCAAAAAGCCCCATGTAAACATCGGCACCATCGGTCATATTGACCATGGCAAAACGACATTGACGGCAGCCATTACAAAGATTGCTGGCCTCAAGGGCGAGGGCAAGTTCATTTCGTATGACGAAATTGACAAGGCTCCTGAAGAAAAAGAGCGTGGTATCACTATTTCCACTGCGCATGTGGAATACGAAACGGATAAGCGCCATTATGCCCATGTGGACTGCCCTGGACACGCGGACTACATTAAGAACATGATTACTGGTGCCGCGCAAATGGATGGTGGCATTCTGGTGGTGGCCGCTACGGATGGTCCAATGCCCCAAACGCGTGAGCATATTTTGCTTGCTCGTCAGGTTGGTGTGCCCCAACTCGTGGTGTTTTTGAATAAATGTGATCTCGTGGATGATGAGGAACTCTTGGAGCTGGTGGAGCTTGAAGTGCGCGAACTGCTGTCGAGCTATGATTTCCCCGGCGACGATGTGCCTGTTATCCGTGGCTCTGCCCTCAAGGCGTTGGAATGTGAGAGCGCTGATGCGCCTGAAGCCAAGTGCATTACCGAGCTGCTCAAGGCTTGCGACGACTTTATACCCGATCCGCAGCGGGATATTGATAAGCCCTACCTCATGCCCATTGAAGATGTCTTCTCCATTTCTGGCCGTGGCACTGTGGTCACCGGTCGTGTGGAGCGCGGCGTGATCAAGGTCGGCGACGAAGTAGAAATTGTGGGCATCAAACCTACGCAGAAGACAACCTGCACGGGCGTAGAAATGTTCCGCAAACTGCTTGATCAGGGTCAGGCAGGTGATAACATCGGCGTCTTGCTGCGTGGTACCAAACGCGATGAGGTAGAGCGTGGTCAGGTATTGGCAGCTCCCAAGAGCATAACGCCGCACAAAAAATTTAAGGCGGAAGTGTACGTCCTTTCAAAGGAAGAAGGTGGTCGTCATACGCCTTTCTTCTCTGGCTATCGTCCTCAGTTCTACTTCCGCACTACAGATATTACTGGCGTCATCAATCTGCCCGAGGGTGTGGAAATGGTCATGCCAGGCGACAACAGTCAATTCATTGTGGAACTCATCGCGCCAATTGCTATGGAAGCTGGACTGCGTTTTGCAATCCGTGAAGGCGGTCGCACAGTAGGTTCCGGTGTTGTAACGGAAATCATTGAGTAGCGCTAGAGTAGCATTATGCGAGTGAACATCATACTAGCTTGCACAGAGTGCAAGAGGCGCAACTACAGCACTCGGAAGAACAAGAAGAACACGTCCGGGCGCTTGGAGATGCAAAAGTATTGTCCTTGGGACAAGAAACATACCTTGCACCGAGAAACAAGGTAACAATATTCCGACATATGGGGAGATGATATACTCCCCATATGCGGTGCGCAGGGCAGTAGCTCCAACGGTAGAGCGGCGGTCTCCAAAACCGCATGTTGGGGGTTCGAGTCCCTCCTGCCCTGCCATTTCTTATCTTCGGAATTCATCATGGCAAAAAAGCAAGCTCAACCAGTTGCGCCTCAAAAAGAGGCGTCAACAAATCCTGTAACGCGTTTTCTGCGTTATGTGGAAGATGCACGTGCAGAACTGCGCAAGGTCACCTGGCCCACACTGCAGGAAACGCGTAAAGCCACACTGGCTGTGCTTGGCTTCATCGCCGTGATGGCCGTCATTTTAGGGCTGGTGGATCTTGGATTGTCTACATTGATTAAGGCCATATTGTCTTGAGAAAGCCACTATGAACAACGATCCCGTCATCGACGACAATTCCGAGCTTTCCAAAAAACCTCGCTGGTATATTGTCCACACGTATTCTGGTTTTGAGCAGCGCGTTCAAAAAACCATCAATGAATTGCGTCGCACAGGACAGGATCAGGGCTTGATAGAAGAAGTCGTGGTTCCCACCGAGAAGGTCATCGAACCTACCAAGACGGGCCAGCAGCGCACAACGACCAGAAAATTTTATCCAGGTTACGTCATGGTACGCATGACCATGACGGATTTGTCCTGGCATTTAGTGCAAAATATTTCAAAGGTTACCGGTTTTGTGGGCGGAAAGAATCGTCCGACGCCAATGCGTGAAAGCGAAGCAGAGCGCATTTTGTCGCTTATGGAAACCCGTCAGGAAACACCTCGACCCAAGTTCAATTTTGAGCGTGGGGACGAAGTACGGGTCATTGAAGGCCCTTTTGGCGGGTTTAATGGCGTTGTGGAAGATGTCAATTATGACAAGGGAAAATTGCGCGTTTCCGTATCTATTTTCGGTCGTCAAACACCGGTTGAGTTGGATTTCGTTCAGGTGGTCAAAGGATAGGCCAGTTTCACGAATATGTGAAACTAGAGCTGTAGGAGCAGCTCCACAGCTTGCCAGACCAAGAGAATACGAGAAATTTTTTGATTTCTTGTGAAGCAAAGTTTTGGGTAATTTTTTGCTTTTTCCTAATGCAAGAGGAAATGCTCTAAAGGCATCGCAGCGTTGAGAATTTTTCTTTGCGTCTGCGGGCAGTGATGAAGGATGACCCTCATGGCTAAAAAAGAAGTTGCCAAAATCAAATTGCAGATACCTGCCGGCGCAGCCAACCCCTCTCCGCCTGTTGGCCCGGCCTTGGGTCAGCATGGTCTGAATATCATGGGCTTCTGCAAGGAATTCAATGCCCGAACACAGGATCAGAAGGGCATGATTATTCCTGTTGTCATTACGGTATATGCAGACCGTTCGTTTACTTTTATTACCAAGACGCCGCCAGCTGCCGTATTGATTATGAAGGCTGCCAAGATTGAAAAGGGTTCGGGCGAACCTAACCGCAACAAGGTTGGTACGCTAACCATGTCGCAAGTTGAGGAAATAGCCAAACTCAAATTGCCGGATCTCAATGCTGTGACTGTAGAAGCAGCTATGAAGTCCATTGCGGGAACTGCTCGAAGCATGGGCATTGAAATCAAGTAAGTTCGGCTGACTCGTATGCCACACTTGGCATCTAAGTCACAAAAGTACAGCCGGAGTTAGCTTTTCCTTGCTATGCTATCGTTGAAATCAATCGTACTGCTGCCTTCTCACAGAATGGAGCGTAGCAGGAGATGCAAACGAAAGGATGATTCTCATGCCCAAACATGGCAAAAAATTTCTTAACGCTGTAAAAGGTCACAACCTTCAAGAGCGTTTTAGCATTGAAGATGCTGTGAGTAAGTCGCTTGCTTCCTCTTTTGCAAAATTTGATGAAACAGTTGATGTGGCCATTCGCTTGGGCGTTGACCCCAAATATTCAGATCAGATGGTTCGGGGTGCGGTAACACTGCCTCATGGCCTCGGGAAATCAGTACGCGTCGTGGTCTTCTGCAAGGGTGAAAAACAGACCGAAGCCAAGAGTGCCGGTGCCGATGAAGTCGGAGCCGAAGATTTGGTCGCCAGAATCAAGGAAGGCTGGCTTGATTTTGATGCTGCTGTTGCAACTCCCGACGTGATGTCTCTTGTGGGCCAGATTGGACGTTTGCTTGGACCGCGCGGCCTTATGCCCAATGCCAAAACAGGCTCAGTGACCTTTGACGTGGCCAAGGCAGTTCAGGAATTGAAAGCTGGTCGCGTTGACTTCAAGGTAGACAAAGCCGGTGTTTTACACGCTCCTCTGGGCAAGGTTTCTTTTGGTTCGGAAAAAATTCTTGGTAACCTCAAAGCGTTATTGGAAACTGTCAATCGTTTGAAGCCATCAGCAGCCAAGGGTACCTATATGCTGTCCATGGCTGTTTCAACGACCATGGGGCCTGGCTTCAAGGTCGACATGACAAAAGTAAAAAATTTTCTTGAAGGCTGAAAATTTTCTAGATGAAAATTAGAAGTATTTCAAGATAGCCCGTGGAAGGAATTTCACGTGGCACATTGACTAAGGAAACGGAATACGAGTCGGAGACGACAGGCAGGCCAAAGCCTTTAATTCCCTGTCTAGACACATTCTCTTTGGCTCGGCATTTCACCTGGCAACCCCGAACGTGAGAGGTATCACGTGGACAGGTCTGGAAAAGCCGCAATTATCGAAGCAATTAAGGTTTGCGCCGATCGTGCTTCTTTTGCGGTCATCACGGACTTCAAGGGCATGACGGTGGAAGAGCTGACAAACCTTCGTGTTGCCTTGCGCAAAGCGGGCGGCGAATACCATGTCGTTAAAAACACGTTGGCACGCATTGCTCTGACCGACGGAACGCACGACGTCATCAAGGACAAGTTCCATGAGAACTGCGGCGTAGCCTTTGGATTCGATGATCCTGTTGCGGTGGCCAAGGCACTCAATGATTTTGCTAAGCAGAGCAAAATTTTTCAATTGCGCTGCGCTAGCCTGGACGGCAAGGCTCTTTCTGTCGAACAGGTTGATGCTCTGGCCAAGCTCCCCAGCAGGGAGCAGCTCCTTGGTCAGCTGCTTGGCACCATGAATGCTGTACCCACCAATTTTGTGTCCTTGTTTGCCAACTTGCTGCGCGGTCTTTTGTACGCCCTTAAGGGTATTGAGGAACAAAAGTCCAAGGCTGCTTAACCCGGCAGAACAACGTTTGATCAGCAAAACATCTGCCATCAGGAGAGTATCATGGCCGTTACCAAAGAAGATGTTGTTGAATTTATCAGTAATATGACTGTTCTTGAGCTTTCTGAATTTATTAAAGAGCTTGAAGAAAAGTTTGGTGTTTCTGCGGCTGCGCCAGCTGCCGCTATGGTTATGGCTGCCCCGGCTGCTGGTGGAGCAGCTGCGGAAGCTGAAGAAGAGAAGACTGAGTTTGATGTTATTTTGAAGGAATGCGGTGCCAACAAGATCGCAGTGATCAAGGTTGTGCGTGCGTTGACGACTCTTGGTTTGAAGGAAGCCAAGGAAAAGGTCGATGGCTGCCCCTCTACGATCAAGGAAGGCGTATCCAAGGAAGAAGCTGAAGAGGCCAAAAAGCAGCTTACTGAAGCTGGCGCTACCGTCGAAGTCAAGTAACCATTCCCGACTCTGTGTCTTCAAGGGCGGAATTTTTGTTCCGCCCTTTTTTTGTCCTGTCACCTCTAAAAAGGCTTTATTGTCATTTTTTCTATGAAGGGCTATAAACACAGAAAAGAGAAATTCACATATTGCTCAAACTCACCAAACCCTGAGGAAGGCATGAAGGCTGTCTATGCCAAATTTACAGAAATCTCCTTACCGCAAAATTTCTCTCCGTACGAAATTTATTCTGGCGATTTTCTTTTCCCTTTTTCTTTTTGCTTCATTTGCCGCAGGGATTAGTTATAAAGTTTTTATGGAAATTACCATAGAAAAAAACAAGCAGATTGTTACCGGCGTTGCCAAACTAGCAGCTAGTGAGATTAATGCCGAACGTGTGGATCAGTATCTTACCCTTGGCGAAAAAGCAGAAGGCTACCTTGCCGTGCGGACTCGACTGTACAATATTCGTAATACTACCCCCAACATTAAATTCATTTATGTTTACAAAATAGAAAAAGATGGTTGTCATGTTGTTTTTGATCTGGATTCTGACGATGTCGAAGGTGAACAACCTGGAAATGTCATACCTTTTGACGCATCGTTTGCAAAATATATTCCGACATTACTTTATGGTGGTTTCATTGACCCGATTATTACTGATGATACCTATGGTTGGCTGTTGACGGCATACATTCCTGTGTACGACGATGAAGGCGTTTGCCAATGTTATGCCGCTGCGGATATTTCTATGGACTGGTTACGCGTTCAATCAAGAGAATATCTGTATACACTTGCAAGCATTTTTTTGCTTGTATTCATGGGAATTCTTATTGTAGTTCTATTTTTGTCCAATAGATATGTTATTAACCCCATAAATACTATGGCTATTGCTACAAGTTCCTTCGCCTATACGGATGAAGACTCTATGGAAAAAAGTCTCGATGAGATACTGAATAGAAATATTTCTACTGGAGATGAAATTGAAAATCTTTATATTTCATTTACACAAATGGCTATTAACAGCGTTAAATATATCAAGGACATTCACCAAAAAAATGATGCCATTTCGCAAATGCAGCATACATTCATTGTAACGCTGGCCGACATGGTTGAAAGTCGTGATATCAATACAGGACAGCATATTCGGAAAACCGCCTCCTATGTTGAGGTCATTATGAATGAGATGCGCAAAAATTCCAAATATGCCACCATGTTGACGGATCAATTTATAAAAGATGTCAAGCTTTCTGCCCCATTGCACGATATTGGTAAAATCAATGTTCCGGACGCGATTTTAAACAAGCCGGGCAAGTTGACCAACGATGAATTTGAGATCATGAAGACCCATACCACGAAGGGCGGTGAAATCATCAGTAAAATCATGGAACAGGTTTCTGACCCGGCCTATCTGCAAGAAGCAAAAATTTTGGCAACATACCACCATGAAAAATGGAATGGCAAAGGCTATCCCCTTGGTCTTTCAGGTGAAGAAATTCCTTTATCAGCGCGTATTATGGCGGTTGCCGACGTCTTTGATGCCCTAGTTTCTCATCGCAGTTACAAGAAAGGCTTTCCCTATGAAAAGGCTTTTGCGATAATTCGTGAGGAACGCGGCACACATTTTGATCCAGAGATTGTGGATGCCTTTTTTGCTGTGAAAGATACAGTGGTCAAGATTGCCGATGATTTCAGTAAACAAGAGAGAACGGGTTCTGAGGCAGCGTGAAGTCGGTTAAAGACTACACATGTCGTTCTAAAGTGTACTGACGTGCGTCAGGTGGCTTCTCAATGTTTGACTGTATAAACCGTATTGTCTTTTTCCCTTTCTGCCTATAGAATGGGCTTCACGCATTCAGGGGGGATTGTTCATGTCACAAACGAACATTCTTTTGGAATCAGGCACCAATGAGCTAGAAATTGTGGAATTTTTCATCGACCATCCGGATGGCTACCGTGCCCATTATGGCGTCAATGTGGCTAAGGTCGTGGAAATCATCCGGCGTCAGCCCATTACGTCCATGCCGGAAATGCGGCATTCGGCCATTTGCGGCGCCTTTCACCATCGTAATGATCGCGTGGTTCCACTGATTGATTTGGGCAAATTTTTGGAAATCGGACCCATTGAGAGTCCCGATGCCAAAACGATTGTGACAGAGTTCAACAATCTTTTTTCCGCCTTTCTTGTGTCCGGCGTGGATCGCATTCATCGTCTGAGCTGGACAGAAGTGGAAGCTCCCGGCAATTTTTTGCAGAATGCCAGCAAAAGCTCCGTAGTGGGTGTGGTGCGCCTGGAAAATAGGGTTGTCTTTCTCCTGGATTTAGAAGCTATAGTTGCCGAACTGGAACCCAGCATGGCCATCCGTTTCGAAGGCAGTATTAGCAATGCAACGGAAGGAAGGATTTATAATATCCTGCATGCCGACGATTCCCACAGCATTCGTCAGCTCGTACTCGACTTGTTCAAGAAGGAGGGCCGTTTCCAGGTTCGCCAGGTGGAAAATGGTCAGAAGGCGTGGGACTTTCTTTGTTCTTTGCGCACCAAGTGTGAGGAAGAAGGCAAGGATATCACGGAATATTTGCAGGGTGTCATCTCGGATATTGAAATGCCTTTTATGGACGGCTTGAACCTGTGTCGCCGGATCAAGGAAGATCCTGTACTCAAGAAGCTGCCTGTGGCGATATTTTCTTCCATGATTAACGAACCCTTGGCCAAAAAGTGCGAGTCAGTGGGTGCCGATGCCCAGTTTGCCAAGCCGGATCTGCGCATTCTTTCAGACAGGATGCTGCAACTCATTCTCGGCGATGCTGGGGATGCCGGTAGAACGGGCGGCGGCGGTTCCGAGCAGGCTGCCTAGCTGGTGTGGTAGCTGTGCTTCATACGCGTTACTCGTCCCACTCCCGCAAGCAGGCAGCAATATAGGCGCAGACGGCCTTGTGTTCTTCCTTGCCGTTGCCCTGCACGGCAAGGGGCTGACCGAAACGGTACTGCACGGGTAGGCCGGGATTGATGGGGCCGCATTCCTTAATTTTTCTCCCTTGTCCCCAGGCGTCGGTCTTGAGAGCTAGCGGCACGACGGGCACCTTGGCCTTGCGGGCCAATTTGATTCCGATGGAATTGAAGTGTTGTGGATCAAAGGTGCGCGAGCGCGTATGTTGCGGGAAAACGACGATGGAAATGTTCCTGGCCAGTCGTTCCAGCCCCTCTTGTAGCACCGTCGTCAAATCTTCGCGAGGGTTGGTGCGGCCTACGACCACAGGTTCGCGTGAGCGCATGACAGGCCCGAAGAAGGGCATCGTCGTCAGGCTTTTCTTGACCACGAAGGTCACTGGCTTGCGCGGGCGGATGATGCCTGGCAGCATGAAGGTTTCGAGCGTACTCATGTGGTTGGCCACAAAGACGCAGGGGCCGTCCATGGCGTTGATGGCGTCCATTCCGTCAATATTGATAGCACCACCCATGTTTTCCAGGATTTCGGAAACCCAGACGCTGGCATAGACCCAGGCTACGTCATCGCACTTTCCCCTAGCGGCGCGGCAACACATCCAGCCCAGTGGCCCTGCCAAGAGGTGACTATAAAAGTAGAGCGATGGCAATGCCGAGAGGCACATAACTTGTTTGCCTACTATCGTTCGGTATGAGTTGCCGCAGAGGAATTTCCGTTCAAAGGAACCGTTTTCCACAAAGGGTTGCATGGCTATTCTTCCGATGTTTTACTGTTGGATATTTTTCGCCACCACCAGGTGAGACGCCCCTCGTCGCCATGTTCCCGTGGCTGATAGAAACGCCTGTTCAGAAGCTCTGGCGGCAAATAGGATTGTTCGACCCAAGCATTGGGATAGTTGTGCGGATACTTGTATTCTTTGCCATAGCCCCATTCCTTCTGTAACTGCGTGGACGGATTGCGCAAATGCAGCGGAACCGGTTGCGCGCCATGAAGTTTGACTTCGCGTTGGGCGTTGAGATAGCCTGCATAGCTTGAATTGCTCTTACGGGCGAGCGCCAGATAGATCACGGTTTCTGCCAGGGGGATAAATCCTTCAGGCATGCCCACGAATTCCACTGCCTGTTGGCAGGCCACTGCGAGTTGTAAGGCATTGGGATCGGCCAGGCCCACATCTTCCGCAGCGGAAAGGATGAGTCTGCGGCAGACAAAGCGCGGGTCTTCACCGCCTTCCAACAGGCATGCCAGCCAGTAGAGAGCTGCGTCCACATCGCTGCCGCGGATGGACTTGATGAGCGCCGACGCCAGTTCATAATGACTGTCGCCGTCCTTGTCGTGGCGAATGAGGACTTCGGGCAGGGCGGCCCTGACGTATTCCAGATTGCGTTTGTCCGCAGGCAGGACAGCCAGATATTCCACAAGATTCAGCAGGGTGCGGGCGTCTCCGTGGGATGCGGCAGCCAGCAGCTCCGCCACGTCGTCGCTGATTGCCTGGTTCGTGGCTTTTGCTCCGCGACGGGCCAGTTCCGTGAGTTCAGCGTACCCCAAGGGGCGCAAGCGCAAAACGTGCAGCCGTGAAAGCAGTTGGCGCGTTACGCTGAAGGAAGGGTTCTCGGTGGTGGTGGCCAGCAAGACCAGTTCGCCCGATTCAACGAGAGGGAGGAAAAAATCTTGCTGAGCTTTTGAAAAACGGTGTACTTCGTCCAGGACAAGAATTTCCACGCCTGAAAGGGAACGTCTGAGATGTTGCAGGCCGGCCTCTGGGGCGCTGAGACGCAGAAAGGATCGTCCAGTGTGCTTGGCCAGCAGCAGGGCCAGCGTGGATTTTCCGCAGCCAGGAGGGCCGAAGAAGAGCAGGCTGGGTAAGTGACTGGACTGCAGGAGTGATTGCAGACGCTCGGCAAGGTGCGTCTGACCCAGAAAGTCGGCCAGATCACTTGGTCGCAAACGTTCGGGCAGGGGGCGATCTAGAGGCACTTCGTCCCCCTGGCGGCATCGGGTTTGTCGGCCTGCTGTGCAGCCCACCAGTGCAGGCCCAAGCAGAGTGTGGCTGCGGTTTCGCAGCGCAGTATGCGCCCACCCAGGCTAACGGCGGCAAAATCCGCCCGTTCCAGCGCCACAAGCTCTCGTTCAGAAAACCCTCCTTCGGGACCGATGACATAGACCGTTTTTCCTTCCTGTCCGGCGAGTTCTGCAGTGAGGAGGGCAACGCCGTCCTGAAGTTCTCGGAGGACGAAGCGCCGATCAGCCGTTGTGGCCAGCGACACAAGCCCATCTACGCCTTGAGTGAGAATGCGCACTGTGGGCAGCCAAGGATTGGCACACTGCTTGGCTCCGGCGATGAGCTGTCCTTGACATGCCTCGCCGAGGCCAGGGGACAGCTTGGCTTGGCTGCGATCCCCTTGCCAGAGCCAGAGAGCGTGAGCGCCCAGTTCAGCCGCTTTTTCCATGAAAAACCCCCGACGCGCGACCTTGCTGGCGGCCAGAGCCACTATGGCTTGAGACTTGGGAGGCGGCAGCAGCGACTCGCAAAGACGTACTAGACGCACGGTTTTTTTGGCAACCGAGAGGATCGCAAACTGTCCCCAACGTCCTTGACCATCAAGCAGACCTACGTGCGCACCTGGCATCATGCGCAAGGACTGGGCAAGGTGTCGCGCCTCTTGTCCGTCTAGTGTCACGTATTCGTTCCACTGTTCTGGAGGCAGATAGAAGAAAGGAACGCTCATGCCGACATGCCTTCCCTGGTTGATCGAGCTTTGCGCACTGCCTTGAAGCCGTCCTGAAGGGCCACAAGGCGCCTATAATTTTTGCGGATTTCCTGCCCTGCGCGGGTAAGGCTTTCTTCGCCTGTTTCAATGTAATGGCGTTGCAAATAGCGGTCGCGCAAGATTTTTTCAACGCCGGTAATGACGGCATCCACTAGCGTGGGGAAAAAATTGACTATTTCAAATTTCAGTTCATTGAGCAATTGCACAACTTCACGCAACATGACCGCATAGCTGACGCGCTGTCCTTTGATGGTTCGATGACATAAGTCTTCAAGAATACGGACTCGTCGGGCCTGTTGGATATAGCTGAAACGTGTGCAGACTTCATGGTGCAGCGTGTGCAAGGACTCAAAGGCTTCGTCATTTTCAGGGGAAAAAAGGTAGCTTGTGACGACCTTGCTCACATTGGAGAAAAATTCATCGCTGTAGGTGATCATGCGGCGCTGATGTTTCGTCAGCCAGCTAAACAGGAACTTGAGACGCTTTTCATGCGTGTCGGTATTTTCTACCAGCTCGGTGCGCTTGTACATGATGCGTCCCGTGTACTCGCCACGCACAATGTCATTGAGCCGGAGGAACATATTGGTGGTGTCCTTGATAATATTCAGGCCTGTGAGCGCCCTGCCGGTCAGGGGATGGAGGACTTCCTGGGAGAGAACAGAGAGCGCTCGATCCTGACGTACATTGCCCGGGTTGAATCCGTGCTGACGATAATTTACACGCAAAATGACCACATGGTTCGTTCTGTCTAGAAAGAAGCCGTCGCGCTCAATGAGCTGCATAACTTCTTCCTGGTCAGGAGACACGGACACGAGGGCGATTTTTTCCAGCGTTGGGTAGCGTGTGTTTTCCCCATTGGAGAGATAGGTGGTGATGGTGCGGTCTGTCTGGCCCAGCACTCGAAGCAGGAAACGTTCTCCCATCTTGTGCAACTTGCGGGCGAAGAGTGCGCTGGATGTGCGACGTTCGGAAACGATGGGGAAGCCGTACAATTCCATAAGATATTGGTATACAAACATTCTATTGCGTTCGTATATGTCACTGTCGCCGTTGACGAATTTGCCAATGCGGATGCCAAAACGTTTGAGTTCGCTGTCAATGTCCGAAGGGAAGGAGGCAAATATGCCCGCGAGGTGGAAATTGTTGTCAGATCCCCAGGCCAGAACATGCGCCCTGTCCATGTTGACGAGATAGGGAAAGAGGGTGGGATAGCTTTCCAGGACGACAGTATCAATATTGCGGAATTGTTGGCGAAAAACATCCTGGTGCATGCGCGGCAGGCGGGCAGCCAAGGTCTGCAGATTCTGCAACATTACCTGGTTTTCCAGGGGACAGCACGCGCCATTGCCTTGGAAAAGAACGGGATGGAGCTTGTCAAATTGGAAAATTTCAGAGAAATAGTCCAGTTGACGGGCAAATGCCACCAGGGCAAACCCGGGCAGGTTTTTGTATTCAAACATGTCATTGTCGAAGGAGGGCAGAAGCTCGCGGCTTTCCACAAGAGGATAGTGCTTACTTTCCTGATAAGGCTTGACAAGGCAGAAGCGTATATGCACGGCATCCAGCAAGCGCTTGAGGCTTGCAAGATCGCTCATGTCAATAGGAGACGCAAGTTGCGCATTGTCATTCCAGGGCAAGCCGTCCTTGCTGAAAACCTCCTGCCATTTGATCATGATGTCTCTCCGCTACTCTTCTTGACTGTATAGCCGATTTTCAAAATTTTTTCTAGCCTTGCGAAGCACCGCACGTGAAGATGATGACGGCAGATGGTATGCCCAGCATCAGATTGCTGGAAGCAGGCTTCTTGGCAGCAGGTCGAGGTGTGCAAAAAACGTTGCAGCGAGGCAATGCCTTTGGTACAAGAAACACGTTCCAGAATGCCGTCAAGGTGAAGAAAATACCATTTACCCCCGTGTACACATGACAGCCTATTCCTTTGAAAAACATGTTTTGAGTATTGTTTGCAGCGTATTCGACGCCTACTCCGTCGTACTCTTCCTGCCCGATGAGGAAGGTGAGGCATGTCATCTTGCCTCTGCATACAGCCTTGGAGACAAGATTCTTCCCACTGTGTCCATACTGCCCGGTAAGGGCCTGGTTGGGTGGATTATCCGCAACCGACAGCCCCTCTTGGTGGCCAATTTTGATCAGCGTCAAAGTAGCCTTGGGTACTATGCCGACGGGGAAGAAGCCAATATCAAGGCATTTATGGGTTGCCCCATTCCCCTTGGCGGCGTGATCTGCGTCGACAGCAAACGCCAATATTCTTTTTCTGACAAGGATCACAAGGTCTTGCAGATGTTTGCTGAGCTCATTGCCCGGCAGCAGGGGGCCACGGGACGACAGGAACTTGCAGGAGAGATTCCGCATTATTTCGCTGAACTTGGGGTTATCCAGGAACTGCGTTTTCGCTACAAACGCTGGAACGTTTTTTTGCAGAATTACCTGCGCGTTATGGTGGAAGCCACGGGATTTGACTATGGTGCCTTTGCCTCTGTTGATCAGCCAGGGGAAAGCTATTGCATTGAGGCAGAGACTGCCAGGCTCCTGCTCACAGGGGAAGAACCGCGCATCTTGCCCATGAGCAATGGCATTACCGGCTGGGTGTTCCGCAACGAGCAGCAAGTCGTTGCTGAGGGTGTTGAAGGTTCTCCAGCATCTGTGCTTTTTGGGAAATTACCCGATGATCTGCCAGATTTTCAGGCCGTTGTCTGTATGCCCGTCAAGGTGAACAGGAGTACGCGCGGCGTCCTCTGCCTGGCGCATACGAATCCGCGTCAGATTGATGAATCCATGCGTTCCTTTATCGAACAGGGCGTTGATCATCTGGCGTTATTTTTGGAAAATCTGTATCTCAAGATGCGTCTGCGCTCCATGCTGCCCAAGGCCCAGGTACACGGCGAAGGGGCACAAATCTATGATCCAGACAGCGCTCCCATGCCGCATGTCAAAGAATAAGCACTATGTTTTTCCGCCGTTTTTTTCAGTTCTTTTCTAGCGACATTGCCATGGATCTTGGCACTGCCAATACCCTGCTGTACACCAGGAAGCGTGGCATTGTCATCAATGAGCCGTCCGTGGTGGCCATTGACACGCACAAGAACTCCATACTAGCCGTGGGTGCGGCAGCCAAGGAATATCTTGGCCGTACGCCGCAGCGCATCAGAGCTATCAGACCCATGAAAGACGGCGTCATCGCAGATTTTGACGTTACCCGCGAGATGATAGCCTTTTTTGTGCGTAAGGCCATTGTCGGTGTGCGTCTCAGCAAGCCATCCATGGTCATCTGTATCCCCAGCGGCATCACCCAGGTGGAAAAGCGGGCAGTCATTGATGCTGCCATGCTCGCCGGAGCTGGAGACGTGGCCATGGTTGAGGAACCCATGGCCGCTGCCATTGGCGCTGACATGCCTATTCACGACCCTGTGGGCAACCTCGTTTTGGACATTGGCGGTGGTACCAGCGAAGTGGCCGTCATCTCTCTGGCGGGCATATCCAATGCCGCATCCGTGCGCGTGGCAGGGGATGTCATGAATCAGGCCGTGCAGCGCTATTTGCGCGAGGTGTTCCGGCTGGAAGTGGGCGACAATACTGCGGAAAATGTCAAAAAAATTTTGGGTTCCGCCATGCCCATGCCCAACGCGCCAGCTTTGGAGGTTTCCGGCAGGGATATTGTGCGCGGCGGGCCGCGGGTGGCTACCGTGACAGAAGGACATATTCGAGAAGCCTTGCACGACCCCGTGCAGGTAATTTTGAATACCGTCTTGCAAGCCTTGGAAAAGACCCCTCCGGAATTGGCTGCGGATATTTATCGCAATGGCATGCTTATGGCAGGTGGCGGTTCCCTGCTCAAGGGCTTGGATCAATGTATCGCAAGAGAAACGCATCTTAAGGTATTTGTGGACAAGGATCCCCTGACCACTGTGTTGCGGGGCACAGCGCGCGCCATGCTGGACAGGAAACGCTATCAGCCGGTATTTATCAATTAACGCGGCTTGTGGAGTCACTGGTACACGCCGATACTTTCTCTTCCAAATGGTTGTCGAGATAATGTATGGATCAAGGCGAATGCCCTTGCCTTGATGGGCAGTGAAGATTATTGAAAATATTATAGAGATTTGGCCAAAAAACAGCCCCTGTCCGTGCCACGGGGCAACGTCAATGGACAGAGGAACGTATGCTTGACAAAAACATTCTTCAGGAATGCAGGGATCGTGCCCATATGCTCTGCCGAGAGCATGGGGCAAGCCTGCTCTATTTGACTCTTTTTGGTTCAACGCTCTATGGCACGGACATGCCGGGTAAATCCGACATTGATGTGCGTGGCATTTTTCTGCCCTCTCAAAAAAATGCCATACTTGGAGAACTGCCCCGTAGTCTACATTGGTCGAGTGGAGACAATGTACACCGGAACAGTTCTGGTGACATGGACATAGACCTCTGGTCCGTGCAGCATTGGCTGCTCAAACTCCTGCCCGCAGGCGACACTGGCGCCACGGATTTGCTCTTTTCGCCGTCGCACGCGGCCTGTACGCTGTATGCGGATACGCGACTTAAAAATGTTTTTGCCCATCCCGAACGTCTGTATGATGCCAAAAACTGCCGCGCCTATGCCGACTACAGCCTTGGCCAGGCCAAGAAATACGGCATCAAGGGTTCGCGTCTCGGCGCACTGCGTTCGGTTCACACATGGCTTAGGGAGCAAAATGGCTTGCGTGGCCAGGGATTGCGCCTCAAGGACGTGCTGGACAGTCTGCTTGAGGCATGTGGAGACGACAGGTATTGCGCCTATACGGAAACCAATGCGCAGCCCGCCTTGCAGCTCTGTGGAAAAATCCATGTGGGCGCTGTCCGCTTGGAGGAGTTTCTTCAGCGCGTCGAAACCGACATGGATCGGTACGGCGCGAGGGCCATTGCCGCTGAACACAATGAAGGCCTGGATTTCAAGGCGCTCTCCCATGCCCTGCGTGCTTTTGACCAGATGGAGGAACTGTACGCCACGGGAAAAATCGTCTTTCCGCTGGCCACGCGTGAGCGCCTCAAATCGGTCAAGCGCGGTGATATTCCCTGGCTGGAGCTTGAGCAAATAATTGTCAATCGCCTGGTGGAAACCGACGCGGCACGGGAGCAAGCCCGCTGCGTCTGCGTGTATGACGCCGCCTTTGCTAGGGAACAGGTTCAAGCCTGTTATGGCCTGGCCTCCATGTGTGAGCTGCAAACGCAGACAGACGCTTTTGAGAACGGCTTTTCCGTACCTATCGAGGCAGCAAAGGCCGTTCATACGCGACTTGAGGAACTTGCATCCAAGTACGGCGTCAAGATTCTCTATGCCGTGGAGTCCGGAAGCCGTGGATGGGGTTTTGCCTCGGTGGATTCGGACTTTGACGTCCGCTTTATCTATGCCCATGAACCAGAATGGTATCTTGGCGAAACACTTGCAAGACGCAACGATACCATCGCAATGCCCGTAGAGGATACCCCGGCTGGAGAACTTGATATCTGTGGCTGGGATTTAGAAAAGGCGCTTGGTTTGTTCAGCCATTCCAATGCCTCCCTCCTGGAATGGTTGTCTTCTCCTCTTGTCTATGTCCAATGCGGCTCCCTTGCCGACAGGTTGCGTACACTGCTGCCTGCAGAAGCAAACTGCTTCCGTTTGTGGCGTCATTACTGCAACATGGCAGGCTCTGCGGAACAACGTTACCTGGAAAAGCCCAGCATCAAGGCTTGGCTGTATGTCCTGCGGCCACTGCTCATGGCCTTGTGGATAGAGAACAAGAAGGCTGTGCCGCCCATGTGTTTTGAGCGTGTGCTGCATGACGTCATGCTGACGGAAGACGTTCGCACGGCCATCCAGGAGATCGTGGACAAAAAACGTACGGGACTGGAGGAAATGCCCTTCACCCCGGCTCAGAGTGTGCAGAATTTTGTTCAAAAGACCATTGACAGGATAAAGGCTTTGCCCCCTACATTTGACGTGCCCCGAAGCAAGGTTGATTATCGACAGGAATTCAGGGCGCTTCTGCGGGAGGCATGGCCGTGTAGGCCCTAGGGCTGAATGCCGTCCGAGAACCATCAATTTTTTTTCAAGGAGTGTACATGTCTGGATTTTTTAGTTCAGCAACTGCCATGCGTATTTTCAAAGTGAGCGGCAAGATGGAGGATTTTGCGGAAAATCTGGAAGCTGCCGCTTTCCGGTCGCAACCGCCCGACCCAGGACCGGACGGCAAGATTGTTGGATTTGTCGGTTTGGCTGATCCTTTGGACACGGATTTTGCATTTGACTTGACCCATGAGCAATATATGACCCTTTCTCTGCGCATGGATGAACGAAAGCCCTCAGCTGCTGCCATTCGCATGCGCCTTGCCGAAGCCATAAAAAAAGAAAGCGCAGCCAACGACGGAAAAATTTCGCGCAGCAGGAAAAAGGAACTCAAAGAAAGTATCACTGCTGCGGTCACGGCCAAGGCGGATTTTGTGCCTTCTTTGGTAGATATTTTTTGGGATACGGAACGCGGGATACTCTTGCTCACCTGTACGGCTGACGCCGCCATATCTCTCACATTGGAACTTATCCAGCGCGTCTTTGGTGTGGAAGCCACGCCGCTTTTTCCGTCTGCGGACATGGCCGCTCTCTTCCAGCGCATTTACTCCGGAGAGAGTACGTACAAAGTACGCCTGGACGACGAACGCTGGGCTGAGGTCATGAGCGACGACTACATCGTGACCTTGTCCACGCCGGAAGGCTCGGACGAAAAGGCCACTGTCAGCGCCCGCGGTAGTCAGGAACCTGGTCTCAAGGCCCTGGAGAAGGGCATGCAAATCCGCCGCATGGGTATTGTCGCTGACATCTATGAAGGGCAGGAGGCCGAACCCGTCATGTCCTGCGTGTTTAGCCTGGATGACAGTCTTGCCGTCAACGGACTCAAAATGCCCAAGCACGAAAAGGGCAATGATAGAGAAGCCGATGTCCTGCTCAAGGCTTCCCACGCCTGCACTGTTGCCGAGCTGGTGGAAAAGTTGGGCGCGGATGAACAGGGAGTGCAAGACTGAGGCTCATAACCCTGCCTGCAGGTACGCCAGGTTATGCCGTACATGACGGACGTTCCTCCAGGCAGGGCGCTGCCGTTGGTAGTCAAGACCTTTGGTGGCAGTTTGGAGCGTTATGACGGCTTACTGCTTACTGCTTTTTCCCCCACAGTACCAGTAACGGTCTGGCCGGGCGCAGCTCGTCCAGAGGGATATCTACGCGCTGTGCGCCAGCGGCCCAAGGAGCGACCTGGTAGGGTTGAAAATTGATGCGCAATCCCTGCGGGGTGAGCGTTAGGCTGGCAAAGTTTTCTGGCGCGATCGCCAATCCGTTTCGCAGCATCTGCTCCTGGCGCAAGCCGCCCAGGCGTTTGGAAAGTACCTTGTAGGACCATGAGGACATGATGGCCAGGGCCGTATCAGGGTCTTCAAAAATGTCAACCAGCCCCAGGCGTTGCGAGGTCAGATTGCTGTAATTCAGGGTGATGATATCCAGATTGCCATGCACGGCGCCGGTGTAGGTCCAGATTTCGAAGGTGACGCTCACGGCCTTTGGCGAAGGCACAGTGACGGAATAGGAGGCCCACAGTTCTGGCCTGGGGCCGGTATCGCTGAACATGTCCTGTGCATCGTCGAAGCTGCCGTCAAAGGCATTGGCGATGTCCGTGACCCATTGCCTGATGTCGGCGTCAATGGCTTTGTCGCCAAAGGAAGGATAGCCCATAGTGATTTCGGGCTTACCTGGGCGTCCGTTGCGCACAAGCTGGTGTTCAATGATACCCGGCCTGGCCGATCCTGAAATGATGGCCGCAGCGGCATTGCGTTCGGCTGGGTTTTGATCCTGCGCGGCCAGGGTTTCGTTGGGCTGGCGGTCGGAGGCGAAGGCATCAGAAATTGCCAGGGCGTGCGCGGTCGTTGACAGCGCCAGCAGCGCTGGCGTCAGCAGCAAATACCAATGGTGCAGCATGAGTGTCTCTTGTTGCCCGGGAAAAGGCGTTATACTTTGAAGCCGCAGCGCAGGGCGGCTGCAGCGCGCCAGTTTTTGCAGATCAAAAGGATGCCAGCGGCGATATATACCTGGGCAAAGAGGCCGTGCAAGCGGAGGGGATCGTGCGGCAAGCCCAGGAGTGCTTCGAGCTGCGTGTCATACAGCGGGGAGAGGAGCTGGCCGCAAAAGAGCAAGAGCAGCCAGATGGCCTCGCGCATATGCAGTCGCAGATCTGTCAGCAGGGCCACGGCAAACAGGGATTGTGCTGCAGTCAGCAGTATTTCCTGAAATTGATGGCTGTCCAGGCTGATGGAAGGGAAAAAGGCGCCGGAAGAGGCCGCATAGACAGCGGGGATCATGCCGACGAGTAGGGTCCACTGATTGAGCTTGGAAGCAACCAGGCTGCCCAGGGCCAGGGCCGCATTACCTCGCAAGGCGAACATGATAGACACGATGAATTCCGGCGCTTCCGAGGCGATGGGCGCGAGCCACTGTACGAGGAGAAATTCATTGACCCCCAGCAGTTTTCCACTGGCCACAAGATTTTCGCTGAAAGGTTCGGCGTTGCAGACGATGACCATGGCCGAGAAGGCAAAGATGGCCACGACGCAGCGCAGGCGTGTGCGCCTTGCTAGCTGCGCCAGTAGGGCAGCCGGTCCTTCCGGGGTTTCATCCTGCACGGGACGGCGGGAAATGAGGTACATGTACCAGATATAGAGGGCCAGGAGCGCGCAGCCATCGAAGACGGTGAGCGAACCCTTGAGCGGAATGGCGAAGGCGTAGAGCGTGGCCATGCCGAGAAAAAGCACTTCCGTGCTCTTGTCCTTATTCAGGATCACGGCAGCATGGAAGCGGCTGGCAAAGATAAGGACGATGCATGACCAGCCTAGGCCGATGAGCAGGCGGTTGGCGCCGGTCATGTTGGCGATGGCATATCGGGCGTACGAGCTTTCGGGATGCTGGCCGGCCATCCAAGTGAAATACATGTCCACGGCATACTCGGGCAGCACTGCGATGAAGGCAACGACGGCAACGGCCACGCCTTGGGGAATGTCCATTTGCGCCACTTCACAGGCCCATGTAAGGAGGAAGGACGCGCCCAGTATGGCCAAGCCCGATCCTAGTGCTAGCAGCAGGGGAGAAATATCAGGATGGGCAAAACGCAGAATCATGCCCGGCAGAGTCATGAGCAGCGCCAAAACATAAGGGCGCAAAACACGAAAGGACATGGTTGCTCCTTGTCGCAGTGAAGTGTATGCCGTGTCTGGAAAAGCGTTGTCAGGCTATGGGGAAAGGATGTGAGTGGACGTCAGTGCAGCACCTGATTTTTACGAAAGTTGACGTAGGCTTCGCGCATGGCGATGTAGGGATCGACGGCGGCTGCGTTCAAATCGTCATAGAGAGGGAGAACGTCTCCCAGGGCGTTGAAGCGCAAGCCAGAGCTTATGCCCCAGGCCAATTCCCGGTAATCAGGCTGGTAGAGCAGTGGCCAGGGATTGAGCCAGAACGTCGGCTCCGCCAGCATGTCGCCCACGCGCCCGAAGGTGTCGCGAAGGGAACTGGGTCCTACGAAGGGCCAGACCAGATAAAAGCCGTGTCCTATGCCCCAGTAGCCCAGGGTCTGGCCAAAATCTTCTCCGCTGGGGTCGATGGGCACGACGGGCTTGTTACGTTTGGCCACGTCCGAAAAGCCGACGCTGGTAGTGGTATTGATGATGAAGCGGCCAAATTCAACGCCTGCTTCCATAAAGCGGAATTGCAAAATGTTGTTGAGAAAACGCACAGGGAACAGGAGGTTGGAAAAGAAATTTTTTAAACCGCTGCGTACATCCTGTGGCGTGATGTATTCCCATGCACGATAGGCGGGTTTGGCCACATAGACGAAAAAGATGTCGTTAAAATGAAACCAGAAACGGTTCCAGTATTCAAAGGGGTCTGCGATACTCGGCTGTCCTTGGTCGCTGTCGTAGTCATCCAGATCGGCTTCAATGGGCGTTTGGGCAGAAGGATGCACCGTGACGGCACCTGGCCGTAGGGCGGGCGCATTACCATAGACCGCAGAGAGCGGCGGTTGCACAGGGACGGCATGAGCGGCGTACGCAGGTATGTCACACAAACAGAAAAGCCCCAGAAGCAGGAAGCACGCAGCTGTTTCCCACCTTGAGGGAAAGCTATTGCACATGGCCCTGCCGCACCTCCGCAGCCTTGACCCTGACCTTGGCGATGAGTTGATCTGGATTGCCTGTGTTCAGGATATCCTGAAATTGGGTACGATAGTTTTTCACGAGGCTGATGTTTTCCACGAGTACGTCATAGACCAACCAGGTACCGTTCTTGGGCAACATACGGTAGAAGACGGGAATTTTTTTGCCATCCTTCATGGTGAGGAGTGTGCGCACTTCCGTCCGTTCTCCCTTGGGATCGACAACTTCACCAGTGTAAATGACCTGTTCGCCATTATAACCGTCAATCTTGTTCAGATAGGTTGTCATGAGCAAATCGGCAAAGACGTCGCTGAAGTCCTTCTGTTGCACTGGGCTAAATGTCTTCCAGCGTGGTCCCACGGTTCGGGAGGAAAATTCCATGAAATCAAAGATATGCAGGACTTCGTCCTCAATCTGCTGGCGCAGGGGGGCACGCGTAGCGGGATTGACGTAATCGGGATTTTTGATGGCAGAGAGTACGCGGTTGATGGATGTCTCCAGGGCCATACGGGCAGGCGAGGCGGCATGCGCCATACCAACAGGCAAGAACAGCAGACAGACCAGCAGCACCGACACAATGGACGGCAGTGTAGGGGATGGCGAACGCTGGGACATGGCTATTTGACTCCTCCAAAAGCGTACTTGCTGATGAGCGTTCCAAGGTCAACGGCAGATTCCGTTTCAGTAATGGTTCCGCCATGTTCAAGCATGTGCTCGGAACCTCCGCGAGAAAGGTTGATAAATTTATCACCAATGAGACCACTAGTGCGGATGGACGCCATGCTATCGTCGGAAAGGTGCAAATCGCGTTCCAGCCGCAGGCGCACCACGGCTTGATTGCGCAGTGGGTCGGGGTCAAGGTTGATGCTGATAACGCGACCTACGGGCACACCTGCCAACTCCACGTCTGCGCCCACTCGTAATCCTGAAACGGAGTCAAAAAAGGCGTTCAACTCAAAGCCCTGACTGCCAAAGACTTCCATCTTGCCGAGTTTGACGGTCATATACGCCACGCAGGCCAGGCCCAGGAGCATGAAAAGACCAACAAGGGTTTCACGTACTGCGTTCATGGGACAATGACGACTCCTGTTTGCTTCAGATGTTTGACATGGAGGAAGCAATTCCAAGAGAGAAAAGATATTATAAACAGTGTGCGGTAAATTTTCAAGCCCGTATGCACAAGGAAACTACTCCTGACGCAGAAGATTTTGACTAGGAGTCTAGCCAGCGCTTCAAAGCAGATGTTATTTCTGGGTTGGCAGGGGTTTCGAGGCTGGCCTCTCCGAACCCGGCCTGGCGTTGCAAAAATTGGCGTAGATAGGGATTTTGGCTGCTTTCCAGAGCCTGGGGCGAACCTGCAAAGAGCGCACGGCCTTCGCCCAGAACCAGAACGTGTTCGGCGATGGCGTGCAGGCTCGCAAGGTCGTGGCTGACAACTACGATGGTCATGTCGGTATAGCGTTGGCGCATGGAAAGCAGTAGGGCATCCATACGGGCAGCTGTGACAGGATCAAGTCCAGATGTCGGTTCGTCACAGAGCAGGATGCGCGGCTCGGCCACAATGGCCCGCGCCAAGCCGACGCGCTTGCGCATGCCGCCGGAAAGCTGGTTGGGATAATAATCGGCGAAATTCTCAAGGCCTACCATGCGCAGGACGCGCAAGCCTGCTTCGCGCAGCAAGGCATTGGGCAGACGCAGATGTTCGCTCAAGGGCAGAACGACATTTTGCACCAGGGTCAAGGCGCCCAGCAGAGCCCCATCTTGAAAAAGCACACCCATGTGTCGGCGTACCTGGCGAAAATCCTTACTTGGTAGGGAAAAGATATCTCGATCACCGAGCAGTATCTGGCCGCCAAGAGGCCGTGACAGACCGATGATGTGCCGGAGAAGTGTGGATTTACCGCAACCGGAGCCGCCCAGGATAACGGTGATTGCACCGCTGGGAATGACGGCATTGATGTCGTGAAGAATCTCATGTCTGCCGTAGCCGACGCTGAGATGACGGAATTCTATGTTCCATGCCTGCATGAACACCACCTTCTGTCGTGCGGGCAGCATGGCCGCAGTCGCCGGACAGCATCGGCAGTCGGCTGTCCGGCAGAACACTGACGGCTATTCTGTGGGCATGTCATCGGGAAAGTCTGCGTTGACATACACGTTCTGTACGTCATCATTGTCGTCTAGTGCGTCCATGAGGCGCAAGACCTTCATGCCGGTGTCGGCATCTACGGGCACGAGATTTTGCGGCACCATGGCCAGCTCAGCTGTCTGCATGACAATGCCTGCTGCTTCCAGAGCGTCACGCACGGCGGCGAAATCGGCCATGGCGGTGTGTATGGACCAAATGTCCTCATCGTCCAGAACATCGTCCGCGCCCGCCTCTAGCGCTGCCTCCATAATTTTGTCCTCGGCGTAGTCGGCCTTGTCCACGGCAATAACGCCTTTGCGTTCAAACATCCAGCCCACACTGCCATTTTCCCCCATAGTTCCGCCATGCTTGGTAAAAAGGTGGCGTACCTCGGCCACAGTGCGGTTCTTGTTGTCCGTGGCGACTTCTACCATGATGGCGATGCCGCCAGGGCCATATCCTTCGTAGAAGGTTTCGGTCAGGTCGCCGCCAGCGTCCTCGCCGGTACCCTTGCGGATGGCAGCCTCTATTTTGTCCTTGGGAAGATTGACAGCCTTGGCAGCCGCAATGGCAGCCCGCAAACGGGGATTACCAGCGGGGTCGCCGCCGGACTTGGCGGCGATGATAATTTCCTTGGCTGCTTTGGTAAAGACCTTGCCACGCTTGGCATCCTGGCGTCCCTTGCGATGCTGGATGTTTGCCCATTTGCTATGACCTGACATAAAACCTCCGAACACTTTTGCAGGGTGAAAAGATTATGTTTTCAGCGACGCGTCCGTTGCGCTGTCCAGGACGCTTACCGCCGTGTCTGCAACTACCGGTGTGACCGTCTTCATTCCTCGAAAGCCGATTCCCACATAGAACGTTTCCTTGCTTTCGGCGCGAGAACTTTTGGGCTTGAAGGAGCGCACTTGGCCAAAAGCCTTGCGCATGGGCGCAAGCAATTCCTGCATGTCCGGCCCCATGAATATTTTGACCACGAAAGCGCCGCCCTGTTTCAAATACAGGCAGGATACATGCAATGCTTCCAGTGTCAATGCCAAGGATCTGGCCTGGTCAGTGCAACGTGAACCTGTGGTGTTGGGGGCCATGTCGCTGAGAACAAGATCAAAAGGAGCGCAAGTTGCAAGCTTGGCTTCAAACTCCGAGGAGCGGTTGAAAACGTCTTCACGCATGAAAATGACCTGGGGCGGAAAGATCGTGACTGTGTCCCTGATATCGCAGGCCAGTATCAGGCCATTTGCGCCAGCCTTTTCGGCAGCAGCCAGGGACCAGGAACCCGGCGCAGCGCCGAGATCCAGGACGTGTTGTCCTGGCCGCAGCAAGTGGAAACGGGCGTCTAACTCCTTGAGCTTGTAAACCGAACGGGCTGGATAGCGTTCCCGTTTGGCCTTGAGAAAATAGTGATCCCGATATTCTTTCATCACGATTTCCAAAGCACTTAATGTCCAGTGATGCTATATTTCTTCAGTTTGTACTGCAGAAGACTTTTGGAAATACCAAGATACTCCGCTGCCTTGACCTGCACGAGATCTGCGCGCACCAGCGCCCGCCGGATAAGGGCCGCTTCAATTTTTTCCAGCGTGTCAGCCAAATCGAGCTGCACGGGCAGCAGATCCACGGCGCTTTTGAATTGGGATTCCTCGTCGCGTATCTCCGCAGGCAAATTGTCTACTTCAATGACAGTTCCTGGTACGAGTACAAGGCAGCTCTCTACGACATTTTCCAATTGGCGGATATTGCCCGGCCATTCAAAACCTGTCAGGTAGTTGAGGGCCTCTGTGCTGAAGGTTTTGGGCGGCATGGCGTTTTCAGAGCAGACTTTTTCCACGAAGTGGGCCACAAGTAGGGGAATATCTTCACGGCGTTCACGCAGAGGTGGCAGGGGAATCTGAACCACATTAAGCCGGTAGTAGAGATCGTCTCGAAATGTGCCCTTTGTTACCATGGAGGCAAGATCTTTGTTGGTGGCAGCTACGACGCGGATATCAACTTCAATTTCCTCGCTGCCTCCCACGCGTTCGAAACGGCGTTCCTGCAGCACACGCAGCAATTTAACCTGCAAATCCGGTGTCAACTCTGCAATTTCATCCAAAAAGAGCGTGCCGCCGTCGGCCTGCTCGAAGCGTCCGCGCCGCATGGCAACAGCTCCGGTAAAGGAACCCTTTTCATGGCCAAAGAGTTCGCTTTCCAGGACACCCTGGTTCAGGGCCATGCAGTTGACGGAGACAAAGGGTTTGTCCTTGCGCGGACTCGTATAGTGGATGGCACGGGCTACAAGTTCCTTGCCCGTGCCGGATTCGCCCATAATAAGCACCGTTGCCCGACTGGGAGCCGCGCGTTCCACCATGAGCAGGACATCGCGGATGGCCTTGCTACGGCCCACGATTTTATGCACCCCATAGCGATCCTCCATGACTTCCTGCAGCAGTCGGTACTGGCGGTGCGCACGCGAAAGCTCTACGGCATTATGGATGGAAAGCAGCATTTCGTCATTGGAAAATGGCTTAGTAATATAGTCGAACGCACCGTATTTCATGAGTTCAACGGCGCTTTCAATGGAGCCGAAGGCCGTCATGACGAGTACAGGGATGTGCGGCCAGTTTTTCTTGACCCGCTCCAGCACCTCTCTGCCCGAAATCTTGGGCATCTTCATGTCAGTTACGACGACATCCACTTCGCTTTCGTTCAAAAAGGCCAGGGCCGTCTCTGGATCGCTGATGGCGATAACCCCATAGCCCTCGTCTTCCAGCAGGGTCTGTAAGACCAAAAGGTAGTTTTTTTCATCGTCGATAATCAGGATTTGGGCTTTTTCGCTCATCAGAATTTCCTTGCAAGACTTTGGCCGACATCATGCTTGACGAGCATCGACCGCAGGCAACAAAATGCGCACCAGTGCCCCGCCTTCGGATCCGTTGTCAAGTTCGATGCTGCCGCCGTGGCTGGTGATAATGGACTGCACAATGGGCAGACCAAGGCCCGTGCCACCCTCCTTGGTGGTGAAAAAGGGGTCGAGCAGGCTGGGCAGGGTGGTGGCATCAAATCCTGGGCCTGAGTCCAGAAAATCCAGGCGGATGTGGCCTTCATTGTCGTTTTTGGCTAGGATGCGCACGATGCCCGGGCCGTCCATGGCCTGTTGTCCGTTGACAAGGATATTGTAAAATGCCCGGTACAGCAAATCTTTGTCGCCGTGGACAAAGATATTGGCTTCGCATTGGCGTTCAATGGCTATCTGCCGTCGTCCCCAGTCGCCTTCCAGAAAGGCCAGCGCCTGATCCAGAACCAGGTTAACATCGACGAGATCTTGCCGCGGCTGTCGGGGGCGGGCATAATCCAGAAAGTCATTGACCGTCTGCGAAAGGCGGACGGCTTCATCGTAGATGGCGCTCAGGATGCGACGCGTTCCGGCGTCGGCCTTGTCGGTGCGGCGCTGCAGGAGTTCGGCGCTGGAGCGGATGATACCGAGCGGATTGCGGATTTCATGGGCTATACTGGCCACGACACGGCCCATGCTGACTAAGCGCTCATTGCTGTGGATCTGGTTTTCTAGCTGGCGGGTTTTGTTCATACGGGCAGCCAGAACCCGCTCTGCGCGATGGATAAGCATGAGGAGCAAGCCGAACATGACCACGGAAGACATGAGGCACATGACGACAATGATGCCCTGAAAGGTCAAGACGCGTTCGTAATCGTCGGTGATGTCCTGCGTCAGTTCGAGCGCACCCATGATGGGCGCATCGCCAGCGGGAGAAAGAGGTTCGCCGCGCAGGGGGGAGAGGATGCGCAGGACAAAGGAACCTGGGGCCAGCGGAACGCGGAAGGGTGCCTGCCATTGAGGGATAGATGCGAGAATTTCCGATCTGGAAGCGCCGTCATGGAGTATTTCGTCAATATACGTCGGCGCAAGGCCCGAACGGCCCAGATCTTCCCTGTTGGTGGAGTACGCTGTGCGTCGCGAAAAATCATAGATGCGCAAACGTTCCAAGGGTAATCCGTGGATGACGGAATGCACAACCTGATCCAAACGCTCATATTGCTCTGTCTGGCGCAGTGCTATGTGACCATAGGCCATGAGTGTGGGCACAGCGAAGCGGCGAAATATCTGGCTGTTCAGGTTTTCCACCAGTTGCCGAGCAAATTCCTGTTGCCGTGTGAGCAGCGTTTCACGGGCGGAGTTGGAGATAAAAAAAGAAAGCCCAAGGCTTGTGAGGACAATGATGAGCAGAGAAAGCCAGGACAGCGTGCGGGCATAGCTAGGCAGGGCGTTTTCCGTATCGGCAGCGGAAACGTCGCCCTGCTGTGTGGAATCTGTGCCGAGATCAATGTTAGGGTCAGACATGGGTCAGCCTTGTAGGGGGATATCGGGGCAATGCAGCCTGCTGGATGCTTCCCGGCGTAATTCTCGAACATAGCTACGGTTTTTTTGCAGATAGAAGGCCAGGGCCCGGGCGAAATCCCTGTTCAGCAGACCGTCCAGAATGAGCGTGCTGATTTCTCTTTCCAAGGTAAGCAGGGAATGTAAGGCCATGATAGCGCCGCGCTCCTCCGGCGGGGACATGCACATCTTGCGCCAGAAAACCTCCCGCGCACGCGGTTGATAATACCACATGTACATCATATCCAGCAGGTGAGCAATGGCTTGACGCGCAAGGGCAGGATCCTTTGCGTACAGGGCCCGCCAGTAGACTGTGGGTTCCCTAAGCATGGTTACAATGTCACGGTGCGGAAAAAGTAGCTCCTGCCGCGCAAGATTGGCGTATATGCGCGTCATTTTGCTGTCGTAATCGGATTGCCGCAAGCGCAAATAGGAATTGCGATCGGCAAAGCCTTCAATAACAGCGGCTACCAGGTCAGAAGAGCATTTGGAGACGATGGCCGCGCAGTTTTGTAAGAGCATGACTGGTTCTGGTAGCTGCAAGCTCTCGAAGCAGACCAGCAAGCCTTGGCCTAAAACCATGGAAAGGGGTATGGACAGGGCGCTGCGGAAGAAGTTGCCGATGATGGCTTCCTTTTGCAGGCCGCGGTAGATATTGTGTCCGGAAATATAGAAGCTGTTGACAAAGGCGATGACAGTATAGACCAGTAAGGCGTTGTTCTGCACGGTAATGCCCAAGAGATCCTGCAGCAGCCAGAGCCGCACAACTACCTCCAGCAGAGGTACGGAAATGCCCGTATACAGGAGGGAATCGGCCATGCGAGTCCAGCTGACATAGCGTTTCCAGGGTACCAGCAGGGAGCGCGTAAATGCCCCTCCGCCTACCATGGATTGGGCTAGATTGCGCACAAAGGTGATGATATACCAGATGAGCGCGCCGAACCAGGTGAGTACCCACCAACCGTCCACATAGCAGAAGGCCCACTGCGCTGGCAAAAAACCCGCCAGAACCTTGAGCAGATTGGCAATATTGGTGTTCATGTAGGCAGGCGACCAGGCCGGTATTGTTTGCCTCTGGGGCGCAGGTGTTTGGCGGCTTTCCCGGTTCAGTCCCTTGTCGTCCACGCCCCCAAGAGTGACCAAATTGCCGTGGCGGCTGAAGCGCGTTGTCTTTTTTTCCAGCTCCCAGCCGCAAATTTTCAGGCAGCCCCAGTGTTGCAAGCCAGGTATCTGCCGCAGCCATTGGCGCCAGGTGGGCAGGGGCTGCTCGTGGTGCTGTGTATAGCTGAACATGTCGGTGTGCAGAGGCAGCGTGAGGCGTTGTTCGTTTTTTTCCCGGCGCAGTTCCCTGCGGGCTCGTGGGGGCAGTGTTTCCACAAAGACTAGCCCCATGCCGTGCGTGTGGTGCGAAAGGCTGGTGGAATCCGTGCCGATGCGCGATCCCAGCGGGGCCAGGGCGTAGAATTCTTGCAATCTGGGGATGTGATCTAAAATGTTGTGAAAAAGGGGAAGCCTATCGGAATTCGGCGGCTCGCCATCCATAATCTGGCGAATGATCTGCTTCAGGCGCGGTGCGCTTCCCTCGTTGAGTGCGCGTTGCAGTGCGTTGATTTCTTCCGCATGACTGAGCTGACCGCTAGTCCATTGGCGCAGGTTGAAAAGTTCCACATGGGTGATCCGTCCCTCACCGCGCCAGAGCAGCTCCAATACGTCCTGGGCTGTCAGACCGGAGATGCTGAGGATGAACTGGCAAGGGTGCAGGGGATGCAGCCTCTTCAGGAGCAGTTCCGGCTGTTTGAGAAGCACCTCCGGCAACTGCGCTTCGGGCTTGCGGGGAAAGACGATGTCGGGATTGGCTTTTGGGCTGAGACAGTCCTCTAGGAGAAGATCTGGCACGATGGCTTCCAGCTCGTCCAGGCTGCTGCGTAAGCGCGCTGCGGTCTCAGGATGTCTTTCGTTTTCCAGGGCGTTGCGCAGATGGGTATCGCGCTCACGCAGGAGAGGTACAAGCTGCTGGTAGATGTATTCGGCCAGATGTAGAGCCGATGGCTGGCGTTGGCCTACAAAGGCCAGAAACTCCGTCTCGTCCAGGGGAGCCGGAACAGGCAGGTTCCAGCGCGAGGCCAGGGCCGTGCGGTGTATGCTGTTCCAGGCATGCAGCAGGGCAAGGACATGGCAGCGCATCCAGTCATTGACAGGGGCATAGTCCTTGAGGATTTCCGCCACGTCTGGGCGCTGCAGTAATTGGTTGAATGTTTTGGAATCGTTGATATTGAGCGGCGACCAGGTAAGCTCCACGAGCTTGTCGCGGTAGGTGGCCTTGAACTCAATGCCGATGCGTACGGTGATGCCCATAATCCGCGCCGAGGTAAGCAATTCTCGTGCGGCAGCGGGATCAACCGTATTGTAGTAGATGACCGTGAGAAAACGTATGCCCTTGATCCAGGCGTCCATAATGAGATGGGTAGGACTTTTGCGGCCCTTAGTGTTGGCATCATGGACATGGTGGTCAAATGCCTGCTGATTCCATTCCTCGGGCATTTCCAGCAAATGGTACTTGCGTAGTAATGCGCGAATAACCCGCGGCGCCCCGCGCACGGCGCTGTGAAACTCATGCGCCAGAGGGAGTTGCCGGGCATGGTCTTGGCTGGCGCGAACCAGGTTTTTCATGATTTGCACCAGCACCCGAGCCGTATTGTTGCGCAGGGAAGAGTGTGAGGAATAGAGTACTTCGTCGTGCATGCGGCGCAGGGCGCGGATGCGCTCGCTGGCGTCGCCGACCTCCAAGCTTTCCAGAAGGACAATGACGGCAGCGGCGAGGCGCAAACCGTGTTCGGAGGTCATCTCAATGATGCCGTTGGGATGCAAGTCCGATTCGGGAGGTGGCAGGGCCTTGCGTCGGGCACGCGCCGCAACGAAATTGTTGACCATCTGCAGGAGTTTGTAATCCTGCTGGTCAAAGAGCAGGCGGGAAGCGTGCGTTGCGCGCCCTGTGGCACGTCGTGGATGAGAAATGGCTGTTTTCTCGCCTACGCGTGTGGTCATCATGCCGCAAGAACCCTGTACAGGGGCTACTTTCCCGCTTTGGCTGCCAGGCCAAGGCCATCTTCGGCAAAGTGGTCAAGGCACATGGCCCGACGTACCCTGGAAAGCGTCTCTGCGGCCTTGAAACGAGCCTGTTCCGTCCCTTTCAAGAGCATGTCAATGACGCTCGGCATGTCCTTGGAGTATGCCTGGCGGCGTTCACGGATGGGGGCAAGCAACTGCTGCATCACGGCGTTGAGAAATTTTTTTACGGCTACGTCACCCAAGCCGCCCTTGCGGTAATGCGCCTTCATTTCCTCTAAATTGGCATATGGAGAATGGAAGGTGGCAAAATCATCATCCACGGCAAAGGCATCAAGGTAGGTGAATACGGCATTGCCTTCCACCTTGCCGGGGTCTTGAGCGCGCAGATGTCCGGGGTCGGTGAACATGCTGAAGACCTTGTCATGCACGTCCTTTTCGCTGTCGCTGAGGTAAATGCAATTGCCAATGGATTTGCTCATCTTGGCCTTGCCGTCCGTGCCAGG
>JAFTCE010000028.1 GCA_017454855.1 Desulfovibrio sp.
GACACCATGCTCTGCGTGAGCATCTCCATTTCCCTCATGGTGCTCATCACCACCATGTTCATGACCTCGCCGCTGGAGTTCACCATCTTCCCCTCCTTGCTCCTGGTGACAACACTGCTACGCCTGGCGCTCAACGTAGCTTCCACACGCCTCATCCTGCTCAATGGAAGCTCTGGACCCGACGCTGCAGGCGACGTGATCATGTCTTTCGGCCAATTTGTCGTCGGTGGTAGCTATGTAGTCGGCGGCGTTATCTTCCTGATTCTCTTTATCCTCAACAAAGTCGTCATTACGGCGGGCACATCGCGCATTGCTGAAGTTGCCGCCCGCTTCACCCTGGACGCCATGCCAGGTAAGCAGATGGCCATTGAGGCTGACCTCAATGCAGGCCTCATCAACGAGGATGAGGCCAATGAGCGCCGCGCTGGACTGCGCAAGGAAGCCGACTTCTACGGCGCCATGGACGGTGCATGCAAGTTCGTTTCGGGCGACGTCAATGCCGGCATGTTCATTACCATGGTCAACCTAGTGGGCGGCATCATCATTGGCGTGGTGCAAAAAGACATGGATTGGCACTCCGCCCTGACCACATACTCCCTGCTTACCATCGGTGATGGGCTGGTTTCCACTATACCGTCAATCATCGTCTCCACGGGCACAGGTCTGCTGGTTTCCCGAGCTGCTGCTGAAGCCAAGATGGGCGAAGAGTTTTTGGCTCAGCTCACCTTCAATACCAGGGCGTTGCGCATGGTGGCAGGCGTACTCCTGCTCTTTGCCATTGTTCCTGGCCTGCCCACCATCCCCTTCCTGTTACTGGCAGCGGCCATGTTCATTGCCTCCCGCCTCGTGGGCACGGAGGAAGAAAAGGACGAAAAGAACGCTGCGGCATCGGCGAATGGCAAGAATGGAAAGTCCTCTTCTGGCACGGCCGACAGTCCCGAGGAAGTACAGGCGCTGTTGCCGTTGGACACGCTCGAACTGGAAGTGGGTTATGGACTCATCCCCCTTGTGGACGAAGAACAGAGCGGCAACCTGCTGGCTCGCATCCGATCCATACGGCGGCAATTCGCCTTGGACATGGGCGTCGTCATTCCGTCCCTGCACCTGCGCGACAACCTGCAGCTCAAGCCAGGTCAGTATTCCCTGCTCATTAAAGGCAATCAGGTGGCCTCGGCGGAAATCCTCGTGGATCACTTTCTGGCCATGGATCCCGGCAATGTGACGACCAGGATCAACGGCATCGAAACGCGGGAACCGGCCTTCAACCTTCCAGCCCTGTGGATACCAGACAGCCAACGCGAAGAGGCCATGCTGGCAGGATATACCGTCGTAGATCCGGCTACGGTCATTGCCACACATTTGACGGAAGTCTTCAAGCGCCATCTGGCCGACTTTCTCGACCGACAGGCCGTACAGGCATTGTTGGATACCCTGGGCAAACATGCACCCAAGGCCGTGGAAGACTTGGTGCCCAATGTTCTTTCCCTGGGCGTCATTCAGAAGGTTTTACAAAGCCTGGTTCGCGAAAATGTGGGCATTCGTGACATGTTGACCATTGTTGAAACCTTGGGCGATTTTGGCCCGACAGTCAAAAACCCGGACACATTGGCCGAATACGTTCGGGAAAAGCTGTCCCGATCCATCGTACGCCCTTACCTCGACAGCCAAGGTACATTGCCAGTGATGACGCTCGCTCCCGACGCAGAACGCATGGTTCAGGAGGGCATACGTCAGGCCGAAAATGGCGTGACCTTCCTCTCTCTCAACCCTGCTGCTGCCCAACGACTGGTGAACAATCTCAGCAAGGTTGCCGACAATGCCGTCAACACGGACGGCCAGCCGGTGCTGCTGGTCGTGCCCCTCATCCGACCGCATCTGGCCCAAATCGTCACCCGTTTTCTGCCTACGGTGCCCGTGATCTCCCAGGCAGAAATTCCGCCGGATATTCGCCTGCAATCCGTAGGTATGGTGTCCGCAGCCTGATAGCCAGGATACGGGGGACAGCAAGCGCTCCTGTCCCCCGCCGCGTTTTGCCTGCCCATGTTGCCCTTGATTTTGCTCCTTTCTCTGCTACATTGTTTTGCACACGAAAGAGCTGTAACACCCGACATGGGCCGCGCCAAAGGACTGGGCTATGCAGGTCAAAACATTCACCGGAACCTCTTCGCAGGAGATACTGGCCAGGATCAAGGCAGACATGGGCCCTGACGCCGTTATCCTCGGGAACCGCACCTACCGCAAAAACGGCGAAGTCTGCCACGAAATAACGGCAGGACTCGAACGTTCCGCGTCAGACGGCGATCCTTCCTCTGGTGGTACGCCTTCCGGCTGGGGTGAATGGCACAAAGAGTGGATGCAGATCAAGGATCAGCTCTTTGCTCTGATGAAGCCCGCCATACAGCTCGAACGCCTTACGCCGCGCCAACGCGTCGCCCTGGAATATCTGCAGCGCGAAGGCGTTTCCGACGCAGTGGCCGTGGGACTGTATCAAAAGCTCCTGGCAGACCCCGGTTCTTCTGTTTTGGAATGTCTTTGCGGCATGGTGCCCGTGAAGACCTGGGGATCGGAAAATTGGAACCAGCATATCCATCTGCTGGCAGGTCCGTTCGGTTTTGGCAAAACCACCACGGCCCTGCGCTTTGGCCTGCAAATGCGTCGCAACAATCCCGAAGCGCACATTGCCTTTATCAATGCTGATTGCCTACGGGGCAATGGCAGGCTGGTTTTGCGCCATTGGGCAGAACTTTCCAACTTTACCTATCTGGAAGCACCGGACAGGGCTGCAATGCAAAGATCGATTCAAGCGACTGCCGAAGCGAATACGGTTTTCATTGATGCGCCCGGCCTTGACCGCGAACGTAACCTGGAACAATGGATAACCGACATGGCGCTGGAAGCCGCAGACATTGCCATTCATCTGACACTCTCGCCCTATTTTGATACACTGCAAACGCAGGCATTTTTGCAAAGATATAAAACGCAAAGTCCATGTTCCATTGTCTGGACAAAACTGGATGAAGCAATTAGCTATGGCAGCATAGTCAATGTCGCATGCGCTTCAGGGCTGCCCATTTCCGCGCTCTCGTACGGTGCAGAACTGAAAGAAAGCCTTAGCCCGGCTACTGAGCCCCTGGTCTGGCGTCTTATTTTCAAAAGACAACTTCCAGGCCAGGCCGCCTGACAGCGTTGAGCAAAAACATCGGGAGATATGTGAATGAGCGGAAGCTTTCCTATGGTCTTCTCCGTCACATCCGGCAAGGGCGGCGTCGGCAAAACCAATATTTCGGTTAATCTCGCCGTCATTCTGACCCAGCTCGGCAAACAGGTAGTCCTTCTGGACGCCGACCTTGGCCTGGCCAACGTGGATGTCATTCTCGGACTGACGCCGCAAAAAAATATCTTCCACCTCTTTCACGAGGGAGCTTCCCTCAACGACATTCTCTTCCCCACGCCATACGGTTTCTCCATCCTGCCAGCCTCTTCGGGCATGAGCGAAATGCTTGCGCTTTCCACAGGTCAAAAGCTGGAATTGCTGGAAGCTGTTGACGAAATGGAAGACAATCTGGACTACCTTATTGTCGATACTGGCGCTGGCATCAGCGACAATGTTCTGTACTTCAACATGGCTGCCCAGGAACGCCTGGTGGTCTTGACGCCGGAACCTACTTCACTGACGGACGCATACGCGCTCATCAAGGTACTCAAGACCAATCATGGCGTGGAGCGCTTTAAAATCTGTATTAACATGGCCCCCGATCTGAAGACAGCCAAGGCCATGTTTTTGCGCCTGTACCAGGCTTGCGATCATTTTTTGAGCGGTGTTTCCCTGGAACTCGTGGGCGTAGTCCCCAAGGACACCAATGTACGCAAGGCCGTGGTTCAACAACAGCCTTTTTGCACGGGTGCGCAAGGGCCGGCAACGAAGGCGGTGCGCAATCTTGCCAACACCATTGCGGCTTGGAAAGTGCCGGACAATCTTGACGGCAACATCAAATTTTTCTGGAAAAAGCTGCTGTTCCGCTAGCATTTTCCCTATTTCACAGGAAAGCAGGGCAATGTTTGGCACAGGACAGCAGTGCCACGAGGTAGGAGAGGCAGAGCCGAAAGGAAACACTATGAAGACCGGCACAGCGCAAGTTCCATCTTGCCCTTGGGAAGCGCTCGAAACCGGAGCGACATCCTGGGAATCTTTCTCAACGGCGGAACAGGAAGCCGTGGTAAAGCATTATGCCCCCAAGATTCGCTTTCTAGCTCTGCGCCTCAAGGCAAAGCTGCCACGCAGCGTCGAAATCGGTGAACTCATAAGTTCTGGAACATTAGGACTCATGGAAGCCCTTGGCAAATTCCGCCCTCAACTTGGCATACGTTTTGAGACGTACGCAGAAAGCCGAATCAGGGGTGCCATGCTGGACGATTTGCGCAGGCTTGACTGGTTTCCACGCTCCTTACGTCAGCGCGTCCGCGTCTTGGACGACGCCATGCGCAAAGTGGAACACGAACACGGTCGTCAAGCAACAGAAGAAGAATTGCAGCAAATCACTGGTCTCGAAATCCGCGAAGTGCGTCAGGGCCTTGAGGCGCTGCAGAACCAGCTCTGGGTCTCCTTGGATGCCATACAGGACACCTTGTCTGGGGATATCCCAGACAGCGGCGGCGAACCCTACCGCGATACGTCCATACAGGAACTTGTGGAACGCATTGCCCCGCTTATTGAAAACTTGACGCCAAGAGAAAAATTGGTACTCTCCCTCTATTATACTGACGAATTGAACATGCGCGAGACTGCCGAAGTCATGGGGATAACCGAGGGACGCGTCTCCCAGCTACACTCTCAAGCGCTCAACCGTCTGCGGAGAGATTTCATAAATCAGTACGGCGAAGGTTCCGCATTGTAGTTTTATGACCGGGGAACCTTTTTTTTAACCAACCCGATACCTCTCATCCATGCACAAGGAGTTCTCCAGATGCCTTACAATCCCAACATGCGCGTTCTTGTTGTCGATGATTTTGCCACCATGCGCCGTATCGTGCGCAACATTCTGCGCCAGCTAGGCTTTCAAAACGTTGTGGAGGCAGATGACGGCGCCGCAGCCTGGGATCTGCTCAATCGCGAAAAAATCGATTTTATTGTCTCCGACTGGAACATGCCCCAGATGACAGGCATCGAACTCTTGCGCAAAGTGCGCGCCAGCGAGCAGTTCGCGTCCATTCCCTTTTTGATGGTCACAGCCGAAGCCCAGCAGGAAAATATCATTGAAGCCGTGCAAGCCAAGGTCTCCAACTATATCGTCAAGCCGTTCACGGCCGATACATTGAAGCAAAAAATCGACAAAATTTTTCCCTAGCTTCCAAGAAGTCCAAACGTTGCAGGAAAAATTCTTTACTGAGTCAGTCGCCGGATGGCATCGAACTGTGGAATGAAACCAGATATTGCCACAGGGCGGTTGGGAGTAAGCTGTGCCTGAAGAGCAAATGGTCAAGGATACGCCGACAAAGGAGGAAATGTCGGTAGTCGTCGCAGGACAGGAAGACACACGCAAAGTTGAGCTTGATCTTGAGGACGCGCCTTTTCTCAAGGAAGAACCATCCGAAGCGCCTGCCATCAAGGCGCAAGACAACCCGGACGGCAGCCAGGCGTCATCCGAAAGCGCTCCCGTCTCGGGCAAGAAGAAAAAAAAGCTCTTCTTGCTCGTCGGCGTCGGCGTCTTTGCTCTCTTGGCAGTAGGAGGCGCTGTCTGGTGGTTTCTACTCCGCTCCCCAGCGCCGCCCCCACCACCCGTCATACCTATTGAGCCAGAGGTTATCGTTGTGCCTTCCGCACCCAGTGCGCCAACACCGAAACCGGAATCCATCAAAGAACTGGAGGCTTTTATCATCCCCCGTCAGACGCAACGGGGTACGCATTTTCTGGTGTGCAAATTTTCCACAATCAGCACGGATCCTACTGTAGATACGGAAATCGACCACAAGCTCATACCCTTGCGTGACGCCCTGTATTATTATTTAAGCAGCAAATCGGACGATTTTCTCCTCAATGCCGGCAATGCAACAAAAATCAAGGAAGACCTTGCAGCCGTGCTGAACCATTACATTACCCGCGGAAAAATAGAGGATATTCTGTTTGAAAGTTATTTGAACGAATAGGGCGGCATAAAAGCCGCCAAGGGTAGGGAACGGCCATGAGCATTGACGCCACCTTGGCAGTATTGTATGCCCAGACCGGTATGGCGACTTCCATGGCCAATGCGGCTGCCGTAGGCCCCTTGGCTTCAGCTGCCATGTCACGTATGCTCGCAGCCGAAATGGCGCGTCAGGAACAACATCAGGTCACCAAATCCGAAAAGAGTTCCCATATGTCTCTTTCGGCCGATGCCGAGCAGCGCAATTCACAGGTATTCGGCAGTCGGCGGCGACGGCGTAACGTAAGCACGACCGATGAGGACGATCTCCAAACCACCCTTTTACGGGGAAATTTGTTGAACATGAAAATATGAATGACAGCCTGCTTTTTCTTCTCGTCGGGATATTTTCCCTCTTCGAACTCGCCGTCCTCGTGGGTGTGCTGATTTTTTACCTCCGCCTACGCCATTCCGAAACCTTGCTCAACACCTTGCAGGACAATCAAGAAAGCCTGCTTCAACGCATTGAGATGAACGCCCGTCTAGAACGCGAAATTGTGGCGACCTTTGGCCAACGACAGACAGAGCTGCGCAATCTGGACGCCAAGCTTGAAGAAAGGGCACAGGAACTGCGGCGCCTGCTGGAGCAGGCTGAAGGCATCATGCGCTCACCGCAATTCCTGCGCGAGCTTATTCTCAACGGACGTCGCAAGGGTCTCAGCAATCGTCAGATTGCCAAAAACGCCGGGCTTAGCGTTGATGAGGTTGATCTTATACTGGCACAGGCAGCTAAATAAAGGCGCTGGCAATGCTTGTTGGCTGCGTCAGCAGCCAACTCGGTTTCGCATCTTGGCAAAAACGATGCCCTTGTAGTTTCGCTTCCTGGGGAAACCAGTAAAGGGAGAGGTTCAAACCACAAGAAAATTATTGATGAAATATCACGCCAGGGTTTCCCTCGTAACAGTTACAGGTGAAAAGCCTACTTTTCGTCAAGCTGACCTAAAAATCTAGCTTGAATTGCATGCCCAAGCCCAGAGAGGACTCTGGTTGCCTATTGTCAGCATGCGGGTTTTCTCGTGTGTCGTCCTTGAGTATCAGCTCTGGCCCTACCTTGATGCTCAAGTCGTCGTCAGTTATCACTCCAGCATAGGCCCCTACCACATTCCGACTTTCCATGGGCAGCTTTTCGTCTGGCGCCTTGTCCTGGGATAGTGCGTCTTCACGCCAGGAAGACGACTCCTGCTTGATGCTGAACCCCACATCGCCCTTGGTCTCTCGACGTTTTTTTATGGCCCGTAATGCGGAATCAATGGCTGGCTTCGTGTTCACAGCCCGCGTTGTACGTCTGTCCTGCGGCTTCACGGCACGACGTCGCAACGTTTCCATAGGCATGGCCTCGCGCCATACGTCCCTGCTGCTCTCCCCCTGGCTGAATGTCCACGCGCTGCTCTGGCCATCCGCATGCAAGCCCACCTGCGGCGGCAACGGTCGCGACCTCAGAACGCTTGCAGGAAGCTGTTGCCGTGTCTCCACAGGCGGAGCATTGCCCTTCGCGGCATCCCATTCAGAAGCAGCTAGGACTTCGCCCGGAGGAAACAGGGCATAGTGGATGCAGAGCAAAGGTAAAACAAGGCGCATCATGGTTGACATGTGTTTTTGTACGACACATTGCGTACCTCTGTAAAGCAGGGAATGTCTGACGCTACGGCTATCCCGTCTCCCACCATCGTGAAAAGGCGACCGCTTGTCCCGTCATCAAAACGGGCTGCCCGATCAACGGCGTCGGCAAACGCCACGACCGTCCCCGTGACGCAGCGTCAATGCACCTGCTCTGTACAGCAGGCGCAAGGCAAGGCTGCCCCCGTCAAGCGCCTTGGACATCTATGACGCCAGAAGAGGAACCACGCTCTGACCGCCTCTGCTTCGACGCTGCGTGTGACTACGGATTGAAAAATTTTCGCCAAAGAGCTATAAATAGAAATATGAACTAGGGGGAAGTATGGAAACTATTGACGCTTTGGCCCGACGCATACGCATGACGCTTGGGCAAGAGCAATGTGACTTGGCCATTCGCCATGTTGACGTGGTCGATGTCTTGAACTGCGAAATCATCCGCAACGCAACGGTTTCCATTGCTGACGGGGTCATTTTGTCGGTATTACAGGATGACATGCCTCTCGGCCCTGCCAGGGCCGGTAATGTCGTTGACGGTAAGGGTAAGGTTCTCATTCCCGGCCTGATGGACGCACACATCCACATTGAATCCACCCTGCTGACACCAGAACGCTTCGCTGCGGCGGTGCTTCCCTTGGGGACAACGCGTGTTGTGGCTGATCCCCATGAGATCGCTAATGTGGCTGGCGTGGACGGCTTGCAGTATATGCTGGATGCCTCCGAGGGCTTGCCCCTGCACATGCATTTCGCTCTGCCCTCATGTGTGCCCTGCACACCCTTTGAAGATGCCGGGGCTGAACTGTTAGCGAAAGACCTGCGGCCCTTTCTGAAGCATCCCCGCGTTTGCTCTTTGGGCGAAGTCATGAATTATCCGGGAGTCTTGGCCTGCGATGGCGGGCTGTTGTCCAAAATCGATCTTGCCACAGCGGCACGATTGACCGTGGACGGTCACTGCCCTCTGGCGCATGGACGGCAACTTGCCGCCTACGTGGGCAGTGGGGTGAGCAATGATCACGAATGCAGCACACCGGACGGCATGCGCCGCAAAATTGCCGCCGGCCTGTACATCTTTATCCGCCATGGTTCCGCAGCCAGCTCTCTTGAACGTCTGCTGCCAGGCATAACCCCTGCCAATGCCCGACGCTGCTGCCTATGCACCGACGACATGCACGCCGGAGACATCCTCAAATACGGACACATCAACCATACATTGGCGCGTGCAGTGGAGTTAGGGCTTGACGCGCCCCTAGCCGTGGCCATGGCAACCTTCAACCCTGCCAGGGCATACGGCATGAGCAGAATCGGTGCCATTGCGCCCGGGTTCTGCGCGGACATGTGCCTCGTAGACGACCTCAAAAAATTCAACGTGGACACGGTGTGGTGCGCCGGTCACAAGGTGGCAGAACACGGTCGCCTTCTGGTAGAACTGCCAGCGAGGCCCGTGCCGGAATCCATTCATTCCAGTGTGCATCTTGCCGATTTTTCGGAAGAAAGCTTGCGCATCCCCCTGCCGACAGGACGTGCCCGCGTTATCGTCCTTCAGCCACATTCCCTGGTGACACAAGAGCAGATCATGGACGTCGCCACCACACAGGAAGGAAACTTTGCAGCGAAGCTCAATCCCGGCCTGTGCAAAATCGCCGTCCTGGAGCGACACAAAGCCAGTGGGCATATTGGCCTTGGCATTCTGTCCGGCTACGTGCGGAAGGGGGCGCTGCTTGACGGTGCCATTGCCACAAGCATTGCCCACGACTCGCACAATATCGTGGTGGCTGGCAGTGATGACGCCGACATGGTAGCCGCCGTGCGAGCAATCTGCGCCATGCAGGGCGGTATTGCCATCGTGCGCAAGCGCCATGTGCTTGTACGTCTCGCCCTGCCCGTAGGCGGCATCATGAGCCAGGACGATGCTTCCCAAGTGGCAAGACTCAATACGGCCATCAACGCGACCGCGAGGGAATTGGCCATTAACGAAACGGTCGACCCTGTGGTCACTCTTGCTTTCATGTCCCTCTGCGTGATTCCTGCGCTCAAGGTCAACACGCGTGGACTCTTCAGTGTGCAGGACTGGCGCTTTGTGGATATTGCCTGTTCTTAGGTTGGAGCTTTTTCGCGCACACGCTCCCGACAGGATGGATCGCCCATGCGCACCTTGCGTCACGGCTTGATATGTTCTTGATAGACTTCAAACGCCGTATGCATTTTTCCATCCATCTTGGCCCATGCCTCGCTAAAAATCCAGTCCGGTACCGGGTATCGTGCCTCGGCTATGCTCGCGGCAATGGCCGTGAGGGTATCGGAATCTCCGCCCAAGGAGACGGCCTTGCGCAGTGCGTCCTCGAAGGAGTCGGCTTCCATATAGACCGTGATGGCCTCTGGAACTGTTTGCTGGCACGTTTCGACGTGATGGTAGGCAGGACGGATTTCCGCCAGTGTGCGGCGCAAATCATAGCCAAAGGCTTGTTGAATATACGTCCGCAATGCGGCCTTTTCCATGCCTTGACGCGTAAGAAATATGGCTGCTGCAGTCGCTTGCGCTCCCTTGATGCCCTCCGGATGGTTGTGTGAAACCTCGGCGGTCAACTGGGCATAGGCCAGAACCTCGTCGAGCGTCCCAAACAGCCAACCCACAGAGGACACCCGCATGGCCGAACCATTACCATAGCTTTGATAGGGCGCTGGGTCGTATATCCAGTGAGAAAAACGCCCACCATAGCCTGCACCGGGATAGGTCATGCCCCACTCGACCATGCTGTCCACCACAGCGGCCCTGACCGCTTCCATGCTACGCCCTGCGGCCTTAACCAGGCCCTCGGCCACGGCAAGGGTCATGACCGTGTCATCGGTAGGGGCAGAATTTTCCGAGAAAAGCGGGAAATCCTCCCGCTTGATGTTGTTGCAGTCGAACTCATACGGACTGCCCACGATGTCGCCGATGATGGCACCCATGCCACGCTTTGCCTGCATGTATTACTCCTGTGCAAATGTGTAAGGGCTGTTTCCTTCAGACGAAAGGCGCATAGAAAACAAGAAAAAACCATTGCTCTGTGCCAGCGGAAAGCATTATTGTTCTGACTTGATTCTGTCCGCAATCTCCATGAAGGCATTGAGCATGGCCGAATCATAGATCATCTTCAGTTCCGGCATTGCAAAATTGACCAGCAGAGAGAACTCGCCAGACTCCGTGTTGATCAAGGTAATCAAAGCGCTGCCATTCACAATTGTCTTGTAGGTATTGCTGGCAATCCTGACCTTCTTCTCGACGCTGTTCCTAGATTGCTGGAGCAAGTCCATGCGTCTGCGGAGTAGGTCGTCATACAGCCTGGCTACGGAAAGAACGCGTTCATTGATGTTGATATTGGCCTCCAGATTCGACACGTCGGCATCGCTGGCGGAAGAACGCAATTTTCTGGCCTCATCGCGATTTTGCGCGGCTTCGCGCACTATGTCTTTGAGCCGCTTTCGGTACAGCGGGATTTTCTCCAACACAGTATCATGCGCTGACAAGTATGTTTCCAGTGAAATGAAATACATGCCAGTGTAGTATTTCGCAAGGCTGACATTGTTTTTATCCTGCAGCAATTCGCGTTCAATGACGCCTTGGATTCTCTTCATGTTGTCCGCTATGGACATGAGCCTGACGAGTTCGCTCCCCTCGGCGGAAACAATAAGGTACTTGAGTTCTTCCATGGAGATATGGAGACCATTTTTGTCGAGAATGTGCATGATTTCGGATTGCAGGTGCCGAATTTGCTCCTTGTTGTCTACCATCTCCGTTTCAAGATTGGCAATTTTTTTGTCAATGCGTTCCCTAGTGTCCGCAAGCGGATTGTAGGAAGATAGAGGCGCCACGACCCTGTCGCGCTTGAGCTTGAGTATGGTTTCCTGATTTTTTTTGTTTCTGAGCGTCAATTCGTCAATTTTTTCAAACTGCTCATTGGCCTCGGAATCGGCCAGTATATCCTGCGCTTTTTTCAAAAGACGAACATACCTGGGTTCGCGTGCCGTGAGAAATTCGAGCATTGTCCGTTTTTTTTTTTCTCGGCATCCGTTGCCAAATTCACGGCTTCATTGCTGACCTCGGCAAATTTCTTCCATACCTTTGAGAAAATTCTGCTTTCACTCGTTGAAGCTGCTGCGGAGTCTTGGCGTTCCGCAGAATTGCCATTGCCCTTGACATACTTGAGGGCATCCCGCGTAACATCCGTCACCTTGTCCCAGGCATCCTGCAGGGAAGGCAGTTCCGCCCCGGCAATATCTGGGGCATAGGCTGCGGCAACAGAAAAAACAAGCGCGAACACAAGGCTCTTCAGCTTCATGTGAACCTCTTTTTGAGGGAAAAAAAAGGGCTACGGTTGCCCGCAGCCCCTGATTTTTCTGGTCGGGATGGCGCGATTTGAACGCGCGGCCCCAGCGTCCCGAACGCTGTGCTCTAGCCAAACTGAGCCACATCCCGCAACACAAGAAAAATAGGCGAGATTGCGATGTTTGGCAAGCAATAATTTTCATTTGTCAATTTGCCATCATTGGCGTAACCTAACGCGTCTTTAGTGATATAACGTGTGCGACTGTTTTGGGGGAGTAATGAAGTCTATGATCCGTGTGCTTGTGGTCGATGATTCTTCCTTCATGCGGGCGTCACTCGTCTCGCAACTGGAAAATGATCAGGAAATCAAGGTAGCTGGTACGGCCCGTGACGGATTGGAAGCCTTGGCTAAAGCCAAGGAGCTTGACCCGGACGTCATCACGCTGGATGTGGAAATGCCACGTCTCGGCGGTCTCGAAACGCTCAAGCAGCTCATGCAGACCAATCCTCTGCCCGTACTCATGATCAGTTCCCTGACTGCCGAAGGGGCAGAGACGACGCTCAAGGCATTGGAACTGGGCGCGTTGGACTTCATACCCAAGACCTTGAGTACCGATAAAGAAAAGTTTGGACAGGAAATACGGCGCAAAGTTAAGGCTCTCGCCCGACGCAAAACCATTCTCAAGCTCAAGTACCGCCGCATAAACAGGATTGTGGACGCCAAGCCCACACTGGTCACTGCCCATTTCAGCCCGCCAACGGTGGAGCATACGCCCCCAACTTGCAAGGGGCCGCGTGATCTCGTCGTCATTGGCGTTTCTACAGGAGGGCCGCCGGTAGTACAAACCGTCCTCTCCGCCTTACCGGAAAAAATCCCGGCCTGCATACTCATAGCGCAGCATATGCCCGCCACATTTACCGGGCCTTTTGCCAAACGGTTGAACAAAGTTTGCCAAATCACCGTGACAGAAGCCGTAGATGGAGACAAGTTCCAATTTGGCCATGCCTATGTCTGCCCGGGCGGAAAGCATATCGGCATCCGCATGCGCGGCCCGCTTCCTGAGATAGCCGTAACCGATGAACCCCGTGACGCCCTGTACAAACCTACAGTCAATGTTCTCATGGAAACGGCGGGCAGGGCCATGGGATCACGTACTTTGGGCGTGATGCTCACCGGCATGGGGTCAGACGGATGCGAAGGTGCCAAGGTTCTCCGCGAAAAGGGCGGATGCCTTATTGCCCAAAGTGAAGCTTCCTGCGTAGTCTATGGCATGCCCAAGGCCGTGGTTGACGCCAAGCTTGCCAACCTCATTCTCGATGCCGACGACATCGCCAACGCCATTATCAAAACGGTCAAAGGCTGACCCCGGAGTGAGTGATTACTATGAGCGAAACACAGCATACGGAAATTCTTGACGCATTGCGCTCCGGCAACAGTTCGGATATTCGCGACGCAGCGTTCAGCGCCGGAGACCTTAAGCTCCAGGATGCTGTTCCCATGCTTTGCGAGCATGTCAAAAGCGCCAACATTGGTGTGCAGGAAGCCGCCGAATATGCCCTGCGCAAGATTCGAGGTCCTCAGGTAGTAGATGCATTGCTCCCCCTGTTGAGCAGTGAAGATGCCCCTGTGCGCAATGTAGCCATGGATATCCTGCGTGAAATCGCATCAGACAGCATTGAAAGCATGCAGCCGTACATGCAGCATGAAGATTCCGACCTGCGCATCTTTGTGACAGATATCCTGGGTTACTGCCACACACTGCAGGCGTGCCACATGCTCTGCCGCGCCCTGCTTAAGGATCCGGAAATCAACGTGCGTTACCAGGCGGCAGTGAGTCTGGGCACACAGGCATTTCCCGATGCCGTCAGCTCTCTTTGTCAGGCCATGTACGACGAAGAATGGGTACAATTTGCCGTTGTTGAGGCTCTGGCCAAAATTAAGGATTACTCAGCCGTCAGCGCACTGGTAAAATTGCTTTCCCATGCCTCGCCCCTGGTCAGTTCCGCCATTGTGGATGCCTTGGGCGACCTCCACGATGTCAAGTCCATTCCTTTGCTGTTCAGCTCCCTGGATAATGTCAAGGAAGCCTTGCGACACAAAATCGTCAAGGCCATTGTGCAAATACTGGGTAGTCGCGGTCTGTCCTTACTGGCCACAAAGTCCAAGGATAAGCTGCGCGACTACCTCCTGGAAGCGCTGACTGACACGGATGAAGATGTCCTAACGGCCACGCTGCAGGGGCTTGCGGCTATTGGCACTCCTCCTTGCGGGAAACCAGTCCTGCGCATGGCGGCAGACATAGACAGAGAGCGCGATACGGAACTCTACGAAGCTACTGTGAAAACCTTGGCCGCCATTGGCTATTGCGACGCTCTGCGCGATGCCCTGCACAGCGGCGATGAAAAATTGCTCATACCGGCCTTGGCAGCCGTCCATCTTATGGACGATAGGCGTGTTGTGGAAGATCTCAAGCAAATTTTCTGGCAGATCGGCCCAGAAATGCAGCATATGGTCATTGTTGACATGGCCAGGCTGGCCGATTGCACGGACGTTCCTTTCTTCGTCTCAGTCATGAACGATGTTAGCGACGCAGAAGTACTTAAGAGTGCGCTCCTCTTTTTCGGCAATCAAAACAGTTGCGCCAATGTGGATGACCTGGTATTCGCGCAATTGGATCACCGCTATATTGACGTTCAGGAAATGGCCCTGGAAGCCTGCATCAACCTGCACAGCGCCAACCTCAATGAACGCTTCAGAGAACGCGTCAAAAGCGACAAGCCCATGCAACGGATGATGGCCGTTTACGCCTTGGGACGGTATGGTGTCAGAGAAAATTTGCAGGAAATCAGCACGGCGCTCAATGACGAGGATCCTCAAACCAGACAGGTGGCTGTTCAGGCATTCCAAAATCTCGGTTCACAGGCCGAAGAGTATCTGCCCCTGCTTCTTCCCCTCTTGAAAGACGACAATAAGGATGTACGCCTGGCAGTAGTCGAACTGCTGGGACAAATAGGTTCCCCCGTTGTGCTGCCTCATATTCTAGCTGCCCTTGATGATGAGGACGAATGGGTTCGCATTCGAGCCATAGAAGCGCTCGGCACCTATAAGGTTGAAGATGCTGTTCCACGACTTTCTGAACTGTTTGAACATTCAAGCCCCATGGTGGCACAAAAAATCATTGAAGCCCTTGGTAACATTGGCGGCAATGCGGCCTTCAGCATCCTGCTGGGCTTGATGGATCACGAAGATCCGGAAATTCAGCATGCTGCGGCAGACGCAGTGGCTGCCATACAGGCGGAACAGGAGTAGGTATGTCTCGGCCTCCCTTATCATTCCCTAAAAATCCCCTCGCCTCCTCCCCCAAAAACAGCACGGCAGCTACCGAGGATGTGACTTCCAAAAGCGCTGTTCGTCCTGGGATTCCCGGTGCGGCAGCAGCAAAACCATCCGGACAAAACACAGCAAGTTCTCCCCTTGGTTCTGGACTGACACGCCCAACGGGCGTCCCCTTGCCCGGTCAATCGAGTATGCGGACAACATCGCCTGGCCAAAATGCCGCCCCAAATGCAGGTATGACGCGTGCAGCACGCACGGTGGGCCAATCTCCCCTAACTGCAGGGACTGTGCGCAACGCGGGTTCGGCGGTACAATCGCCTTTCGGAGCGGGCCTGACACGGCCAACAGCAGGAGCGCAGACAATGGCTGCCCGTCCTGCTCCAACCTTGCCCCCTCGCTCAGGAGGCGCAATGCCGCCTGCACCGTCGACAGCGCGCACGCCTGGGGCGTCCGCCCGTCCAAATACTGCTGCAGCTCCTTCAGGAACCCTTTTTCGCAAGGACATGAAGATCACAGATGAAGAATTCCTGCATATTCGCGATTTCATTTATGAGCAATGCGGCATTTTCATTGCTGAAAATCGTAAGTATCTGATTGAAAATCGGCTATCGCACCGCATCAAGGAACTGCATCTCAAGAGCTTCAACGAGTATTACAAATTTCTGCGCTATGACGCCAACCGTCAAAAAGAGCTGACGCATCTCTTTGAGGTCATCACTACCAACGAAACGAGTTTTTTCCGCAATCCACCACAGCTCGAAGCCTTCCAGAATATTATTTTGCCGGACATTTTGGACTGGCAGCGCAAGTCAGGCAACAAGAAGCTGCGCATTTGGTCTGCGGGCTGTTCCACAGGCGAAGAACCCTATACCTTGGCCATTATCATCTGCGAAGTTCTCAAAAGCGAGCTGGCAAGCTGGGATGTGGCCATCAATGCCTACGATCTTTCCGAAGCCGTTCTGGCAGCAGCCAGGCGTGGCATATACAATGCCTATACGCTGCGTACCACGCCCAAGGAAATTGTGGCTCGTTACTTCACGCAGGATGGCAATCAATATGCTGTCAAACCGGAATTGAAAAGGCTTATCCGCTTTGCCCCCATCAACCTGAATGACAAGGAACAATGTAAGAAGGTTGAAAAATCCCAAATTGTGTTCTGCCGCAATGTCATCATCTATTTCGACGATGCCATGAAACGGCGGGTCATTAATGCATTTTATGACAATCTCGAACCACATGGAGTACTGCTCATCGGCCATTCGGAAACGCTACACAATATCAGCCGTGCATTCCAGCTTGAGCATCATACTGGCACCATCGTATACCGCAAGGGCAGCTGACGCGTCAAATGGGCGCAAAAATTCTGGCTGTTGCCAATCAAAAAGGCGGTGTAGGCAAGACAACCACTTCCATCACATTGGGTGGTGCCTTGACTAGGCTGGGTAAAAGGGTCTTGCTGCTGGACTTGGATCCACACGCATGTGCCACCTTACACGCACGTATATATCCAGAAAACGTACACTTGAGTCTGTATGACCTTTTTCTGGCTGAGGAGGCGTCATGGTTCAGGCTTTGGCGTTCCATCATTTACCCGGGCGCCTTGTGCAATATGGATATTGCGCCAGGCAACATCCGGCTTTCGGAACTTGAGGTGGATTTACGGGAACGCCGTGCCAAGGGCAGCGTACTTGCCCAGAGTCTCTGCGTTATCCGCGATAGGTATGACTATATCGTTCTGGATTGTCCGCCGCATGTGGGCATTCTGCTCGTCAATGCCCTTGTGGCGGCTGACTTGCTGATTATTCCCATCCAGACGGATTTTCTGGCTCTGCATGGATTGAAATTACTTTTTGATACATTGTACACATTGCACAAGGCATTGGGCAGACCCATTTTCTACAGGGCGGTAGCAACCATGTATGACAAACGAGCCAAGGCTTGCACGAGGGTATTGGATCTCATGCGGCGGAAAATGGGGACATCCATGTTTGCAACAATCATCGGTGTGGATACGCACTTTCGCGAGGCAAGCGCTCTTGGTGGTACCATTTACGATATTGATCCCCACTCGCGTGGTGCCCTTGCCTATACAGCTCTGGCAGAGGAAGTGGTGCATTTATGGTAAAAACACCTGAACAATACTTTGCCGAACAAACCCTGGAAATAAAGCCCGTAACGTCTTCTGCATTGAGTCCGGCAGAACAAGCCTTTGTGCAAAAATATTTGGGTTCGGACGCACTGCAGCATGTGCCACAGCTAGAGCCGGATCCCCTATTGCCTGGCATGGGCGACATATCGGACGCAAAGGATCAGACGGACTCCGGCGTCATGCAAAGCCTACGCTCGCGCCTTGCGGAAATGGAAGAGCTGCAGATGGTTTCTTTCTACATTCGAGGACAGATTTATCTCCTACCTGTCTTTGTCATTGTAGAAGTACTGCGGTATATGCCAGTGACACGCCTGCCCATGGCCCCTCGCTACATGGCTGGCGTCATTAACCTGCGTGGCAAGATTACCCCCCTACTCCATTTGGACGCACTGCTCACCAACGAACGCCAGGTCAGATATACCGACAAAAGCTGCATTATCATCTGCGGCGCCAACAGCATGCACATTGGTTTAATTTTCGACAAACTCCATACTATGTACACTGTCGAAAAAAATCGACTCAACTGGAATGTAGAAGCATACCTCGGCGCAGGAGCGGAATTTCTGTGCGGCATGGCTGATATCAACGATCATCTGCATGCTATCATTGACCCGGAATTGATCGTCAACAAAATTCTGGAAGATTGATATGGCAGAAAGGCAAGACACTAGGGCAACTTTACCAACACGACACAGTGGTATCTGGAATATCTTTCAATAATTCGAAGGGCAGCCAACTCCAAAGGACAGGATTTCATTATGAAAAAGCATATCCTGATCGTTGACGACTCCAAAACAATCCGCAATCTAGTAGCCTTTGTACTCAAAGGCGAGGGCTTCAAGGTCAGTACGGCAGAAGACGGCTTGGACGCCATTGAAAAGCTATCGGCCATCGAACCCGTGGATCTTATTGTTTCCGACGTCAACATGCCACGCATGGACGGATTTACCTTTATCAAAAACATTCGTTCGCAGGACTCTTACAAGGATATCCCCATTATCGTCCTTTCAACAGAGGGACAGGAAAAGGACATCCAATACGGCATGAGTCTCGGAGCCAACCTCTACATGGTCAAGCCCGCGCAGCCTGAAAAAATGGTACGCAACATAAAGATGCTTTTGGGCTAACCGATACGCAGGCTGTACTCCCGATACACTGCACACATATCTGCCTTCAGACACGCAAAGGTATAGATTATGAGCCAGGAATTTTTTGATCCGGAACTTTTCGCCGACTTTATTGCCGAAGCCAAAGAACATCTTGAGACCATTGAACCCAATCTGCTGGAACTGGAAAAGACTCCGGACAATCTGGCCTTGTTGAACGATATCTTCCGTCCCATGCACTCCCTGAAGGGCGCTTCAGGCTTTCTGGGATTGAACCGCATCAATCAGCTTGCCCACAAGTCCGAAAACATTCTGGACGAACTGCGCAAAGGCAGCATGGTCGTCACCTCCGAGATCATGGATGTCATTCTGGCTTCCACGGATGCGCTGCGCCAGATGATCGACAACCTTGAAACCACCAATGCCGAAGGCGACGTCAAGATCGAACATATTATGGAGCAAATCGAGGCCATCATGTCCGGAGGAGGTGCGCCAGCTACGGCTGAACCGCCAACGGAAGGTCAGGAATCCCAACCCGCCGCAGAAGCGGCGACAATCGAGCCTGGCCAGATGACAGAAAATTCCGCCTCCACGGCTGACGACGCTGTCGCTGCGTCTCAGGAAACGCCCCAAGCGCAATCCCCGAAGACGCCTACCCCGGCACAAACCACTTCCAGGCCAGCCATGACCGGCAAAGAATGGGTACGCACACTGCCCTCTCTTCCGGCCTATGCCCTGACGGCCTTCGGCGAAGAACACTTGAAGGATTTTGTAGACGAATCCGGCGAAATCATTGAAAATCTTACGAGCGGTCTGCTGGATCTCGAAGAAAACCCCGTGGGCAGGGACGAACTGATCAACGACCTATTCCGCTTTTTCCACAATATGAAGGGCAACAGCGGCATCATTGGCTACAACGAACTCAATGCCCTGACCCATGAAGCCGAAACCCTGCTCAACAATGTGCGCCAGGGCAAGCTCACGCCCACCCATGAGCTCATAGACCTTCTCTTACTGGTCGTCGATGTGATGGAAGCTCTCGTACAACACATCAACGTGTCCAACGGCCAGGCCACACCCATTGAAACAGAACCGGTCGTCAACCAGCTCAAGGCGGCGTTAGCTGGCGAAGCTATCTCTCTTCCGGCGGAACTTCTTGACGACACCTCTGGACAAGATCAGAAGTCTCCGGCAATGGATGACAGACAGGAGGCATCTTCCGTCCCTGCAGTGGATGTGGTTGCCCCAACCATTATCCCCGTAGGGACAGAGGGCGACGATTCGGATGCATTTCGTGTCACAGTTTTGCAACAGTTTGAAATAATACATGCGGGCCTGGAAACGCTGAAGAAGGACAGCGCACACAAGGATTCCATCGACGCCATTTACCGTTGCCTTGTAGCCATCAAAAATTCCTGCGGCTTCATGGGCTTTGATGAAATCAAGGTCTATGCCGATCGCACGGCGGGCATCGTCGATCAGGGCCGCAACAGTGGCATAGATTTTGCTTTGATGATTGACCTGCTGGAGCAGGAGACAGCCATTATTAGGGATATGGTTGACAAACAGCTAGACGCAGGCAAAACAGCCACAGTCTCTCCCAGCCAGGCGTCTTCTGCCACTTCGGCTTCGCAAAGTGCTGCAGCTGCCCCAAAGCTCTCAACGACGGCTACCGCCGCCCAGCCACAAGCAAAGGCTTCTGCAGGCAGCAAGACGGCAGACAGCACACCTGCCACTTCCCCGAGTCCTATAACGCCTGAGGCAGCCAAACCAGCCACTGCCACAAAACCTGAAGCTGCCAAACCAGCCACTCCTTCGAAGCCTGAGGCTGCCAAGCCAAGCGCTCCTGTCAAGCCTGCGCCCACTCCTGCGGCAGCCAAGCCAGCCCCTGCAAAACCTGCTGCAACGCCGACTGCGCCTACGGCGGCCAAGCCAGGGGCACCAGCCCAAGGCAAACCTGCAGCACCAGGGGAAGCGCACAAAAGTTCCTCCACCATCCGCGTCGATCACGAACGCCTTGACCATCTCATGAATCTCATCGGCGAGCTGATCATCAACCGCAACCGCTACACGTTGATCGCCCGTTCCTTGGAAGATACCAGCCGCGATATTGACGTTTCCAGGGTAGCGCAGGATCTTTCGGAAACTACCTATGCCATGGCCCGTATTTCTGATGATTTGCAAGACACCATCATGAAGGTGCGCATGGTGCCCGTATCATCGGTCTTTTCCCGCTTCCCCCGCCTGGTGCGAGATCTTTCGCGCAAGAGCGGCAAGGAAGTGGAACTGATCATGGAAGGCGAAGAGACAGAACTGGACAAGAGTGTCGTCGAAGTCATCGGCGACCCTCTAGTGCATCTTATCCGCAACTCAGTAGATCACGGCATTGAATCGGAAGAAGAACGCCGCGCTGCGGGCAAGCCGGTCAAGGGCACCGTAACACTGCGGGCCTTCCACAAGGGCAATTCCGTCGCCATTGAAATTGAAGACGACGGCAAGGGCATTGACCCGGCCAAGATGCGCGAAGTAGCCATCCGCAAGGGCGTCATTACCCAAGAGGAAGCGGCCCAGCTAGATGATCGGGAATCACTGGAACTTATCTTCGCCCCCGGCTTCTCTTCGGCAGAAAAAATCACGGACATTTCCGGACGTGGCGTGGGTATGGATGTGGTGCGCACCAATATCAAAAACCTCAAGGGCAGCGTAAGTACCTACTCCGAGGTGGGCAAGGGCACGCGGTTCACCTTGAGTTTGCCCCTGACCCTAGCCATCATTGACGCACTCATGGTCAATGTTTCCGGTCAGATGTATGCCATTCCGCTGGACGCCGTTTCCGAAACAACCAAGATCGAATCTGAACGTCTCACTGACGTCAAGGGGCGCAAGGCCGTCACCTTGCGTGGTGAAGTGCTAGGCATTGTAGAACTCTCCGAAATGCTGGATCTGCCACGCGCCCAGTCCATGCCTGAAGTCCTCTCCATGGTCGTCATCCATGACAATGAACGGCGGCTTGGCCTGGTGGTTGACCGACTCCTGGAGCGTCAGGAAATCGTCATCAAGCCTTTGGGTTCTTACCTCGGCGACCTCAAGGGCATATCCGGCGCAACCATCCTGGGTGATGGTTCCGTGATCCTCATACTTGATCCTCATGAAATCTACCTCATGGCCACATCCAAGGCATCATCCATATCCTCTGGCAACGATCAACCAAAGCAGTCAAGCAAGGCAATGCAACAAGGCTCTGTCCCTGAACAGACAACGGTCTGATGCAGCTTTTGACTATGAAAGGCACAACTTGGCCAAACCTTGGCCTGATGCTGCCCATACAAAAAGGGATGGAGACAAACAAAAATCTTGCATTGCATCAGAGATTCCACAGTGATTGCCCCCCACCTGGGGGAAAAATGCACTTGACGGGCGGCGAAGCCGATGGCATCATTTTTCTTATCACTCTCTTCGGGGAGGCTCCTACGTTGCCCCCGGTGGCAGCATAAGGATACAAAGGGAGCAGACTGTGGATTGAAACATCTGTTCCTGGTCTATACATTTTGTTACGCAGTTACGCCTGTGGTATTTTCATTTGAACTTGTGTTTTTGCCGCAGGAAGTGAGTCATTTTGACGGATGTACGGAGGAAGTATGAGTAAGGAATGTGCTTTTTGCGGTAAAAGGCCCCAAGTCGGCAATTATGTCAGCCACTCCAATATCAAGACCAAGCGTCGTTTTAATCCCAATTTACAGCGGGTACGCCATCAGTTTGCCGACGGCAGTGTGCGCACCATTACTGTCTGCACACGCTGCATCCGTTCCGGATATGTAAAAAAACCCCTAGTTCGCGGTCAATAGCCTGGCCTTCCAAATTTTTCCCTGACAACCCCGGCAGACAACTGTCGGGGTTTTTCAACCCATGCTTTTTTGCATTGCTTGGCAAGAGGGCGCAGTATTCCGCATCCGGCCCAGACCAGGTTCACTGCCGCGATTCTGGCGTAATGTTGCGAAAAAACAAAACGACCGTGCCTTTGCTCGTGATTGCCTGCTCGTTCTGCGCGCTTGCGGTATCCCGTACAAGACAAACCTGCACCATGGTATGCTCCATATCTATGTGCCGCCCTTGCTGGAACAGCATGCCCTGACCGAACTCGACGCCTATGCACGAGAATGGAGCTGCCCCAAACCCATATCCCGAGCGCTGCCTGTTTTTCCGCACCCATACCTGGCTACACTGGGCATTTTGCCACTCATCCTCTGGCATGGTTGGCGCGTGGGCTGGTGGAATGCCCCAAGCTGCCTTCCTTCGCCGCAGCTGTGGGCCGACGCAGGTATGCTGGACAGCATTCGCATCTGTCTCTTTCATGAATGGCATCGAATCATCTGCAGTTTGACATTGCATGGCGATGCGGCGCATCTCTTCGCCAATGTCACCTTTGGCGCTCTGTTCCTCACGCTTTTAGCACGTCTGATAGGCATTGGCAGGGCGCTTTGGCTCTGCGTGCTGGGGGGCATTTGTGGCAATGGCCTTTCCCTGTTTTTGCGCCAAACAGATGTGCAAAGCATGGGATTTTCCACCGCACTGTTCGCCATTGTGGGAGTACAGGCCGGTTTTTTGGCCGGAAATGAACAACATCGGCGCAAAAGTCCACTGCCCATTGCTGCTGCTGTCGCTCTGTTGGCCATGCTTGGCACAGAAGGCGAACATACAGACTACGTAGCCCACTGCTCCGGTCTCTTTTGCGGACTCCTGCTCGGCGTCCTGGAAGCCTGGCGCAAATGCCAAGGTACTTTGCATCAAGTTTTCGCTGCTCTGGCTGCACTCCTTCTCCCGTGTCTGGCCTGGTTCTTGGCTTTTGCGCAGTGAAAGGTCGTGAAATCAAAATAGTTATTGCATTCAGCAGCGGCACGTCCTTTGCCTATGCAGGCCATTGACGTAGCCTAGAAATTTCTGCTACCCGTAGCAATACAAACATTGTGAAGCGAAATACCTCTAGGCACACTCTGGCCAGCCAACCTACAGACAAAAAAAGCGCTGAACCGCTGCCGCAAGGACGGATCATGTATTTCCCCACAGCCGAGATCACCTGCAATCCTCTTCTCCCCTTTGCCACCGCCGTTATTGTTTCTTTTTTCACGTCCATGGGCGGAGTTTCCGGAGCTTTCCTTCTGCTCCCCTTTCAAATGTCCATTCTGGGCTATACGAACCCGAGCGTCAGCGCCACGAACCAATTTTACAACATTGTGGCCTGTCCGTCCGGCGTTTTCCGCTATTGGAGGGAAGGTCGCCTGATCATACCCATTGCCGTCACCATTGCCCTGGGCACCCTGCCTGGCGTCTTTATAGGAGCCATCATCCGAATCAAACTTTTCCCCAATCCCTCAACCTTCAAGGTATTTGCTGGTTGCGTGTTGCTCTATATCGCCCTGCGCATGCTGCAAACCTTGCTCAAAGAAAAAGCAAAAACCACGAAGAAACCTGTCGAGGACAATACACTTGTCATCCTGCACAATACCAGAAGCTCCTTGTCTCTATTGTTTCAAGGTTGCGAGTACATTATCCAGAAGCAGCGGCTCATGCTGCTCAGTCTGGCCGTCGGTCTTGTGGGTGGTATTTACGGCATAGGTGGCGGCGCCATCATGTCACCCTTCCTCGTGTCGTTTTTTGGCCTTCACGTGTATATTGTGGCTGGCGCTACACTCATGGCTACGGCCATCACTTCCCTAGGCGGCGTCGTATTCTATACCATGCTTTCCCCGTTCTTTCCCGCCCTCAGCGTAGCACCCGACGTCAGACTGGGCCTCATCATAGGCATTGGCGGCATGACAGGTATGTACTTCGGCGCCAGATGTCAAAAATACGTGCCAGCCAAAGCTATCAAGTGGATGCTCGTATTGACGCTTGTTGTTGTCGCCTTGCGTTATATAGGCCAGATATTTTTCTAAATTGCCCACAACGCGCTTCCAAAGTGCGCAAATGCAGCTGTCTTTATTATCAAGCGGGAAGACATTCCCAGGAGGTACTATGAAAAAAATCCTTGTTCTTGCAGGCGACTATGTTGAGGACTATGAAATCATGGTTCCGTTCCAGATGCTCCAGATGCTGGGCTATACGGTTCATGCCGTATGTCCAGGCAAGAAAGCAGGCGATGTGGTGCGCACTGCCATCCATGATTTCGAGGGGGATCAGACGTATTCCGAAAAACGCGGGCACAATTTTGCCATCAATGCAGACTTTGCCAGCATAAAGGTTGAAGATTATGCAGGCTTGTATGTGCCTGGAGGTCGTGCCCCGGAATACCTGCGACTCAATCCCCGTGTTCTGCAAATCGTGCGTGAATTCCACACGGCAGGCAAACCCATTGCCGCCATATGTCATGGCCCACAAATACTCGTCTCTGCGGGCATACTGCGCGGCCATTGCTGCACGGCCTATCCGGCTGTCAAACCGGATGTGGTCGATGCCGGAGCATCCTGGAAGGACTCCAATGCTACGCTTTCAGACGCCGTTGAGGACGGTAATCTCGTGACTGCAGCAGCTTGGCCTGCGCACCCGGCTCTCATAGCCATCTTTGCCAAGCTCCTCGGAGCCAAGATCAGCATTTGACGTTACGAGTTCCGGCAGCTTTGCCTTTAGACGAGAAGTTGAGATTCTTGGACGGGCGGCTGAAGGAGCAGCCGCCCGAGTTGTGTTAGTTGTCCAAATCCACCAGAATCGGATTTTCTTCCAGTTCCTCAAGAAATTTGTCAGGTCGCTCCTTTTGATCAGGCACCAAAATATCGCCATTGACATACTGACGATACCCCGTGCCTGCCGGGATAAGACGTCCTACGATGACATTTTCCTTAAGACCACGCAGATAATCCATTTTGCCCTTGAGAGCTGCCTCGGTCAGCACCTTGGTCGTTTCCTGGAACGATGCCGCCGAAATAAAGGATGATGTTGTCAGTGAAGCCTGGGTAATGCCCAGAACCAATGGTTCTGCTGTTGCAGGACTTCGTCCTTCGCTGATGGCCTTCTGATTTTCTGCCTTGAATTCTGCTTTATCAACCTGTTCGCCCACAAGGAAGCTCGTACCGCCAGAATCCAGTATGGTCAATTTCTTGAGCATTTGACGCACAATGACTTCTATATGCTTGTCATCGATGCCCACGCCCTGGAAGCGGTATACCTCTTGAATTTCATCCACAAGATACCGTGCCAGATACTTTTCACCCTTGGTTCGCAAGATGTCGTGCAGTTCTGGATAGCCCTCTGTCAAGGAATCCCCGGCCTCCACGAAATCCCCGTCTGTGGCAGTAATATGCTTGCCTTTGGGAACCAGATATTCCTTAGGTTCCCCTACTTCCGGAGTGACCACCAGTTTACGCTTGCCCTTGGATTCTCCAGAGTAGGTAACTGTACCGGTAATTTCTGAAACGACGGCCATATCCTTAGGTTTACGCACCTCAAACAGTTCGGCAACCCGCGGCAAGCCGCCGACGATGTCCTTGGTCTTGGATGTTTCACGGGGTTTGCGGGCGATGATGTCGCCAGCGTGAATTGCCTCTCCGTCCTTGACCATGATAATGGAACCGGCAGGGAGACTATACACGGCTGGAGTAGCGGCATGCCCTCGCCGTTTTACTTCTCCGGCTTCGTCGCACACAGAAATGGAAGGACGGAAGTTGGATGTACGGTATTCCATGATGGTCAAGGATGCCTGACGTGTCACGTCATCCACCTTTTCCTGCACGGTCTTACCGTCAATGATGTCCGTAAAGCGGATGAAGCCCTCTTCCTCGCACACAAAAGGCTCATTGAAAGGATCCCACTCGGCGAGTACGGTGCCCTTGGCCACTTCCTGACCTTCCGTTACGGCCAGCCGCGCTCCATTAGGTAAGATATACTTCTCGCGTTCCAAGCCCTGGGCATCCACAATGCTGAGCTGACCACTCTTGCCCAGCACCAGATTCACGCCATCGCGATTGGTGACGGCACGCACACGGTTAAGGAATACACGGCCAGCATTTTGCGCCTCAAATTTGTTTTTCTCAATGGTACTCGATGCCGTTCCGCCGATATGGAAAGTACGCATAGTTAACTGTGTACCTGGTTCGCCAATGGACTGCGCGGCAATGATACCCACGGCTTCGCCAGTGTTGACCAAATGACCGCGGGCCAGATCCCGGCCATAGCACAGCGCGCAGATGCCACGCTCGGATTGGCAGGTCAAGGGTGAACGCACCGTGATAGAGGTAATATCCTTATCGGCGATGATTTTAGCCTCTTTTTCAGTGATGATCGTATTCTCGGGCAGCAATTCCACTTCGGGTGCTTCCGGATCATACACGGGATACAGCAAAACACGGCCCACGGCGCGCTCTGCCAACGGCGTCTTAATGTCGCCGCCATTCATGAGATGGGTGAGTTCAATGCCATCCACAGTACCGCAGTCGTGTTCCGAAACGATAACATCCTGAACCACATCCACCAGTCGTCGGGTGAGGTATCCAGAGTTGGCCGTCTTCAAAGCAGTATCAGCCAAGCCCTTGCGGGCACCATGCGTGGAGGTAAAATACTGCAATACCGAAAGTCCTTCACGGAAGGAAGAAGTAATGGGCGTTTCAATGATTTCGCCCGATGGCTTGGCCATGAGTCCGCGCATGCCGGCGAGCTGACGCATTTGATCCTGGTTGCCGCGCGCTCCCGAATTGGACATCATGTAGATGGGATTGAAGCTCTGGTCTTTGACCCTTTCCCCTGTTGTGGGGTTTGTGCGTTCGTCAAAGGAAATTTCCTGTGTCATGGCGTCGGAAACCTTTTTCGTGGCCTGGGTCCAGACGTCTACCACCTTATTGTATTTCTCCGTGCGCGTGATGATGCCATCACGGTACTGCAGTTCAATATCGTCAACTTCTTTTTGGGATTTGTCCAGAATAGCTTTTTTTTCTGCCGGAATGGTCAAATCCTTCACGCCAATGGTCACCCCAGCGCGCGTGGCAAATTCATAGCCCAGATCCTTAATACGGTCACAGAGGATAACCGTGGTTTTAATGCCGCAGCGACGGTATGCCTCGCCGACCAATTTGCCGATATTCTTCTTGGTTAACACGCAGTTGACTAGGGAGAAGGGAAGCTCTTCGGGCAAGATGTTGCTCACGAGGACGCGTCCGGGCGTTGTCTCATACATCTTCCCGTCGGACAAACGCACCTTTATACGGGCATGCAGAGAAACCTGGTCGGCATCATAGGCCGCTTCGACCTCCCAAGGGCCGCAGAAAACCATGCCCTCACCCTTTTCAAAACTGCGTTCCACGGTCATGTAGTACAAACCAAGCACAATATCCTGCGAAGGGACAATGACCGGGCCACCGTTCGCCGGTGACAAAATGTTGTTGGAACTCATCATAAGGACGCGGCATTCTATCTGCGCTTCGACGGAAAGCGGAATATGCACGGCCATCTGATCCCCGTCAAAGTCTGCATTATAGGCCGTGCAAACCAGCGGATGCAGACGAATGGCCTTGCCTTCCACCAATAAGGGTTCAAATGCCTGTATGCCCAAACGGTGCAACGTTGGCGCTCGGTTGAGCAAGATGGGGTATTCGCGCACAACTTCAGAGAGAATGTCCCAAACAACCAGATCTTCGCGCTCCACCATCTTCTTGGCGCTCTTGATGGTGGATGCATGACCGCGTTTCTCCAGCTCGGAATAAATAAAAGGTTTGAAGAGTTCGAGCGCCATCTTCTTGGGCAAGCCACATTGGTGCAGCTTGAGATAGGGTCCCACCGTGATGACCGAACGACCTGAGTAGTCCACGCGTTTGCCCAGCAAGTTTTGGCGGAAGCGTCCCTGCTTGCCCTTGATCATGTCTGAAAGCGACTTGAGCGGACGTCCATTGGTGCCCGCAATGGCCCGTCCACGACGACCATTGTCGAAAAGCGCATCCACAGCCTCCTGTAGCATGCGCTTCTCGTTGCGAATGATAATCTCTGGCGCTCCAAGCTCCTTGAGACGACTTAAGCGGTTGTTGCGGTTGATGACGCGGCGGTACAGGTCATTAAGGTCAGATGTGGCAAAACGCCCGCCGTCCAGGGGCACAAGGGGACGCAATTCCGGCGGTATAACGGGGATGACTTCCAGAATCATCCATTCCGGCTTATTGTCGGATTCCAGAAATGCTTCTACTATCTTGAGCCTCTTGGTAATCTTCTTTTTCTTGGTCTGGCTCTTGGTACTCTCGCCTTCCTCGCGCAGCTCTGTACGCAGCTTTTCGAGATCCAACTCCTCTAAAAGCGTACGCACAGCCTCGGCCCCCATACCAACCTTGAGCGCATCGTCGCTGCCGTAGTGATCCACCACCTGAAGATATTGATCTTCAGAGATCACCTGCCGCTTCTGCAAATTTGTCTGACCTGGATCCAGCACAATGTAGGAGTCGAAATACAAGACTTTTTCCAAATCAGCCATGGTCATGTCGAGCAATGTACCGATCTTGGAAGGCAAAGTCTTGAGAAACCAGATATGGGCCACAGGTGCTGCCAATTCAATGTGACCCATGCGCTCGCGGCGTACCTTGGAGGCTATGACTTCTACGCCGCATTTCTCGCACACGATACCGCGGTGTTTCATCCTCTTATATTTACCGCAGTTACACTCATAATCCTTGACCGGACCAAAGATCTTGGCGCAGAACAAGCCGTCGCGTTCTGGCTTAAACGTGCGATAGTTGATGGTTTCCGGTTTTTTCACTTCGCCGTAAGACCACTCTCGAATTGTCTCCGGCGAAGCAATGGAAATCTGGATGGCTTTCAGATTGCGGATGTTCGTCACATTGCTCGACGCGCTGCGCGCTGTGAAAAGATCGTCCAGGCTCATATGCTTTTCCCTTGCTGCTGTATAAAGCTCGTTACCGTCTTTGCTGTATTTCTGGAACGAAAAAAACTTGCGCGTCAAACGTCTTCGCGCTCGCGCATATACCCAACGCGCTTGGGCTTCTTCTTGCCCTCTTCCTGATGCAGGGTCACGTTGAGGCCAAGGCTCATCAACTCTTTGACCAGAACATTGAAGGATTCAGGGAGTCCTGCCTCCAAGAAATTGTCCCCCTTGACGATTTTTTCATACATCTTGACCCGCCCGGTCACGTCATCGGACTTGACAGTCAAAAATTCCTGAAGCAAGTAGGCCGCGCCATATGCCTCCAAAGCCCATACTTCCATTTCGCCAAGCCGCTGACCGCCAAACTGCGCTTTACCGCCCAAAGGCTGCTGCGTTACCAGCGAGTAAGGTCCTGTTGAACGCGCATGAATCTTCTCATCAACGAGATGGTGCAACTTGAGCATGTACATGACACCCGTTGTCACGCGATTACGGAAAGGTTCGCCCGTACGACCGTCGTATAGTGTCGTTTTGCCATCATTTTCCAGGCCAGCTTTTTCCATCCAGCCCCAGATCTCATCCTCTGTTGCGCCGTCGAAAACCGGAGTCTTGGTCACAATGCCCTTACGAAGTTGCAAAACCGAAGCCCGAAATTCCTCGTCGTCCATGCCATCCACAAGCTGACTGATCTCTTCGGAGTTGTAGATGCTCTTGAGTTCCTCGCGTACGACCTTTAACGCTGTGCCGGAATCCACCAGTTCAGCTAACTGGCGGCCAAGCTCCTTGGCCCCCCAGCCCAAATGCGTTTCCATAATCTGTCCGATGTTCATGCGCGAAGGCACGCCCAAGGGATTGAGGACGATGTCTACTGGTCGTCCGTCCGCAAAGAAAGGCATGTCCTCTTCGGGCAGAATGCAGGAAACAACGCCCTTGTTTCCATGACGGCCAGCCATCTTGTCTCCGACAGAAAGTTTTCGTTTGATGGCAATATGCACCTTGACCATCCTAATGACACCCGGGGGCAAATCGTCGCCTTCAGTCACCTTATCACGCTTGGCGTCGTAAATAGCCTTGAGATAGGTTACTTGATGGTCATAGTCGGTAAGGAGTCGGAGTACGACGTCATTGACTTCCTTGCTTTTGAACAGTCCCTGCAATTTTTTGACCGGAAGATGCGCGAGTATATCTTCCGTCATGGCCGCATTAGCTTCGGCCAGCACTTCGCCTTTCTTTTTTCCGGCAAGTGAAACAGCGATTTGCTTGCCAAGGACAAATGGCGCAAGGGATGTTCGCGCATGTTGCTCCAGCGCACGCATATGGTCAGCTTCCTTCTGATCCAACACGGCTGTATCATGTGCTTCAATAGCCAGTGTGCGCTCATCCTTCTCACCCGAACGACGGTTAAATACCTTTACGTCGATGACGATACCCTCCACACCGGGCGGCACCTTGAGAGAGGTATTTTTCACATCGCGCGCCTTTTCGCCGAAGATGGCGCGCAGCAACTTTTCTTCCGGGGTAAGCTGCGTCTCGCCCTTGGGGGTAATCTTGCCCACCAGGATATCATCCGGCTTTACCGGCGCTCCAATGCAGATAATGCCACTTTCGTCAAGGTTACGCAGCATGTCTTCGCTGACATTGGGAATATCGCGGGTGATCTCTTCGGGACCCAACTTGGTGTCACGGGCAACTACCTCAAATTCTTCAATATGAATTGAGGTAAAAGTATCATCTCTGACAGTGCGTTCGGAAATGAGTATGGAATCCTCGTAGTTATAGCCGCACCAAGGCATGAAGGCCACAACAAGATTTTTGCCAAGCGCCAGTTCGCCTCCGTCAATGCCGGGTCCATCGGCCAGAATCTGACCTTCCTTCACTTGCTGTCCAAGATAGCAGGTCGGCTTTTGCCCAAAGCAGGAATTCTGGTTGGATTTATGAAATTTTAACAGATCGTACGCCCGCACACCGCCCTGTGATTTGAACACGTCTCCTTCATAGGCCACAACAATACGGTCAGCGTCGACATACTCCACTCTGCCATCGGCCGATGCGACAATGCAGGCGCCGGAGTCGCGAGCCACGTCAACTTCCATGCCGGTTCCGACCAAGGGTTTCTCGGAACGCAGCAAGGGCACGGCCTGACGCTGCATGTTGGAACCCATGAGAGCGCGGTTCGCATCATCGTGTTCCAAAAAAGGAATGAGCGCCGCCGAGATGGAAACCATCTGGCTTGGAGAAATATCCATGAGCGTCACTTCCTCACGGGGACGCATCTCCACTTCGCCCTTCACCCGCACGGTAACATAGTCGTCCAAGAGATAGCCTTGGGCATCAATGCGGGCATTGGCCTGGGCCACAACCTCATCGGCTTCGCGAGAAGCGTCGAGGTGTTTGATCTCCTCCGTGGCTTGCGCATTGCGCACCACCCTATACGGTGTCTCAATGAAACCAAAGTCGTTGACTTTGGCAAAAGTCGTCAACGAAACTATCAGACCAATATTGGGTCCTTCTGGAGTTTCAATGGGGCAAATGCGCCCATAGTGCGAGGTATGGACGTCGCGCACTTCAAAGCCGGCACGCTCACGCGTCAAACCACCAGGACCCAAGGCCGAAAGACGTCGCTTGTGCGTCACTTCAGACAGAGAATTCGTCTGATCCATGAACTGTGAGAGCTGTGAAGTACCGAAAAACTCCTTAAGAACCGCTGCTACCGGCTTGGGATTGATCAAATCGTGAGGCATGAGTGTAGAAATTTCCTGTAAACTCATGCGCTCCTTGATGGCGCGCTCCATGCGCACAAGACCAATACGATATTGATTTTCCACCAGTTCGCCAACCAGACGCACACGACGGTTCCCTAAATGATCAATATCGTCTGCCGGACCGTGGCTATCTTTCAATTGCACGAGTACCTTGATGGCAGAAAGGATATCGTTATCAGACAATGTGCGCAGGTTGCTACTTTCCTGCAGCCCCAGCCGCTGGTTAAGCTTGTAGCGTCCCACAGGTGAAAGGTCGTAGTAATCCTCATTGCGGAAAAGATTATCAAAGAAACTGGCCGCGATTTCCGCAGTTGGCGGCGCTGAAGGACGCAAACGCCGATAAATTTCTTCTTGGGCTTTGATCTGATCGGGAATTCGATCTTGAACCAGGGTATCGCGGATAGAGGAAGACGCGTCCGTACCCTTGGTATGCAGCGCTGAGACCGAAGTAATGCCGACATCGCGGAAAAGCGCCAGCAACTCATTGGTAATTTCTTCGGCAGCCTCGGCCAGTACCTCACCGGTATTGGGATCCACAACGTCTGAACTCAAAAACATTCCGTTCAAGGTATCAGGGCGCACTTCAATGGCTTCAATGCCGGCTTCGCAAATGCGCAGCCAGCTACGCTTGGTGATCGGCTTGCCCGCCTTGACAAGGACATTGCCGTCTTTGTCAACCACATCAGCATAGGCATTGTCCTTGCGGAACATCTCCTTGCGAACTTCCCAGAAAATGCGGTCTGGATCCGCCAGTCGATAGCGCTCCGTGGTGTAAAAAAATTCCAGTATCTGCTGCTTGCTCATGCCCATGGCCTTGAACAAGATTGTTGCGGGCATTTTACGACGGCGGTCTATGCGCACATAGAGAATATCCTTATGATCAAAGTCAAAATCAAGCCAAGAACCGCGCATGGGGATGATACGGCAGGAATAGAGTACCTTACGGCTGGTGTGGGTTTTGCCGCCGTCGTGTTCAAAAATGATGCCAGGCGAACGCTGCAGCTGGTTGACTATGACACGCTCAGTACCGTTGACAATAAACGTCCCCTTTTCCGTCATCAACGGCAGTGTGCCAAAATAAATATCCTGTTCCTTAATATCCCGAATAGTGCGGTTGCCTGAACTTTCGTCCGTATCATAGACAACAAGACGTACCTTGATGCGCATGGGCGCTTCATAGGTAAGCCCCTTGGAAATACATTCCGCCTGATCATACTTGGGCTCTCCCACTTCATAGCTGACAAATTCCAGACTTGCAGTCTTGTTGAAATCTTCAATGGGAAAGACAGTCCGGAATACGCCTTCCAAACCTTCATCGGGATTGCGATCGGCCTCTGCCACGCCTTCCTGAAGAAACTTCTGGTAGGAATCTATTTGCAGGTTCAACAAATGGGGGATAGGAAGGGAAACCTTGATCTTGCCGAACTGTTTGGTAAGCTGGCCCATGAGTACCTCAAATAAGTAGCAGGTAGCGGTTGCATACCGGTCGACGATTCTGTCTAGGACAGACCGGCGGGCGAAAACATTGCTGTCAGTATCACCGCAAAAAGCGCAAGCAATCTTCCCCTGTCTTTATAACAGGACAAGAATGTAGCGCCTGGCGTGTAACTATGCAAAAAATTCGGGGCTTTGGAAAAAACAGAAGATACCCTCCATCGTCAAATTGTGAACCAAGATTTTTAAGACAAATTTTTTCATTTGACAAGAAAAAATTTTGAAAAATTTTGTCCCAAACCCTCTTGCCAAGACGACCGTTGGACAATATAGTTATTACTCTAGTTCTACAAATTTTTCCCTTATGTGCTGTGAACGTGACGTTCATAAACCCCAACGGAAAATCGGGAGGAAAAAATGCCCTTCACCCCTAGCGCTGCCCGCAGCAGCGCCACCATCAGCGTAGCTTCCGCCTACATGCGCCAGGTATACCAGTGGATGACTGCCGGGTTGGCGCTGACAACAGCCGTGTCTTACGGCGTAGCCTCGTCACCATCTCTGCAGACAGCCATCTTTGGCAACAGCTTTGTAGCCATTGTGCTTATTGTGGCGCAGATTGCCCTTGTCATTGCCCTCTCTGCTGCCGTTCATAAAATGTCCTCCAGTACGGCTACGGGACTTTTTCTCTTGTATTCAACGCTGACAGGCGTCACCCTTTCTTCCATCTTCGTCGTCTACCCCATTGGCTCCATTGCCAATGCTTTTCTCGTGACCACGGGCACGTTCCTGGCCATGAGCGTATATGGCACTGTCACCAAGCGCGATCTCACGGGCTTGGGCAGTTTCCTGTTCATGGGACTCATCGGCATATGCATCGCCATGGTCGTGAACATCTTTCTCCAAAGCAGCATGATGGACTTTGTTATTAGCTGCGTTGGTGTACTTGTCTTTACCGGTCTCACGGCCTATGACACGCAAAGACTGCGTCTGTTTGGCGAAGACGCTCCCATGCATGATGGCACGGCAGTGCGTCGCGGTGCCATTCTGGGCGCATTGACTCTCTACCTCGACTTCATCAATCTCTTCCTCATGCTCCTGCGCCTTTTCACCAATAGAGACTGAACCAGACCTCGAATTTTGACTAGAGACACATTGCTGTCTGCGATGTCAACGTTGCCCTTGCCCCCGTCACTGCGGACAAGGGCAACATCAGAAAAAACAGAACGCAGCCTTTTTCCTTTCTTTTTGTTGCGGCATGCAAAGATCATCAAAAAATTCCATACGTACTACCCAGAACACAGCAAGTAAGGCTCTTCCCCAATGTCTGCCTTCGCCGCACGCGCTTTGGGAGATCATCGCCGCCCAATCCACCCCTCTACGCTTGGACAGACTGCTCGTCCTGCTTGGCCTTGGCCGCTGTTGCCGACACAAGCTGGAAGAAATACTCTCGTCTCTCCTTGCACAGGGGCGTTTATTGCGCCTGCGAGGAGGTATGTGGCTGGCAGCAGAACGCTTGCCGCAGATCACTGGTCGATTTACAGCACTGCGTGACGGAGGCGGTTTTGTAACTCCGTCACGAACACAAATCGGCAATGCCGGACATTTCCACCCGCTTGGCGGAAGGATACATATTTCTCCCGGGCAAACAGGTGCCGCTTGGCATCAGGACGTGGTACGCGTTGCCCTCACTCCTGGAGTCGGACATGGTTGCTCACAGGAAGGCAGCATAGTGAAGGTTCTGGAACGCGGTCTGCGTGAAATTCCTGCCATAGCAGACCAGCGCAGAGATCACATGCTCTTCTGCCGCCCTGCCGATTCCCGTCTTCCGATTCGCTTCCGCGTAGAACTTGCGCAAACTGCCCCCCAGCCTGGAACACTCCTGCGGTTAGAACCGTTGAAGCCACTAGCGCCGGATCTTTGGACAGCCCGCATCCTGGCAGAGTACGGCAGGGAAGACGATGTGATCGTTCAGGAAGAATTGGTAAAATGCAATCACGAAGTTCCACGCGATTTTCCGAACGATGTTCTGGATGAAGTCACACGCCTGCCAAGAGCGCTTCTGCCCGAAGATTTTCAGCACAGGGAAGATTTGCGTACCTTGGGGCTAGTGACCATTGATGACGCAGATGCCCGTGATCTGGACGATGCCATCCATGTGCAGGAGCGACGCGGTGGCGGCTGGTTGCTCCGCGTGGCCATTGCCGATGTAAGTCATTATGTGCGCCCTCGCGGTGCAGGACATGCGGGCGCCCTGGATCGTGAAGCGCTCAATCGCGGCAATTCCTGGTACTTTCCCCACTCAGTGGAACCCATGCTCCCCCAAGCCCTGTGTCATGGTCTGTGCAGTCTCGACTCCGGAGAAGACAGGCTGGCAGTCCTGGTGGAAATTCCCTTTTCCGCTACAGGTGTGCCAGACAAGCCCCGTTTTGCCCTCGCCGTAGTGCGTTGTGCAGCCAGACTTTCCTATGACGATGTCAAGGCATGTCTTTTGGACAAATCCCCAACGGCCATCGAACATCTGCGCCAGCATAACCCGCGCGGCGACGAAATTCTGACCATGCTCACCCAAGCCCTCGCACTGTCTGCAAAACTACGCACTCTTCGCCGACAACGTGGCAGTCTCGATTTTGACCTCCCCGAAACATCCTGTCGCCTTGATGCCAAGGGGCGCGTGATCTGGCTGGGCGTCAGAGAACGCAACGATGCGCACCGTCTCATCGAGGAATGCATGATCGCGGTCAATGAAGCCGTGGCTCGACATCTCAGCGCGGCAGATCTGCCCTTCCTCTACCGTGTACATCCCAAGCCGGATACCGATCGCCTTAAAAGCCTCCATGACGCCCTGGTGGCCCTTGGTCTGAACCATGTGCATCAAGCACATCACACGCGATCAAGCAAAGAAATCATGCACACGGCCCTCGCCGCAGCGCACGGAACGCCGAGGGAAGACATTATCAACCGCCTCTGCCTGCGCGCCATGCCCCAAGCGCGCTACCAACCCGCCAATGAAGGTCATTATGGCCTGGCATCCCAGGCATATTGCCATTTTACATCCCCCATCCGGCGCTATGCCGACTTGCTCACGCACAGGGCCTTGAAGGCATCGCTGGGCATGAATTGCGGATCCTTTCCTGCAGGACAACAATTGTTGCGCATCGCTGACATACTCAGCCGTCGCGAACGCGCAACCATGAACTGCGAACGAGAAATGGACAGACGTCTAGGATGTCTTGCCTTGCTGCCCTGCGTTGGCAAACATTTCTGCGGTTTGATATCGGGGATCATGCCCTTTGGCATTTTTGTGGCGCTGTCAGAGATGCCTGTGGAAGGTATGATTCGCGTGGAAGACCTTGGCAGGGATCGCTATGACTTTGATGCACGCAGCATGCGCCTTGCTGGCATGAGAACCGGTGTCACCTGGAGCATTGGTCAACGTCTAGAGGTCGTCCTCGTAGATGTTGATCTCGGCAGACTTGAAATACGCCTCCGTCCTCTGAAGTTGCCCAAAAGTCTGCGGGACACCACGTTTTTGCGAACACGACGCGAGAAGGGTAGGGCTATGCCTCCTGGACGCCGACAGGTTCGACAGGGTAGGCACTGATGGGCATGCTTTCAGCACGCCAGCGCATGGGAGCCGCTGCGATCATCCTGGCCGCCAGCACAGTGCTTTCACGCCTCATGGGACTTGTGCGAGACAAAATTATTTCTTGGCAATTTGGCGCCGGAGGCGAGGCAGACATGTATTTTGCCGCCTTTGTCGTGCCAGACATCATCAATTATCTGCTGGCAGGCGGCTTCCTTTCCATAACCATGATCCCCCTGCTGACACGCCGCTTTCGAGAAAATGCACACGACGCATGGCGTCTCTTTTCCTGCGTGTTTTGCTGGATGGCCTTGGCGTCCGCTCTGCTTACCCTGGCTGGCATGGTCGGCGCTGATCATCTGGCCCGTGTAGTGGCCCCCGGCTTCACGCCTGTGCAGTGGAAGCGGCTCGCCTTCTTCATGCGCATCATCCTGCCAGCGCAGATTTTCTTTCTCTGCGGCGCCTGCATAACGGCCCTGCTCTTCATGCGACGGCAGTTTCGTGTGCCTGCCCTGGCCCCGCTGATCTACAATGGCACCATCATTCTCATGGGGCTGGGCCTGCCCTTATTGGCTCAGGCTGAAACGGCGCAGACCTTGCTGCCCGCCGCTCTGCTGGCGCGTATGGACGGCATGACCGGCTACTGCGTCGGAGTGACTCTAGGCGCAGCCTTGGGCACCTTTCTGCTGCCATTCTCTGTGGCAGCCAAGCAGGAATTGCGTCTGTCCATGATTTGGACCCATACACTCATGGGCAAATTTCTGCTCACAGCCCTGCCCCTCATGCTTGGACAGACCGTCATCATGCTGGACGAGCAATTTCTGCGCATCTTTGGTAGCCTTGCTGGGGATGGCACCGTTAGCCTACTCAATTATGCGCGACGCATCACCCAGGTACCCATCGGACTGGTAGGACAGGCCGCTGCCGTGGCTTCCTATCCCTTTCTCGTGGAATTGTTGGCCCGAGGCGAAAAAGAACGCTTTAATGCCACACTGCACTCAGCGCTTGTGGGCAGCATGGGACTCATCATCCCCTGCGCCTTGTGCATGGCCGCTACTGCCTGGCCAATCCTCGGCATCATCTTCCAGGGCGGACGCTTCGGTCCTGCCGAGACTCTGGCCACACTGCCGCTGGTGCGCATCATGCTGGCCGCCACGCCTTTCTGGATTCTCTATATGGTTCTTGTGCGCGCCTATTATGCTCACGGCGACACGCTCACGCCGGCCATCACGGGCACGGTCATGACCTTGTGCTGCCTTCCAGCCTATACCTGGTGGGCTGTTCCTCGCGGAGCCTGGGCCATTGCCGCGCTGTCCGGGACAAGCGTCGCCTGTTACGTCCTCTGGCTCACGGCAATCTGGCTACACCGCCACGGAGCGCAGGCTCTGGCTGGCCTTCCACAGCTTACCCTGCGCGTCACCCTGGCCGCACTGCCCGCCTCAGTCCTTGCCTGGTTCTGCACGCTCCAAGCCATGCAAAACCTGATCCTGCCACCTTTTTTTGCTGCCTGCGCTAGTCTCTCCATTGGTGGCTTAGTCTTCGTCATCGTCTTCGTGCCCCTGGCGTACTTGTGGTCGCGCGAAATTCTCCAGCCCATCTTGCAACGTTTTGGGCACTAAACGCAAAAAAAAAATGGACATAGCCGCCTGACACAAAGACCGAGTCTGAAAAAAATGCAAAACCAGGACAGCCATATCCCTGACCATTCATCGCTGCTCATTGTTCCCAGCTTAGGGCAGGTATGAAGCATGCTTGTGCGCATACATGCATCCCCAGACCAAGAAGCCCTCGGCCATGCCTTGGACATACCTCTTTCGGCCACCCCCGGGCAGACGCTTTCGCAAGCCATCTGGCTATCAGGACGCATACCCCCCTTGCCCCTATGCGCTGGTCTGGGCCGCTGTGGCCGCTGCCGCGTACGGTTTTTGAATGCCCCACCACCACCCCTACCTGCGGAGATACGCTGCCTTTCCGCAAACGACTTGGCTGAAGGTTGGCGGCTGGCCTGTCGGCAACGCGTCCCGGAAGGTATGACCGAAGTTTCCCTCGAACTGCCCACGGCAAGCCTGGCCAGGTCAGAAGACAGAACCTTCTTCAGGGGAACAACAACGCGCTCCGACTTGCCAGAATTGGCCCTGGCCGTTGACCTGGGAACAACATCCCTCTGTTGGCGCGCACTAGATGCCCAAAACGGCGCAACACTGGCCGATGGGCAGGCACTCAATCCCCAAGCAGGAGCCGGAGCGGACGTCATGTCGCGATTGGCTGTGGCGCAAGCACCCGGCCAACGCCGCCGACTGGCCCATCTGACGCGGCATTTGCTGCGAGGCATCCTGACCGAACTGAAAAGTAGAAGAATAGGACGCGTCACGCGCATCTGCCTAGCAGCCAACACGGCCATGACCGACATCTTTTGCAACAGGGATGTGCGCGGCTTATGCGCCGCCCCCTATCAGCTCTCCCACAGCGGCAATGAGATGATAGACCTGCCAGGCTTGCCTCCCGTGTATCTGCCTCCCTTGCCGGCGCCCTTTGTAGGCGGCGATACCAGCGCCGGTCTGGCCAGCCTGCTGGCAAAGGACACGCCCCGCCCCATCCTGTTGGCCGACCTTGGCACTAACGGCGAGCTGGCCCTGCTCACACATCAAAAACAGTTGTGGCTGACAAGCGTCCCTTTGGGTCCAGCGCTGGAAGGCATCGGTCCAGAGTGCGGACAACTGGTCGGCCCAGGGGTTGTCACCGCCTTTCACTTATGCCCTACGGGCCTGAAGGCTGTATTCCATGCATCCACAATGCAGGAAAAATTACAAAAAAGTACGGCGCGTGGCATCAGTGCCACTGGCTACCTCTCCCTTCTGGCCGTGCTTTTGCGCACCGGTATTCTGGACAGGAATGGGCATTTTACCCGCACAGCGACTATGCCCCTAACTCGCCGACTGACCAATGATATACAGCCTGGCTACGACCATATGGGAACGCGTCTTCGCCTGCCGCACGGTCTCTGGTTGTCTGCCGCCGATATTGAAGACCTGCTCAAGGTCAAAGCTGCCTTTGTCGTCGCTCTGCAAACCCTCTTTGCCCAGGCGAAGTGCAACATAGCAGATGTGGCTTGCTTCTGCCTAGCCGGAGCCCTGGGCACCTCTGCCGATGTTGCAGACCTGCTCACGCTGGGCATGATTCCTCCGACGCTGAAGCGCGTCCTGCGCGTGGTGGGCAATGTGGCCCTGGACGGCGCAGAACTGCTCGCTCTGCACGAAGACATGCGCCCCCCTTTAGCACAACTGTGCGCCCAAGCCCATGTACTCTGTCTCGCGGATGACCCGCACTTTCACAACAACTACCTACGCCAAATGCGTTTTGGAGACTAAATGTCCCCTCGCAACATTGCCACGAATCCCCCCGCTCACCCCCATCCAAACGCCCGCCGAGCAGCAGGACGACGTACGGAATTGTCCTGGCCCGATGCGCTGCCACTCTTCCCGCCATTACCCGAAGAAGCCCGCTCCCTGCTGACGCGCCTCCCCGAAGCCCTACACCAGGTACGACCGCTCCAGACCACGCACAAGCGTTCCCTGCCGGAAGACGTGGCCGCTCTCTCACAACGGCTGACAAGGGAGCGCGCATGGCTGTCCAGACCCTATTGGAGCCATCCCGCAGCCGTGAGCGCCTATCTCCACTATTTTCTGCCCTGGAATCTGGTGCGCCTCACACGGCTGCTCGCCAGCCTGCCCCTGCCAGACCCGCGAACCTCCGGCCCAAAACGCGCCCTCTTCCTGGACATGGGTTCTGGCCCGCTCACCCTGCCCCTGGCCCTCTGGCTGGCCCGCCCACAGTGGCGCAGTGCGCCCATAAGCGTTTTGGCTCTCGACAACTCCCCCCAACCCCTACAGCTAGGCCGCGCACTCATGGAAGCGCTGGCAGCGTTGACGGGGTTTCCGCTCTGGCCCATACGCACAGTTCGAGCGCCACTGTGGAAGGCTACGCAGCATGCCGCCGTCCTGGTGGACAAAGGAGACATGCGACCCTGGCTGATCAGCGCTGCCAACGTTCTCAACGAGGCCATGGAGACGCGCTCCCGCAGGCGTATTGGCGAAGATCATGCGGAAATGGACAATGATGAGACGGCCCATGATGTCGTCATGGACAGGACACAGGCCGCAGAAGACGATACCCTTGACATGCGCCTGGACAATTTGCTGGACTCTCTGGCGCCGTTCCTGGAATGGCCAGAATCTGCCAACGTCCATGGTACGCCCTGGCCCGCCCTGCTCTTTGTGGAACCAGGCACCCGTTTGGGAGGCGGAACCATCATGCGTCTGCGTCGCTTGGCAGTGGAAGGCGGACTGACAATCCTGGCCCCCTGCACACACCAAGATGCCTGTCCCCTGCAACGCAGCCGCACTTGGTGTCATTTTACCTTTACTTGCGAAGGTGCGCCTGCATGGCTGACGCAGCTTTCCGCCAGAGCCGGACTCGCCAAGGACAGCCTCAGCCTCTCACCCCTTTTGATCTCTGCCCCAGCTTCACGTCTGCGGAATGACAACAGGCAGTGCGTCCGGGTGCTTTCCTCGCCTCTACGCGTTCCGGGCCTGCGCGGCAAGGCGCGCTATGCCTGCTCAGCCCAAGGGCTGTTTCTGCTGGAAGACGTAGAAAAGCTGGCTTGCGGCGATCTGCTGCCCGCATCCCCTGGAGGACAACGCGACCACAAAAGCGGCGCACGCATTGCACGACCTGCGCTCAAGATTCCCGGGCATTCTCCTGGGCGAGATAAATGACATCTTCAAGCATGGATAGCAGTTCCGCCAGGATGCCGCCGCCATACATGGGATGCCCAAACAGCGCTGTGCGCTGTTGTGCCAGCCAGCGCCTGTCCACGACGTTAGGAAGCGTCGGCCCAAGACTTTCCGCCAAGCGGCAAGCCAGCACATGATCTTCCGCCCCGGCGGCAAAAATGTGTTCCAATGCGGCAAAGCGTTCGCAGCCAGAGCGCCAACAGGCCAAAGCAGCTGGGGTGGGTTCCAGCTCCAACAGCGTACACAAAGCCGCATGCAGATTGTTGCAGCCAGCCCCGGGCAGGCTGGTACGCCACCCCCAAAGCCAATGTGTGCGGGCAAAAAATAGATGATGCTCCACGGCAAGATCCAGTAGCGCACGCATATGCCGCAGAGCGTCGCGCAAAGGCTGACTTTCCCGGGAGTGTGGCCAGACGTCACCAGGACGGCGAAGTTGCCACAACGGCACTTCCACCGCCGAGGGGGTTACATGCGTCATGCTTGCGAGCAACTGCGCCAGCCAGGCATTGGCCTGCGCACTGTGCGGCGTCTCCAAATGCGAATAACTCAAGACGTAACGGCCAGCGCCATAGTCCCCGCTGACGACAAGAGGCCGACCTTCCAGAAAATCAGCGGACACATTGACGCCATACAAGTCTTTCCAATGGGCAATGGCCTTGCCTGGCAGTTTTTGCAAGGGCAGATCGCCTAGCCAAAAATCCCTGTCCGGACATTGGGCCACTGCCAGAACCTGAACGTCCGTATCTTGTCGGGACTCGAATTGCCCCGGCCACCAGACTGGCAGCGCGTACAGGCCATCCCCGCTCTGGCAGTGGCCAAAACGTGGTGAGAACTCCAGCCCACAGTTGACGCTCGCCCGCACATGACCTGAAATAAGATGATGCAATCGCTGCGGATAGGAGGCCCGTTTCCAAGGACAGACATTCAGCCCGTCATCGGCATGAACCTGTGTCAAGGCAAGACCAGCGCCGCCGCAAAAACCGAGATAGGCATTGCCAGCCGCAAGCCATCGACGCACGGCTTCACGCCCCTTGGCCCCCAGTGCCCTGGCCTTTAGCCGTGCGCTGCCCCCGGGAACCAGGAGCAGGCCACGTGCCCCTGGTTGCGACTTGCGTAAAAGGCTGCCTTCGGCTATGTCTTGTGCCTTGACCAGACGACAGGGCAGCCCCAGCGCGCGTACGGCGCGCCAGGCCATAAGGCCCCAGATATGGGATGCGTCCCAAAGGATAAGAACAGGTTGTCCAGCAAACATGCCGTACTATCGCCGCCTTTCAGGGAGAATGCAAGATGGCTGAAACACTGCCCAAGGGCTATGAACCGCAAGACGTAGAAACCCGCTGGCGCAAACACTGGGAAGAAAACAAGACGTTTACGCCCGATCCAGAAGCGCCAGGTGAACCGTATGCCATTGTCATTCCACCGCCCAACGTCACTGGTGCGCTCCATATTGGCCATGCGCTCAACTTGACGCTCATCGACGTTCTCTGTCGTCACGCGAGACAAAAGGGCAAAAATGTCCTCTGGATTCCCGGAACGGATCACGCAGGCATTTCCACGCAGCATGTCGTTGAGCGCGCCCTGGCCAAGGAAGGGAAAAACCGCCGAGATCTGGGCAGGACAGCTTTTGTCGAGCGCGTCTGGGCCTGGCGCGATGAATACGGCCATCGCATTCTTGACCAAATTTCCGCCATGGGCGCCTCCGTGGACTGGACGCGTCTTCGCTTTACCATGGACGAAGGCCTTTCTGCTGCCGTGCGCAAGGTCTTTGTACGCCTATACCAGGAAGGACTGATCTACAAGGGCAAGTACATCATCAATTGGTGTTCGCGCTGCCACACCGCCTTGGCCGACGACGAGGTCGAACACGAGCCGCACAGGGGCCAGCTCTGGAAGGTGCGCTACCCCCTGGGCGACGGCACGGGACATATTACCGTGGCCACCACGCGGCCCGAGACCATCCCTGGCGACACGGCAGTGTGCGTACATCCCGAAGATGAGCGCTATGCTTCCTTGATTGGCAAGACAGCACTGGTGCCCGTGCTGGGACGCGAAATACCCATTATCGCCGATAGCTATGTGGATAGGGAATTTGGCACCGGCGCGCTCAAGGTCACGCCCTGCCATGATCACAACGACTGGAATCTGGGCCAAAAGCATCATCTGGAATTTCTCCAGGTCATTGACGAAAACGGTGTCATGACGGACGATGCCGGTTCCTACGCGGGCCTGAGCAAGGACGCCTGTCGGCAGAAAATCGTGGACGACATCCAGGCAGCCGGTCTGTTGGAAGACGTTGAGGAACTAGATCACGCCGTGGGCCACTGTTATCGCTGCCATACAGTCGTGGAACCGCACGTCTCCACACAATGGTTCGTAGCCGCCACAAAGCTGGCCCCGGTTGCCCGTGAGGCCGTGCCCGCCCTGACGCAAATTTTTCCAGAAACCTGGCTCAAAACCTATTACCACTGGCTGGACACCATCCGTGATTGGTGCATCAGTCGCCAGATATGGTGGGGTCATCGCATTCCGGCTTGGACATGCAAGGACTGCGGCGAACTCATTGTGGCCGAGCAAGCCCCTGAGACCTGCCCCCAATGCGCCGGACACAACTTGAAACAAGAAGAGGACGTCCTGGACACGTGGTTTTCCTCCGCATTATGGCCATTCTCCACCCTGGGCTGGCCGGAAAACACTCGGGATGTACAGCGCTGGTATCCCACGACGGTTCTGGTAACGGGCTTTGACATCCTCTTTTTCTGGGTGGCCCGCATGATGATGATGGGCCTGCACTTCATGGGCAAGCCTCCCTTTGGCCATGTCTACCTGCACGCCTTGGTTCGCGATGCCCAGGGTCACAAAATGTCCAAATCAGCAGGCAATGGCATTGACCCGCGCGAAATGATCGCCAAATACGGCTGTGATGCCCTGCGCTTCACGCTCACTGCCTTTGCTGCCATGGGCCGTGACATCCGCCTTTCCGAAGATCGCATCGAAGGCTACCGCCATTTCATCAATAAGCTCTGGAATGCGGCGCGCTTTGCCCTCATGAATCTGCCGGAAAATGCGCCTCGCCCGGTAAACCTGGAAACCGTTTCCGAACTGCACCACCAATGGCTGCTGCACCGTCTGGAAATGGTTAAATGCGACATGGATCGGGCGCTGGAAGAATATCGCTTCAATGATGCTGCACAGCTGGGCTACAAATTCCTGTGGAACGAATTTTGCGACTGGTATCTGGAGCTGATCAAGCCTGACATGCAGAGCGACGACAGGCGCAGGAACACAGCGCAATATGTACTCTGGCTGTCCTTACGTGAAATCCTCGTGCTGCTGCACCCCATCATTCCCTTTGTCACAGCCGAAATATGGGCGGCCTTGCCCGTGCCTGCGGGAAGCACGGCCACGGACCTCGCACTGGAACCCTACCCTCGCCAGCGGCCAGCCTGCCAACGTCCGACAGAAGCCGCACACATGGAGTTTCTGCAAAATACCATCGTGGCCGTTCGCACCATCAAGGCAGAACTTGGCATCAGCCCGGGACACAAAGCCAGCCTCATCCTGCATCCCGTTGACGCTGCTCAGAACGCCCTGCTGGAAGAAAATCGTTCCTGCATTGTCACCCTGGCCCGACTGGAGACACTCACCATCGACGCAACGGCCCCGGCGCCTCGAGCCTCGGCTTCGGCTGTTGTGGATGGCTGCCAAGTTATCGTGCCCCTCAAGGGCATGGTGGATCTCCATGCAGAACTTGCCCGACTGGACAAGGAACTGGCCAAGGTGGAAAACGACCTCGTCCTGACCAACAAAAAACTGCACAACGAATCCTTCATGAGCCGTGCGCCTGCCGACGTCGTCAACCGTGAACGCGAACGGGCGGAAAAACTCTTGGATGCCAAAGACAAGATGCTGAAATTGCGCGCACGCTTTGCCGAGGCACTGGAAGATGACGGACAAAGCAGCAGTTGTGAAGTGCCGCAAAAGCCATGACCGTGTATCCAAGACCGAAGAAATGGGGCATACGCTGCAGCGTACTGCAAAAGCATGTACTCGCCTTAAAAAAACGTTTTTTGTTGACAGACAGGCAGGGAAAGGATATTTGGAAACTTTCTTTTTTTAGGTCTGTCCAGAGCATGTGTTTAACAAATACCTGGAGGAGGCATCCATGCCCACAATCAACCAGCTTATCCGCATCGAGCGGAAGGCTGTGGTGAAACGCAAGAAAACCCCTGCGCTGCAGGCATGCCCGCAACGCCGCGGCGTGTGTACGCGCGTCTACACCACGACCCCCAAAAAGCCCAACTCCGCTCTGCGCAAGGTCGCCCGTGTTCGGCTGACCAACGGCATTGAGGTCACGGCATACATTCCCGGCGAAGGGCACACGCTGCAAGAACACTCGGTAGTGATCATTCGCGGCGGTCGTGTAAAAGACCTGCCTGGTGTGCGTTACCATATCGTGCGCGGTACCCTGGACACCTCCGGCGTCAACGATCGTCGCAAAAGTCGATCCAAATACGGCGCCAAACGTCCTAAATAATTTTTTATCACAGTTTTTACATTTTTTTGCCGTTGACGTACGCCATGTGTTGTTCGGCCTGCCCTGTTGAGCGCCGTCAGCACGGGGTTGGTGACGTCACAGACAGTTTCTAAGGAGAAACCCCATGCCCCGCAAAGGTCCAGTCCCCAAGAGGGAAGTACTGCCCGATCCCTTGTATTCCAGCCGGTTGGTCACCAAATTCGTGAACCGGCTCATGTATAATGGCAAAAAAGGCGCTGCCGAAAAAATTTTTTACAGCTCATTGGAATCGCTGGCGGAAAAAACCGGTGAAGACCCCATGCGTGCCTTTGAAAAGGCTCTTGACAATGTGAAGCCGCATATGGAAGTCAAATCTCGCCGCGTCGGCGGAGCTACCTATCAGGTACCCATGGAAGTACGCCCTGAGCGCCAGATTTCCCTCTCCATCCGCTGGATCATCACCAATGCGCGTTCGCGCGGAGAAAAGGGCATGACTGCCAAACTTTCCGCTGAATTGCTCGATGCCTTCAACGGACGCGGCGGAGCGGTGAGAAAGCGTGAAGATACACACCGCATGGCCGACGCCAACAAGGCCTTTGCCCACTATCGCTGGTAAGCGGGAGTCTTTTTCTCCCCTGTTACGCCTGATGCACGACGCCGTCCCTGAAAGGAACGGCGTCGCCTTTGTCCCCTTAGCATCTGCAGACAAAACGGCATGTCAGTTCCGAAATGCCACGTTTTGCAGGAGGAAATACCGTGTCCCGCACCACACCCGTGAACAAACAGCGTAATATCGGCATCATGGCGCATATTGATGCCGGCAAGACCACGACAACCGAGCGCATTCTTTTCTACACCGGCGTCAACCACAAAATTGGCGAAACGCATGACGGCGAGTCCACCATGGACTGGATGGAGCAAGAACAGGAGCGCGGCATAACCATTACGTCCGCCGCCACTACCTGCTTTTGGAAGGACTGTCGTATTAATATCATTGATACTCCCGGCCATGTGGATTTCACCATCGAAGTGGAGCGCTCCCTGCGCGTGCTGGATGGCGCTGTCTGCGTGTTTGACGCCGTGGCCGGCGTTGAACCGCAATCTGAGACCGTATGGCGTCAGGCCGATCGTTACCATGTACCCCGCATTTGCTTTGTGAACAAGATGGATCGCATTGGGGCAAATTTTTTCCACTGCGTGGAGATGATCCACGAACGCCTTGGAGCCAAGGCCGTGCCCCTGCAACTGCCCATCGGCAGCGAAGATAAATTTGAAGGCGTCGTAGACCTTGTGCGCGGTAAGGCCGTCCGCTTCGACAAATCCACCAAGGGCGCACAGTTCTTCATTGGCGACATCCCAGCTGACATGCAGCAGATCTTCGAGGAAAAACACCACGAGCTGCTGGAAGCCGTGGCAGAAGAAGATGAAACCCTGCTAGAGAAATATCTCGGCGGCGAAACATTGACAGAAGAAGAAATCATCTCCTGCATCCGCAAGGCCACCATTGCTCGCAATATCGTACCAGTGCTGTTGGGATCCGCCTTCCGCAACATGGGCGTACAGCCCTTGCTGGATGCCGTTGTGGACTATCTGCCTTCACCCGTTGACATTCCCCCCACGCCCGGCCACGTCCCCGGCAAGGAGGAGGAGATTCTGGAATGCCACTGCGACGACAAGGAACCCCTTGCAGGCCTTGTCTTCAAACTCTTTTCCGATCCATTCATCGGCCATCTCTCCTTTTTCCGCATTTATTCCGGCTACTTGGAAAGCGGCATGACGGTATTCAATGCCAACACATCTAAGCGCGAACGCATAGGCCGCATTCTCAAAATGCATGCCAATAAACGCGAAGATGTCAAATGGGCTGGCGCAGGCGACATCGTGGCGCTTGTGGGCCTGAAAAATGCTTCAACCGGCGATACACTCTGTGATGAAAAACGCGCCGTCATTCTTGAATCTCTCAATATCCCGGAACCTGTCATCGAAGTGGCCATTGAGCCCAAGACCAAGGCGGATCGCGACGCCCTTTCCGCTGCACTGAACAAACTGGCCAAGGAAGACCCCTCTTTCCGCGTCAAGGGTGATGAAGAAACCAATCAGACCCTCATTGCCGGCATGGGTGAGCTGCATCTGGAAATCATCGTCGACCGCCTCACCCGCGAATTTAACGTCAACGCCAATGTGGGCAAGCCTCAGGTTGCCTATCGGGAGACCATTTCCAAGCCCTCCAAATCTGACCTCAAGTATGCCAAGCAATCCGGCGGTCGGGGCCAGTATGGTCATGTGGTCATTGAGATTGAACCCAATCCGGCCAAGGGCTACGAATTTGTTAACTCCATCACCGGCGGCGTCATTCCTAAGGAATACATACCGGCTGTGGACAAGGGCATTCAGGATGCGCTCAAAAGCGGCGTACTGGCTGGTTTCCCTGTGGTGGATGTCAAGGTCAATCTCGTTTTCGGTTCCTACCATGAAGTGGACTCCTCGGAACAAGCCTTCTATGTGGCCGGTTCCATGTCTATCAAGGACGCCATGAAAAAGGCCAGCCCGATTCTGCTGGAACCCATCATGGATGTAGAAGTCGTTACCCCCGAGGAATATCTTGGCGATGTCATGGGTGACCTCAATGGCCGTCGCGGTCGTGTGCAAAATATGGACGCACGGGCGGGCGGGGTGCAGAGCGTACGCGCCCAGGTGCCCTTGGCCTCCATGTTTGGCTATGCCACGGATTTACGCTCACGCACACAGGGACGCGCCACCTTCACCATGCAGTTTGACCATTATGAACGTGTGCCCCAAGCCCTTGCGGACGAAATACAAAAATCTCGCAGCTAGGGCAATTTCACTAACTGCCCAGGATAGAAGGACATTTGCCACGAACCATGCGGCATCCCGACCATTGTTGCATGGAGAAAAGGTAAACCTGCTCTAATCTTTCTGTGTACAATGCGCCGACAACGGCGCATTGTTCTTCTCCTCGACGAGAGCAGTATTGCCTGTCAACGCTGCCACAGGCAAAGGAGCTGGAACATGCGAGACGATCTGCCCAGGGGATTTCGCGTCGGCACGGCTGGGGCCGGGTTCAAAAAGCCCGACAGAGATGATCTTGGCCTTATACTCTCGGACAGGTCGGCTGCGCTGGCCGCCATGTTTACGCAAAATGCCTTTTGCGCCGCTCCGGTGCTGATTTGCCGGGAAATCCTGCACAGGCACGGCACGGCACGAGCGGTGCTGGCCAATTCCGGCCAGGCCAATGCCTGCACGGGCACAGAAGGGCTGGACAACTGTCGGCGTACGCAACGCATGGTTGCGGATGGCACCGGAATTTCCCCTGATGAAGTTCTGCCCATTTCCACGGGTGTCATCGGTGCCCAGCTCAAGATGGACTTGTGGACTCGGGCCATGCCGACGCTCCTGGACAGTCTGGGAAGTCGCGACGCTGAAGGGTTTACACGCGCTTTCATGACGACGGACGCCTTCCCCAAATTTGCCATGCGCGATGTTCCTCTGCTCCAGGGCAGTGTGCGCCTGACGGTTATGGCCAAGGGGGCCGGTATGATCTGCCCCAACATGGCCACCATGCTCTGCGTAGTGTTGACGGACGCCCTGGTGGCGCGCCAAGCGTGGCAGGACATGTTCGGTCGCGCCGTAGAAAAAACCTTCAACCGCGTCAGCGTTGACGGGGATACCTCCACCAACGACACCATACTCGGTTTGGCCAACGGCGCATCAGGCGTCACTGTCAGCCAGGATGCCGATTTGGCTGCATTGGAGAGCGTACTCACGGAAATCCTTGGCGCTGTAGCCCATATGCTCGTCATGGACGGCGAAGGCGCGGGGAAAGTACTACACATCCATGTGCGTGGGGCCCTCAGTACTGCCGACGCCAGACTGGCTGCGCGCAGCGTAGGCCATTCTCAGCTCGTCAAGACGGCCATGTATGGCGGCGACGCCAATTGGGGGCGCATTGTCACAGCAGTGGGTTACAGCGGCGCCACTTTTGACCCAAACGATGTCTGCCTCAGCCTCTGCGGCATCGAACGCTTTCACAATGGACGCCCTGTGAACGACGACAAAGAAGAGGAATTGGCCGCCTTGCTCAAGGCCAAGGATGTGGACATAGACATAGTTCTTGGCCCTGGATCGGGCAGTTATGACTTGCAGGCTTCGGATCTCGGTCACGAATATGTGAGTCTCAACGCCGATTACCGCTCCTAAAGACAAGGCCCGCCACTCGCTGACAACGTTGAGGACGGGCCTTTACTTTTTGCGTAACTGCGGCAACTTTTCTCAGGGCATGGGCTGATCGGTCACCCAGTCCACAATTTCCCCCATGCGGGCAAGCTTCAGGCGTCCACCGTCAACTTCAGCCAGGTCTTCCATTTGGCCATCCAGTCGATAAATGCGCCAGTCTCCCGGCGGGAGATCTCCGGCAGCAATCTGCCTTTGCACAGATTCCCTGGCCTCTGAGGCATCACAAAAAAGTTCGAAATCCTGATAGCCTGGGTCAAGAATCACCTCCGCCCCACTGGCGATGTCCACGATAAAATTCCCCGGCGCAGCCACATAGACAAAGGGGCAAATTTCCGGCGACGGCAAATGCGGTTTTTCCACAGGCGTGACACTACAGGCCGTCAGCAACACCAAGGGCAAGAAAAGAAGTTTGCGCACAACGTTCACCTTCTCCCCCTATCCCTGCCGCATGGCCATGTCCTGCAAGCGGCGAATGCGTTCTTCAATGGGCGGATGCGTGCTGAAGAGGCTGGCCATGCCGCCCATGGCGTACATGGGCGTCACGATGAACATCTGCTCCGTGCTGGGATTACCCGACTGCAAGGGAATGCGCCCGCTCTGCACGGCCAGCTTGTGCAAGGCCCCTGCCAGGGCCAAGGGTTGTCCGCATAGACGAGCCCCCGTATCATCGGCTAGATATTCGCGAGAGCGCGAAATGGCCATCTGAATCAGTCCTGCGGCCACAGGTGCCAGCAATGCCAGTAGGAAGCCGACAAGGGGATTGCCACCGCCCTCTTCATCCCGCCGTCCCAATCCAAAGATGGCCGTGAATTGAAAAATATTGGCCAGCGTCACGATGGCAGAAGCCATGACGCCCGCAATGGTCTGCACAAGAATATCGCGATTTGCGATGTGCCCCATTTCATGGGCCAAAACACCCCGCAGTTCCTCCAGGGAAAGAAGGCGCAATATCCCTTGCGTCACGGCCACGACGGCATGTTCCGGATCACGCCCCGTGGCAAAGGCATTGGGCGCCTCTTCTGGCACCACGCACACACGCGGCTTGGGCACATTGGCATTGTGTGCCAGCTCTTCCACAATCTGATGGAGTTGCGGAGCTTCTTCCGGCGCGAGTTCGCGTGCGTGATACATGGACAGGACAATCCTGTCCGAGTACCAATAGCTGCCAAGATTCATGAGCAGGGCGAGTCCGAAGGCGAAAATAACGCCGCTGCGTCCTCCCAACATGCCCCCCAGCACAATAATCATGCCGGACAAAAGAGCGAGAAGAAGAAAAGTTTTCCATTGGCTGGTCATACTACCTCCTGGAGGCACATGTTTGGCATTACCCATCAACTTGTGCCAGTTATACGCATTTGGGACGGATAGCAAGGGCATCCTGTTTGACATTTCACCTGTGCCGAGCCTGATACCAAAGCTGGAAGACCAGAAGCGTCCATAGTGGTTTGCGCAAATCGGCCCGACCAGTACAGTGTTCGTCCATAAGCGCACGCACTGCCGACGGTTCAAAAATCCCCTGATGACGCAAGACATGTTCAGAACACATATCTTCCATGAGTGGACGCAGACGTCCGCGCAACCATTGGGCCACAGGTATCTGGAAGCCACGCTTGTTGCGATGCAAAATATCCTGCGGCAACAGTTTAGAAAAGGCCCTCTTGAGCAACCACTTGCGTCTGAATCCACGCAACTTATAACGAACGGGCAGGCGTGCGGCGAATTCCGCCACATCTCTATCCAAAAAAGGCGCACGTACTTCCAGGCTGTGCAGCATAGAACAACGGTCAACCTTGACCAATATATCTTCAGGCAGGTATTCACGCACATACACATGAAAGGCACGCGCCAAGGGGGAAGCTGCTATCTGGGGCACCCAATGCTCGTACTGCGCACGCGTCGAGGCATACAAGGCATCTGGCGTTATCATCTCGTCAGGTACTTTTGCTTTGAAAGCAGAATTGAGAACTTCTGCCTGCAAATCCGGTGAGAGGGCCGTTAACATGGTCTGTACGCGCTGCCATGCTGGCGCACGAGCCGCGTTCAAAAATGTCTGCACGGCCAAACGTGGATTGATGTAGCCTGCAGACGAAGGAAGACGCCGTGCCAAAGGTTCCAGAATACGCTTCCGCAGGACAGCGGGAAGCTTGTTGTACCACTCGGCAATTTTGAATCCGATATAATGTTCGTACCCAGCCCAAAGCTCATCCGCACCGTCCCCGCCCAGGGCAACAGTGACCTTTTCCCGTGTCATGGCGGAGAGCAGCCATGTGGGGGCCACGGACGCGTCTGCCATGGGCACATCCATACTGCTGACAATCCCGGGCAACATGTCGGCACAATCACTGGCCGAGAGAATGCGCTCGCAATGTTCCGTACCATAGGCATGTGCCGCCACACGGGCATAGCGCGATTCGTCAAAAGCTGCTTCTCTGAAGCCGATAGAAAAGGTCTTGATGGGCCTTGCGCTATGACTGGCCATGAGACCAGCCACAATGGTGGAATCTATGCCTCCTGAAAGAAAAACGCCCAAGGGCACGTCACTGACCATGCGCCGCCGCACTGCACGGCTGAGCAGACGCTGCAACTCCTCGCAGAGTTCTGCCGGTGCGCGGGTATCCTGCTCATGGGGAACGGGCAGATCCCAATACCGTTCGATCCGCACGCCACCCTTCTCTACGACAAGCACATGCGCCGGCGGCAAGACGGATGCTTCCCCATACATGGTCTGTGGAGCGGGCACATATTCATATGCCAGGTAACGCAAGACAGACTGAGGAGCCAGCGTGAAACGCAAGGGGGACAATGCCTCCAGTGCGGAGAGTTCCGAGGCAAAATGGAAGAACCCGTGCTGCACGCTGTAGAAAAAAGGTTTTTTGCCGAAGCGATCTCGTGCGCAGAACAGACAATGTTCCCGGGCATCCCAGAGCGCAAAGGCAAACATGCCTTCAAAATGTTCGAGGCAAGCCCTGCCCCAACGACGGTAACTTTCCAGTATGACTTCCGTGTCCGATTGCGTACGAAAACGCAAGCCGTCTTCCCTCAGTTCTTGCCTGAGTTGCGCAAAATTATAGATTTCTCCATTGAAGACAATGGCAAGCGCGTTGTCGTGACTCAACATGGGCTGAGCGCCGCCAACAAGATCAATGATGGACAGACGTCGATGTCCCAGGCACACCGAACCTTCCATCCAGATTCCCTCGCCGTCCGGCCCGCGGTAGGTCATACGGTCTGTCATGGCTTTGACCCACGAACCTGCCTCTGGAGGCAGATATCCACCATCCAGTCCTACCACCCCCGCTATGCCGCACATGGCTTCTTTCCCCCAAGGGCATGGGTGACAAACATATGCGCAAGACGCCGGTTATTTTGCGCGGGGTCAAACATCTCTAGCGCCAGTGCCTGACCATTGCGCGCCAAACGGTTCGCCAGATCAGCGTCCTCAGCCAGACGCCAAATGGCATCTGCCAAAGCTGCGGCATCGCCGGGAGGCACGGCCAATCCCGTTTCGTTGTGACGCACCACTTCAGGCAAGGCATTGACCGTGGTGCTGACTACAGGCAGTCCATAGGCCAAGGCTTCTATAACCGTGTTAGGAATGCCATCGCGCCGACCGGAAGAATGCACCACGCAGGGGGCGGCAAAGATGTCGTGTTCCTTGAGCAAGCGTGGCAACTCATTGTGTGTGACAAGCCCTGGCAGGTATACGCGATCTTCTAAGTGTAAATTCTTACGAAGCTTCCGAATTTTTGCATCCATGCACCCCAGCCCCATGACGGCCCCCCCGCCTCCTGCAAGGGTAAGACGGAAATCCAGGCCCCTATCACGAAGAAGACCGCAGGCGTACATCAGAATATCAAAACCCTTAGTTACGTCAAAGCGTCCCAAGGCGAGGATACGTACCGGACGGCCCAAGGCCCGGGACTGCCCCGCCTTGGCCGGCATGATCTTTTCCTGAGCGTCTTTTTGCAATAGATTCCGAGGCAGCGGGAGCGTCAGACTGTTATAGACAAGTTCCACCTTGCCCCTGGCCTGCCCCCTGTCAAATGTTTCGATGCGCTTTTTGTCAGCCGCATTGTTGGCGCGAATTACGCTGGCCGCCGCCAGTTTGTTTCCAAGGTCAGGATCAGCCGGTTCCAGATTGTCACCACGTGCAGCCGTGGCAAAAGGGATACCCGAAATCTGCGAGGCCACCCAGGCAGCCGTAGCCGTGCCGCGCGGCCAGGGGGCATAGATCATGTCTATGCCACCCTCCTTGAACAGTCGCCCCAGGCACAGCCCAACGCCAAAAGCCCAGAGGTTCTCGCCCAGCATTTCCCAACTGCGCCAGCGCTGCCACAACACGCGCCTCGTCAGGCGCAGTATGGCTACGGGATGCAGCAGCAGACAACGGCAACATTCCCCAAAGACAGCAAAGAAGGAACGTAGGCCAAACGTATGCGTTTCACTGGCTGCGGCACGCATTTCCGTGGAGCAGTGACGTAGATTGAAGCCGTACAAGCTGAAGACGGAAAGGGGGAGGAGCTTTTTGAGTCCTTCCACTTCCCGAAAAATAAACGGTTGCGTAAACAGTGGATACCACAACAGCACGCAGGCAACATGTGGCAGTCCGGCAGGAAAAATAGCGTGTTTTTCGCCCCTGCTGGACATATCTTCCTTCATCAGAAATTCCTTAGTGGTTAGAAACCTCCCCATTCAGTGATTTCGCCAAGAAGCAAAACCACGTTGGCTGCACCCGCAGTCAACAAGCATTGCCCGCCTTGGCAATGCTTCGGGGAAAAAGGCTCTTGACGGACGGCGAAGCCAAGGGCATCCTTTGTGTAACGCCTCCCTTCCGTGAGAGGTACTCCGTACGGCTCCTCTCCGCACAGTGACGGAGTCAGTTGACGGATGGAGCCGCCTGTGGAGGGAAACCACTCCAGTCTCCCTCTCCGCAGGGCGCAGGGGCACTCGGCCCCAGCTCCTCCGCAAGCTCGCCCAAAGTCAAACAGCGAACCGTAAAATTCGCAAACAGCCAGCGGATCCAATCCAAGGCTTTTGCCAGCAGACGATCTACGGCTCGGACATCGGGGATATGGGGCGTCGCTCCCGGCGCCATTTCCGAAGAATGCCAGGTAAGCGACAACACCTGCCCACCACGCTCCACATACAACCTCGCAACCAATTTCATGAGCCACAGTGGATGGTAGACGGGCAGCAAGGCCAAAACTCCCCACTGCCGCAGGCTGCTCTTGAGACGTGCGGCAACGACATCCGGTAGCCGCTGCAACAGCGCAGGCAAACCCCGCAGCAATGGCGTCACGCTCAGCGGCAACTCAAAAATCTTTCCCTTGTCCGTAGTAATCCAATACGGCCCACCGGGCGCATCAAAATGATCCGGCCCGGCGAGCGCCGAAGCGTAGCAGTGTAGCGGACGTACCGAAGCGTCTGCCAGTATGCCCTCCTGAACCAGCAAGGGCCACAATGCTTGATGCGCGTCCCATCGGCCCATGCGAAAGGACGTCAATGGCGTGTCCAGCAGGTTCCGCCCTCTTTCCAAAAGCGTATGCAGCTTGGCTGCCATCAGGGGGACGGGTACGGCAAATGCCGACACTGACGCCGCACAGTTCGAAAGCGACGCATCCGAACCATCCAGGGTCAACGGTGGCGTGTTCCAGTGGTGCAAATGCGCACCCAATTCCACGCTGTGCTGCTGGCACAGATGAGCAAGATGCTTGCGGGAACGGACATCCTCCATGACGCTGTAAGCGCAGAAGAGCGTAGGCCGCACCCCCAGACGGCAAAAATCCTCTAGCCGATAGAGTGCGGCGGTATTGGCAGTCGTATGGCCGCGTCGTGCGTATATTCCCCTAAACAAGCCCTCTTCTTCAACATCCAAACTGAGTACAAGGTATACTGGCCTGTTCATGCCCGTTCTTCTGCTTCTGCTGCGGGATCAATGCCGTTTGGGGCAATGCATCTGCCAATAGCGATCGCATTCTTCCGTGTACAGGCGCATCAGATCGCCAATATTGCGCTTGGTATCAAACAATTCCAGCACCAGACTGCGGCCCGCCAGGGCCATGCGCACGGACAGCGAGCGATCTGCAAGCATACGCCGTATGGCATCAGCCAGGGCGCGGGGGTCGCGCTGAGGCACAAGCAAACCCGTCTCTTCATTTCTGACAACTTCACCAATGCCGCAGACGTCAGTGGCTATGACCGGCATGGCATGTGCAAGAGCCTCCATGATCACATTGGGTATGCCGTCCCTGTCTCCATTGGCATGGACAACGCTGGGCATGATGAGCAAATCATGGTGCAGCATCAAATCGCATATCTGATCGTGGGGGATGAAGCCGGGCATGCTGACCGTCTGCTGCAATCCCAGACGATTGCGCATCTGCACAAGTTTATGCCGCCATTTGCCATCTCCCACAAGGGTAAGGCAGACAGGGACGTTTTCACGCCGCAGACGCGCCATGGCCGTCAAAAGGTCAGGAAAACCTTTGGTACGCACGAAACGGCCCACTGCCAGCAAATGGTAGGGCGGTCTCATGGCTATGTCACACTGCCCCTTGGGGCTGAAGGTGAGGGCATTGTAAATGGCATGCACCTTGTGCTCCTGTCCACGAGGACAAAAACGGCGCAGCCAATCCACATTGGCCTGATTGTTGGTGCGTATGAACAAAGCGTCGGCTGATTTTTCATGGAGCAGACCGTCCTCGGGATAGATATCCCCGGCCCGACCGGTGAACGCAAAGGGTATGCTCGTCAAACGTGACGCTACCCAAGCGGCAGTGGCCGGACCGTTGGCCCAAGGCGCGTGAATGAGCCGGACTCCATGCTCAAGACACATCTCGGCCAACCGGAAGCCTGCTATGAAGCACCACAAATTTTCACCGAGAGACTCTAGATTGCGCATGCGACGGAAAAATCCTCGACGCAGCAGACGCCAAACCATGCGTGGATCGCGTCGCAACCAACGAAGGAAAGCGCTAAACACACTACCCACGGCTCTCACGCCCATGCGGTGTACCTGCTCTGGAAAAGAACGCATTTCCCTGCTGCAGCCCACCAGTTTCTTGCCATACATGGTAAAGATGCGCACGGGCAGGCCGCAGGCCATGAGCTGCATCACTTCGCGAAAGATAAAGGTCTCAGAGGACAGGGGAAACCAGAGCAGGACATAGGCAACCACGGGCAGGTTTGCCATGGACGCGGAACCAAGTCCGGAAGACTCATCGTTACACGTCTTCACGCACGTCTCCACAGCAGGACATATGCGCATACATCACGGAGCAATGACATCTACCCGGCCTGCCCCGCAGTCCACGAGGTGAGCATACCGCATCAGGCATGGTGATCGTCGGCGTGTTCACGCTTGTACGTCTCCACGAATTCCCAGGCCTTGGGCAACTCCTCTCGTACAGCATCGAGAGCCCTGCGGACATGGGCTTCCGTATGCGAAGCGGAAAGGAAGAAGCGCAAACGGTCTGTCCCTGCCTTGACAGCGGGAAAAGTAATGGGCATGACGTAGACATTGCGCTTGATCAAGGCAAGGGCCAGACTGCCTGCCACTACGGGATCACCAACCATAATGGGCACGACGGCATAGCCTTGGGCATGGCCAGTGTCCAGCCCGATTTCCGTAGCGTAGCGCACAAAAAACTGGGAAATGGCTTGGAGCTTGTGGACGCGTTCCGGTTCGCGCAACATGAGTTCCAATGCCTTGCGGCAGGCCACAGCCACGATGGGCGGCATTCCCACGCTGAAGACAAAGCCCGGTGACCCGTATTTCAAAAACTCCACCAAATCATGCCGACCGGCAATAAAACCGCCGCAACCGCACATGGACTTGGAAAGTGTACTCATCCACATGTCCACATCGTAGGGATCAATCTGGAAATACTCGCGCACTCCTCGTCCTGTTTCCCCCAACACCCCAAGAGAATGCGCTTCATCCACCAGCAACATGCAGTCGTACTGCTTTTTCAACGCAATGATACGGGGCAAATCGGGAATATTGCCGTCCATGCTGAACAGCCCTTCCGTCACAATAACGGCGTGTTTGTACTCCCCACGCCTGGCTTTGAGCAATGATTCCAAGGCTTCACAATCATTATGGGCATAGGAAAATCGGGCGGCACCGGACAGACGTGCGCCTTGCACCAAAGAATTGTGGGCCAGGGCGTCATGAAAAATAGCATCGCGATGGCCACACAAAAAGCCCAATGTAGACACGTTGGTCGCATGCCCGCTCACATAGACAATGCAATCTTCGACCTCGTACAAATCGGCCAGGGCACGCTCCAGTTCCCGATGGGGAGGCCGCTCGCCCCCAACAAGACGACTGGCGCCTGCGGATGTGCCATACAAGGCAGCCGCCTTGGCTACAGCCTCGGTAATTTCGGGATGGGCATTGATGTCCAAGTAGTCATAGGTTGAAAAATTAAGATATTCCTTGCCTCCAATGCATGTGGTAGCCTTGGCTGCACGTTCATGACAAAGGAAAAGGGGGTTGTCCAAACCCATTTGAGCGCCCATTTCCACCAACCGATCAAAGGCGAGCTTGGAACGCAGACGATTGAATCCGGAAGCTGCCCCTCCAGGAACCTGCTCCTGGGCAATGTCCTGCCCGGCTTCTTTGGGCGTAGTTTTCTTCATGCCTGATCCTCAACAAAATATGTGGTTCGTCCTGCCTGAAATAGCTGTCGATTTCAGGAGAAGATACCGCCTTGCCCAAAACGCAAGGCAGATCAGGAACAGCAGACAAGCTGGCCCCGCAGAAAAACATCGGCATTTCTATAGAAAATTTCAAGAAACGGCAAGGTCTGCAGACGACGTTTCAGCGTTTTCTGCAGACCTTGCCGTAAAGACGTGTTTCACCTGCCCTACGCAGGCGTGTTCTACAGGCTCAATAATTCGGCCACACGGCTTGCTGTGAGACCGCTATGCACGGAAAGAGCGGCCATGTTGTCCTGGGCAATCATACCCATGGTTGTCTCTAGCAGGGCCTCTGCCTCCGCGTCATCCATGTCCATCATGCGCAGAGACTGGATATTGACCATATCGTGTGCTGCTGCGCCGGGGGTAGCCATTGCCTCCCTGTCCGCGTCCACAAGAGGAAATGAAAACAATTCAGAGGGGGTGAAACCGGTAATCTTCATGGCAGTATCCTTTTAGGCTGCGCCCGAAGGCTTGATGTCAAAAGTGCCGCTCCTTGACGGTCACTGAATATCTTGCAGGAATCATGCCAAAAAAATTCTGTCTCTGCCAGCCCCCTGCCAAGCCCTGTCATCCCTGGCTGCGCGCAGGCCCTGGCATAGGTATGTTGTCAACGAATTGACTGCGGAATGTTTTTTCAACATACTATCTTGCCACTTAAAAGGCGTGAACAGAGTTCAGAGCGTATCCAGGCTTGTGAAATCAGCCTATATCCGCTATCAACAGATAAAAAAAGGCGTTCCACGGTATGAGCAAGGATACGATCGTATTTGATGTTTTTGAACAGTGCGTACGGGCGGTTCAGAACGGTGAATTGATTGAATCCGTCTCGGTAAAAGATAAAGAATTTCATTTCCAAAACTGGTTTGAACATCGCCTCCAGAGGCTTTCAGTGCATTTTGAAGGTTCTGGACGCAATACCTATCCGGATTTCTGTCTCGTCGAATATGCCGAAGGCTACGAAGTCAAGGGACTGGCATGGCATGGAAGGGAGCGGGACTATGATTCGAACAGCCAAGTACCGACAGGATATCACAACGGTCGACAAATTTTCTATGTCTTCGGGCGTTATCCGGCGGACTTGTCTGAATATGCCGACCAAGGTAACGGTCACAAACAGTATCCCGTTGTTGACCTTGTCATTTGCCACGGCGATTTCCTGAACGTCGACCACAACTATGTCCATAAAAACAAAAGCCTGAAGGGTTTCGGCTCATATGGCGACATTATGATTCGCGACAGAAAAATGTACGTTGCACCGACGCCTTTTGCACTGACTGAAGGCATCACTGGTTTAATGACTCTGATTTTGCCCGAGGACTTCGGTACCGATGAACGCTATCAAAAAGTCGGCAAACTCGTCCGTTTGGAAGCAGAAACGTTGGTCGTCGGCTACAAATTTGACTTCAATATAAACGAAATACGCGCAGAGCGCATTCCCAATCCTACGGCAGGAATGCAGCACCGATTCGTCGCCTACCGACTCAAAGATCAATCACCCAAGATGGTCTCAATGTTTGTCCGACCGGCATAAGGAAACAAAAAATGAGTATGGTTTTTGACGAATCACGTTTTACTCCGACGACGGCACTCGAATGTGATTTCCCTATGGCTGAAATTAGCCAGATTGCCGAACAGGAAAGCTGGCGCAAGGAAATAAATCGTCCTATCTATCATATACACAAATGGTGGGCAACACGACTGGGGTCTGTATTCCGCAGCATCACGCTCGGAGCCTTGTGCAATCCCCAAACGGACATTCGAACTGAATTCTACAAAACGCACGATTTTGCAGACAAAGTCGTCCTTGACCCCTTCATGGGCAGCGGAACCACGCTCGGAGAGGCCGTCAAGCTCGGTGCTAAGGCTATAGGCTGCGACATCAACCCAATAAGCACCTTCATTGTCCGGCAGGCATTCACGCCAGTCTCTGAAATGGCTCTTCGCGCTGCCTTCTCACAGCTAGAATATGTCATAGCGCCCAAAATCCGATACTATTATCAAACTCACGACCCCAAAACTAAAAAACTCATCCCGGTGTTGTATTATTTCTGGGTTAAGACTGTCACAACACCGAAAAATGAAATACTGCCTCTGTTGTCCCGTTATGTCTTCGCCCAAGACGCATACCCGAAAAAGAAACCGCAGGCACATATTATCTGCCCCAGTTGCTGGAATATACTAGAAGGCCGCTATGACACAACTGATATGCTCTGTCAGCACTGTGGGTATCGTTTCAATCCGCAAAAAGGTCCTGCCTCCGGCCAGTATGTTACAACGACAGACGGACAACGCTACCGAATCAGAGATCTTCTGCCAAAAGACGGAACTCCACCCAAGCACCGGATGTATGCTATGATGGTTTTATGCCCCAACGGCGAAAAAAACTATCTGCCGATAGGTGCCGAAGACCTAGCCCTCTACGAAGAAGCTCGAAGGACTCTTGCAAACGAAAATCTGCCATTGCCGGAGATTCCTGTCCGTCCAGGCCACAATACTGACCAAGCCCTGAAATACAATTACACTCACTGGCGCGACTTCTTCAATGACCGCCAACTCCTGTGTCTAGGTCTTCTATTGAATGAAATTTTGAACATCAAAGACCAAAATATTCAAGAGCAGATGCTGTGCCTGTTCTCCAGCACCCTGGAGTTCAATAATTTGTTCTGTTCATTCAAAGGAGAAGGAACCGGTGCCGTTCGCCACATGTTCTCCAATCATATTCTGAAGCCGGAGCGCACCCCACTGGAAAACTCGGTGTGGGGGACGGACAAAAGTAGCGGTACCTTCAGCACGCTCTTCGAAACCCGCTTGCTGCCGGCAAAACGCTACCTTGATAGGCCGTTTGAAATCGGATTTAACCGTGACTTATTCGGCAACCGCAGTAAGGCGTGCAAAACAATAGCAAGCCGTCCAATTAGGGTTCGCAACGTTACAACGTGGCCTGAACTTACGACAACGAAGCACGGTATGCTCATCCTCAACGGCGACAGTTCCAGATTGCCGCTGCCTGCCGACTCGGTAGATGCTGTTATCACAGACCCGCCGTATTTCGATTTTGTTCATTATTCCGAATTAAGCGACTTTTTCTTTGCTTGGCTTTCCCCAGCACTACGCAGCCGTTATCAATGGATGGCACGTGAGAACTCGTCCGCTAAAGGTGAAGTTCAAAACACGGATTCTCGAGCGTTCGCCCGTCAGCTTTCTGCTGTTTTTACTGAAGCTTGCCGGGTTCTCAAAGATGAGGGCATACTAGCATTCAGTTTTCATCATTCACGAGCAGAAGGATGGGCAGCCATTTATGAGGCGATTAACACAGCCGGACTTGCAGTTGTCGCAGCCCATCCCGTCCATGCAGAATTACGCGTCGCAAGTCCAAAATCAACAGCAAAAGACCCAATCAGCCTCGACGCAATCCTTGTTTGCCGTAAGAAAGCGTGTACTCTACAGCACACCTCAATTCACGATATTCGTAAGACAGTCGATACTTTTACGTCAAAACTGCAGAGCGCAGGCATGCATATTTCCGCAGCAGACCGTTTCGTTATTGGAGCGGCACAGGCTATGATTGCCAAAGCTGCTGATAATCTAAGTTTTGAGGACATGACGTTGTACCTTAAAAAAATTCATGACGCACTGACAAGTCATAAGAACTAGCATAACCAATTGAACTTGAAATGTCAGTTGGCTTTGCAACGATTTGCGATCTTCATGCCCCGCAGTGCGCATTTCTCCTTTATACCCGTCCCACATCGGACTCCCTTAGGCAGCGCGTCAGTACAACCAGCAAGGACACGATCTGGACGGCAAACATGCAGGCAAGGCAGGCCAGCCAGCCTTCGCGGGCATAAAGGACACCAGGCAGCCAGGAACCAAGTGTGCCGCCAAAGTAATAGCAGGAAAGGAAGAGTCCGTTGACCATGCCCCGGTCACAGTGACCCGACTTCGTTGCCAGGTAGTTGATCAACCCGGGAGCCAGGGCATGGACGATAAATTCTCCCAGCGCGATGAACCACAAGCCAACGAAAATGGCCCAAACGGAAGGCGGTACAAGCGTACTCAAAGAAAAGGCATACAACGCTGCCCCTAAGGCGAGCAACCTGCCTGTGGAGCCAAGTAGGCGCTTCAAGGGATTGAGCGCCAGAGATGCCACCAGGCCCACCGAATACCCGAGATACATGAAGCCAATGAGACCTTCGGCATGGCCCTGCCCCAGCTCCGCCATGCGCAGGGGGACAAGATTTCCGATGGCTGCAAAACTGAATATGCCGCAGGCCTCCACAAAGAGTAAGGGGGCGACCCCCCTTTGCTGCAAGACAGACAGATACTCACGCAACGTGTGCGTCCTGGCAGATCCGACTGCTTTTTTCGGAATCCCACGGGCCAAGGCGAGGCTGAAGAGAAAGAGGACAGAAATTGCCGCCAAGGCCGTGCGCCAACCACAGATTTCAGCGAGGTAGCCGCCACCAAGTCGCCCCGAGAGCGATCCCACCAGCGAAGCCGTCACATACCCAGCCAAAGCCCTGCCCATGTCCAGATGTCTGAACATGCCGGCAATACAGGCCATGACGCTGGTGAGCAGGACAGGCGTAAGCATGCTCTGAACTACGCGCACTGCGAGAAGCCAGGCAAATGCGTCGGCGCAATAAATGCCCACACCGCTGAATCCAAGGATGGCAGAAGATACGAAGACCGCCCGTCTGACACCACAGCGCGTCAGCAGCAAACCCACACAAAGTGGCGAGATGCTTAGGGAAAACATGAACACACTGACGAGAAGCCCAATCTCGCCACGATCAACCGAAAACTCTGCGCCAATACTGTTGAACATGGGTTGCGGCGCGTACATCAACGCATAGGAACACGACGTGAGCAAAAGAAGGCAGACGTAGGTTCTCAGTGCTGCGTCTTTATGAACGTGGGGATGCGATGCTGTATTCATGGCCGATAGATACGCCGTGGCTTTTGACTTGGCAAGTGTTGCATCGTTCAGACATGCCTGACATCTCTCAGCCCATCCCCCTCTTTGCCTAAAGAAGTCTATGCCCCTTTATAGCATGTGAATAACATAGGTGACGACGCCCCAGATATGGCTGTGTTCACGCTGAGTGATATCGATCTCTGGGAAATCTGGATTTTCGGGCATGAGCAGTACTTTGTCCTTTTTGCGCGCAAGGCGTTTTACCGTCAACTCCCCATCAAGGGCGACAATGACTATCCTGTTGTGTTCGGCGGGCGCTGCCCGATCAACGACCAGCAGATCTCCATCATGTATGCCCGAGTTGCTCATTGCGAAACCATGCACTCGTAAAAAAAACGTCGAAGGCGCATGCTTGACCAGATGCGCATGCAGATTCAATCGCGTTTCCACGTCGTCTTCTGAAGGTGATGGAAATCCAGCTTCTACCGGGGTAGAATAGAGGGGAAGGCTCAACGGCGCATTGTCCGCACACGCAGCTCTCCCAAGAATTTCCACTTGTACTCTTGGTTCTGATTTTTGAAATTCATGTCGCATGTCATGCCTCATGTACTTGGCACAATCGATTACCATGGGAGGATTCCCATCTGTGACGCCGCAGCGCCTTCGGCAGAATGTAGCGCATTTTCCCATGATTCTGAAGCATTTTACTTCAGCTACGTCTATTTTTTATTCAAATTTTTTTTGGCAGTCATGGCAAAATCCATCCATTCTTGCCCCTTGTTTTTTTCTGAAAGTCACGTTATCGGAACATTGACACGAGTCGTCCTGCTTCCTTGGAATACGCTTTCTGTGCTGAAGTGCCTCGTTCCAGGCATTGGCACACCTCTCATCCACGACGCACGATCCACCTGGCAATGCACCAATTTTCCGCCCGTGAAATGCAAAAGCAGTATGCTTTTGCCGTTTCCACACGGGAAAAGCTCCTTGACGATGGGGACAGGTTGCGATAGTTTTCTGTAACTAAGTATTCGATATTTGGTATGGTATCGGAGGTAGTCAACTGTCAAAATGACGATAGTTGACATTGGGGTAATGTCTGATTGCAAAAGGACAAACACATGAGGAACGGCACTGTACTGCTTCTGCTGGCGGCATTGGTCCTGGCGGGTGCGGCGTGTCTGACGGCGCCCGGAACTGGTTCGGCCTCGGCCGCGACCGTGGCGTCCACAGATAGCGGCGCACCGTCGGCCATTGTCATGTTTCCGGTAAGCGCCAAACCCAATCCAAAGGGCTCGGCCATGACCCCTACGGTCTTCAACCACTTGAACCACGAAAAAGCAATCGAAAAATGTGAGACGTGCCATCATACGGGGGATCCCGTCGCATGTGGCACATGTCACACGGTCGAGGGCAAGGCAGAAGGGAAGTTTGTGACCTTGGAGCGTGCCATGCATGCTACGGATATTCACAAACGTACAGATCAGAATACCCCAAGCAGTTGTGTGAGCTGTCATGCCAAGCAGACCCGTGAACGTCAGGAATGCGCAGGCTGTCATGCAATCCTCACGCCACGGCATGATGCCGCATGGTGTGCGACATGTCACAACGCCAAGGGTTCCATGACGCATCAGCAATTACGGGCAGGCATTGAAGGCACACTGCCTCTCGAAGAGAATGAAGCCATTGCTGCGAAAGCCGAACAAGCCCAAAAGCCAAACCGTCTGCTCACGCCCATGCATGGCCCGTACAAAGTTTCCATCGATGCCTTGTCTGAAAAATATCTGCCTAGCAATTTTACGCATCGACGCCACGTCTCTTCCCTGATGGAGCGCATCCGCAACGACAAGCTGGCGCGGGCTTTTCATAACAGCCCCGCTGTATTATGTTCCACATGCCACCATCGGAGTCCACTCTCGGCCAAGCCGCCCAAATGCGGAAGCTGCCATACAAAAGAAATTGACCGCATGCATCCTAACAGACCCAATCTCAAGGCGGCTTATCATTTGCAATGCATGGGCTGCCACAAGGGCATGAACGTTAGTCGGCCCAAGGATACCGACTGCACCACCTGCCATAAGGCTCGCCCCTAGCGCGCCGAACTGCACGGAGAAACGCATATGAATCGCAGAAAATTCCTGACCTTTATGGGAAGCGCGGGCGTGATTTCGGCACTGGGCACTGCCAAGGTAGCCAAGGCTGGAGTTCACACCTTCCCTTACTATCCAGACAGCTATGGTGTCCTGCATGACACGACGCGCTGCATAGGATGCCGCCGCTGTGAAGAGGCATGCAATATCGTCAACAAATTGCCAAAACCCAAAAAGCCTTTTACTGACACTACGGTAACAGGGACAAAACGGCGAACGTCAGCCTATGCCTGGACCGTTGTCAACAAATACAACGTCAACGGCAAGGATTTTTTCCGCAAGCTGCAGTGTTTTCACTGCAACGATCCGGCCTGTGCGTCAGCCTGTTTTGCCAAGTGCTTCCAAAAACAGCCGGACGGCAGTGTGACCTATGACGGCTCCCAATGCGTGGGCTGTCGATACTGCATGATAGCCTGCCCATTTTATGTGCCCGGCTTCCAGTATGACGAAGCTTTTGATCCTTTGGTGCAAAAATGCACCTTCTGCGAACCCCGTCTCAAGGAAGGCAAACTGCCCGGTTGCGTAGAAGCCTGCCCCATGGATGCCCTTACTTTTGGGCGTCGCAGTGATTTGCTCAATGTCGCAAGGGCGCGCATTGCCGAGAATCCTGGGAAATATGTCAACTATATCTATGGCGAGCATGATGCCGGGGGCACTGCCTGGATGGTACTCGCGCCTGCTGTTTCGCCTGCTTCACAGGAGCAGGACTCGAAAGCATCCGAAGAAAAAACAGCAAACCACGAGGATGAATTCAAGCAACTGGGTCTCGACAGACATTTGGGCACACAGCCCATGGGAGAACTCACCTATGGTGCCTTGGGTGCGGTTCCCATGATTGTTGCGTTCTGGCCCGTACTCTTCGGTGGCGCCTATGCCATTTCAAAACGCCGGGAAGCACGCTACAAGGCGGAGAAAGAAGCCCACATAGAGGCAACCAAGAATGATTTGGCTGCTGCTGTTGATGCGGCTGTCCGCAAGATTGAAGAAACGCAGGGGCCAGGCGCCGCCGATACGGCCCGCAGGGCCATGGCCGAAGCGTTGAAATCCAGAGAAGCCGCCTCCGCTGCGGAGAACGGGGAGGATAAGTAAATGGCAGAGCACGGCATTGTCATACCCACTAGGGAAAAATTGTTTAATATCAATGAATTTTTTACACCCACACCAGGGAATATCATTTCCGGTATCATCTTGGCCATTGGTCTGGTGATCACCATTATCCGTTTTACATGTGGCATTGGTTCCGTCGCCAACCTTGACGACAATCAACCTTGGGGGCTTTGGATCGGCTTTGACCTCTTGTGCGGCGTGTGTCTTGCTGCTGGCGGATACTTCACCACAGTGGCATGTTACATCATGGGGCAGAAGCATTTTCACTCGGCTTGCCGTCCCGCAGTACTGACGGCCTTCCTGGGCTATGCTTTTGTGGTCGTCGCCCTGCTCTACGACCTGGGCCATCCCCTGCGCTTGCCATTCATGTTCTTTTTCCCAGGTACAACGTCGGTACTCTTTGAAGTGGGCCTTTGTGTGGCCACATACCTTACAGTACTCTTTATTGAGTTTTCCATTGCGCCCATTGAGTGGCTTTCCTGCCGCTTCCCCTGGCTCATCAAATGGCGCAAGGTTCTTGTGATGTGTACAATTCCGCTGACGATTTTCGGTGTGACCTTGTCCACTTTGCATCAATCTTCCCTTGGTTCGCTCTACCTTATTGCCCCTGGCAAGCTGCATCCCCTGTGGTATTCCCCCTTTATCCCCATGTTTTTCTTTGTGAGTTCCATGGTAGCCGGTGCCTCCATGGTTATCTTTGAAGGCATGCTGGCGCACAAGGGCGTCCACCATTACATGGATAAAACGCACTTACGTGAGGCAGACGAGGTCTCCTTTGCCTTTGCCCGTGCGGCCTCCTTCATCCTCTTTGCCTACTTCATGCTCAAACTCATTGACATGCTTGTGCAGGCAAATCTGCCATATGTATTTACTGGCTATGGAGCCTGGTGGCTGGTAGAAATGTTTGGCTTCGTACTCCTGCCGGCGCTGCTGTACGCCAAGGGCGCACGTGATCGTAGCCTGACTTTCTGCAGACTCGGCGCTGTCAACGCTGTAGCTGGTATTGTGCTGAATCGCTTCAATGTCTCCATGGTGGCCTTCAACTACACCTTACCAGAGGCAGAACGCTACTTCCCAAGCATATGGGAAATCTGCATATCCATGTTCGTGGTGACCATGATAATCACTGCATATCGCTTTATCGTTTATCATATGCCGATTTTGTATGAACATCCCAATTTCCGGGATGGTCATTAGGCCCCTGCACCGAAAAGGAGTACGACATGGAATTTGATACGTTTTATCAGTATTTCCTTTACACTAAGAACTGGGCATACGTGATGATGTTCATCGTATTGCCAGTCTATGTATTGTACTGGAATTTTGTGCTCTATCCAGAAAAGAAAAACAACAAACACTAGCAAAAAGGGCGGTAACCTTAGGGTTACCGCCCTTTTACTGGAAGCATTTACAGCATAAGGGCTGCGCCTGCCTCGTCTGAACAACTATCGATTCGTTATTTACATTTGCTTCGTAGCTCGCATACGGCGCAGCCAAGCATACCACTGCTGTAAACCGTCTCCATTACGGCAGGATACTTCAAAAATTTCCAGGCTTTTGTTCAGCTTGGTGGCAAAATTGCACGCCCGCCCCAAATCAAAATCCACATAGGGCAGCAAATCCATTTTATTCAGAACAAGAACCTTAGCAAGATTGAACAGCAAAGGGTATTTTTCCGGCTTATCGTCCCCTTCAGTGACACTGAGCAAGGCGACCTTGGCGTCCTCACCACAATCAAACTCCACAGGACACACCAGGTTTCCGACATTTTCAATAAACAAAATATCGACATGGTCGAGATCCAGACTTTCAAGTGCGCTCAAAACCAAGTTGCTGTCTAGATGGCAGCCTCCTTCGGTATTAATCTGCACGGCCTGCGCGCCGGTAGCAGCTACGCGACGAGCGTCGTTATCCGTTTGCAAATCGCCTTCGATCACGGCCATGCGAAATTCTCCAGACAAATCTTTCAATGTCCGCTCAAGCAAAGCAGTTTTCCCCGCTCCAGGAGAACTGATGATATTGAGCGTCAAAATATCTTTGGCGGTCAAGGTATCACGTACATGAGCGGCCATTTTCTCATTCGCTTCAAGCACGTTGCGTACTACGGGTATTTTCATGGCATTCTCCTTGTTGTCGGACAGCAAACGCTTTTTGCTGCATACACATGATGGACTGTGACGTATGGTTTGCGCAAAATGGCATCTATCGAGCCTCAAGGCGGTTGAGCAATAATTCCCGACCTTGTTCAACGACATGTCCCAATTGTTCTCCGCAGGCTGGGCAAGGCATCCAGAGCGCATCTTGTCCCTCCCCGCCAAAAATATTGCCGCAGGAGGAACAGCGCAAACGTAGAGGCAATTTGATGATATGCAGCTTTGCTTCTGCATACGCAGTATCGCGCACAAGAATATCAAAGCAAACTTTGAGGGATTCTGGTTCCACCCCGCAGATGGCCCCAAGCGTTACCCATATTTTTTCCAAACGGGTACACCCACTTCGAGTCATCTCATCCTCTGCCATCTGCAAGAGACTTTGAGCTATGGACATTTCATGCATGTTTCAAGACTACTCACAAGAGCTTTGGCCGTAAAGCCATGATACCAGTCCCCTTTGACCTGCCCTAAGGCTGAGATACGGGCTTACGGCTGAGCTGAACGGGCTTGCCAAGCCTCAGACTTTCTGCGGCTTGCAGCACCTCTGCCGCTCTTGTGGCGTCACCACGCAGCAGCACCAGTACCAAATACAGTTTGCCCGTACGCTGCATACGGGTGCGCAGTCCACGGCCTTCCAGGCGTTGACGCACGGCATCAACAGTGTCTTGATCCTTGAACGCCCCCATTTGAAAGACATAATCGTATACCTTAGCTGATGTGCCAGCAATTTGCTGCTGCAATGGATCGGTCGATGCCGGGGCTTGTCGCGTCGAGGGCTGTTCCACAGCGGTAATGGCGCTTGTCGCCTGGGCAGTTGGCTGCGATTTGGAAGGCTTGCTGGGAGGGGGGGATTGTTTTGCCTGAACATCAGCCAAGGGTGATTCGTTGCGCAACACCCTGGAAAAACGCAAATCCTCCGCAGCAAGAACTTTCTGTTCCTGCGCCGACGCAGCCTTGACCTGTTGTGGCTCCGAGGCTTTTTCCAAGGTTTTTTCATCAACACGCTTTTGAACACTCTCCCCGATCGCTTCCTGATGCGTCTCAGGATGCGCGTGCCAATATACACGTCCCGTCATGACTCCTCCAAGATAGGCCAACACTATGGCCATCATGGACAGAAAGCACACTGACAGCAAGGAAGGGATGCGCAAGATCATGCATGGCTTTGCGTCATGTTTGCCTGGGGCGGATGACATGGCTGCTCCTGCACGGTAACAGTTTTGGTGCGTACCGAATCAAATCCGGCAGCACGATGACGACGTTCCTCATAAAGCATATCAGTGTTGCGGGCCGGGGTAAAGCATTGGGCTGCAGCGCGGTCTACCGAAATAGCTGGGAGAGACAGCCCAATGCAAATTTTTCCCCAAATTGCGGTTGCAATTTTGTTGGCAAGTCGCCTAAACTACTTCCAAGCGTTTTTTGCAGCGTCGAGCCACCGCTGCCCGCGTCATCTTTACTCGGGCCGTGGCTCGGTGATGTCAACATCAACTGGAGGTTTACGAATGAAACGTTTTGTTGTTTTATTTGCCGTCCTTGGCCTGGTCTGTGGTATGGCGATGGGTTTCGCCCCCAGTTCCGATGCCGCGACCTTGATCAGAATTGCCGGCATGAAACCCGAAGGCGAGCCTGAAACCATTGGCATGCACAAATTTGGCGAGTATCTGGAACAGCTTTCCAATGGCAAGTATAAGGTACAGGTCATTCCCAACAGCCTGGCCGGCAAGGAAGACAAATACATTGCCGACACAAGGCGCGGTGCCCTGCAGATGTGCGCTACCGGCACACAGACCTCCGCCATCCATCCGGCTATGGCCATGCTGGAAACTCCCATGCTCTTTGAAAGTCTGGATCATGCCCAGCGCGCCATGAATGGCGGTAAAACCTTCCAGCTCATCAATGCGGGCTTTCCGGAAAAATCCGGTCTGCGTACCATGAATGCCTTCCCCTTGGGCTTCCGACACTTCTACACCCGCAAACCACTGAAGAGCGTGAGCGATCTCAAGGGCTTGAAGATGCGCGTCCCCAACATCACCCTGTACACGACCTTTGCCAAGGAATGCGGCATCAGCGGTCAGGCCATGCCCTTTGCCGAAGTGATGACCTCCCTTGACCAGGGTGTTATCGATGGCGGCGATAGCCCCTTGGCTGATATCGTCAGCACCAAGATGTATGAAAAAGCGCCTGAAATCACACTTTCAGGGCACATTCTTGTTATCCATTGCCTGTATATCAACGAAAAATTTTATCAGTCTCTGCCTGCGGAGGACAAAAAATGGTTCGACGAGGCTGCTAAGCGCTCGGCTGACGATCTGTGGGATATGATGAAGGGCATTGACGAAAAGGCCAGAGAGACCATCCTTGCGCACAATGGCCACATCACCACCCCGGACGAAGCCTTCCGCAACCACCTTAAGGAAGCTGCCAAGCGTACCTGGAAGCTCTTCTACGACACGGTACCCAATGCCAAGGAAATTCTCGAAAGTGCAAATGCCTATAAGTAACTAGACATCTGCGGGCCGAAACACATCTTGTTTTGGCCCGCTGTCATACCTACTGCATTCAGACACAACAATGCGCAGAGGTTATTGCCACAATCGGCGCCATCCGCCAACAGACACTCCGTTAGCGGCGCAGAGGAGTCGTGCGGCCCGCCATGAAGGCAAGGGTTACGAAAAGGATGCCTCGGCTTCGCCCTTTGTCAAGCGCATTTTCCCTCGAAGCATTGCCAAGGCTGGCAATGCTTGTTGGCTGCGTCAGCGGCCAACTCGGTTTCGCATCCTGGCGAAAACGACGCCAACGTGGTTTCGCTTCCTGGCGAAATCAATGAAGGAGAAGGTTTCCAACCACTAAGGAATTTCTGATGAACGATACGGAAACACGGGTTCCCGCAGACGATTCCCATGCACAGCCAGAGGAATCAACACAGCGCAAGGAAGGACTCATTCAACTGCTCTTTGAAATTTTCTGTGCCTGTATCTTTCTGGGCATGATCGGATTGGTATTTTACAATGCCTTCCTGCGCTATGTTTTTGATTCCAGTTTTCCGCCCAGTGAGGAATGGGCGCGCTTTTTGTTTATTTACATCACTTTTTTCGGCGCCATTGAAGCCTTTATTCACAAAAAACACATAGCCGTGGATCTCCTGGTATCCAGCATCAAGGGCGTCTCCAAAAAAAGCGTCACCATTCTTGCCTCTCTGTGCAGTATTTTCGCCCTTGGACTCTTGCTCTACGGCGGTATCATCAATGTCCTACAGACCATGGACACCTACTCCGTGGCCACAGGAGTCAACATGGCCTTTATTAATGGCACCCTGCCCATCATGGCTCTGGCGGCCATTGTGGTAGAAATCCGCTCGCTGCTGGCTCTCCTGAACAAGCCGGCATCTTCCTTCCAAAAGGGCTAGGAGCGCGTCATGGAGCTGTTCATCTTTCTCGGCACACTCTTTTTCTTCATGTTTCTGGGCATCCCTCTGGCCCTTGTTCTGGTTCTCTGCGCCATTGTCCTCATGTGGCACGCAGACATGTGGGAAGCCATGCTCATCCCCGGGAGCATGCTGGACGGCGCCAACAACTACCCGCTCATGGCCATTCCCTTCTTTGTCTTTGCCGGGGAAATCATGGCCGCCGGAGGACTTTCCAAACGTGTGGTGCAACTGGCGCAACTCATGATAGGCCGGGTTCGTGGCGGTTTGGGCTATGCGGCCATCATTTCCAGCATTATCTTTGCCGGTCTCATGGGCAGTTCCGTAGGCGAGGCGGCTGCCTTGGGCGGTCTGCTCCTGCCCATGATGCGCAAGGTTGGCTATCATCCAGGGCGCGCTGGCGCCGTTATCGCCTCGGGGGCCATTCTCGGCCCCATCATCCCACCCAGCACCAACTTCATCCTGCTGGGCGCGACCGTCAGCGGACTTTCCATCACTAAACTCTTCATGATTGGACTCATGCCGGGCATCTTCATTGGCCTTGCGCTGTGCTTTGTATGGTTTTTCATCGTGCGGCTCGACGGGTACAACGAAACCATCTCCTTTACCCGGCAAGAATCCCTGCGCATTCTTGTTGACGCCACCCCGGCCTTTCTCATGCCGGTACTGCTGCTGGGAGGCATCCGTTTTGGCGTATTCACTCCCACGGAAGGCGGCGCTTTCGCGGCCATCTATGCCATCGTGATCTGCACGCTCTACTACCGCGAACTCTCGTTTCGCGAGCTGCTACGCGTCAGCGCACGGGCCGCACGCACCACATCGGTCGTCATGCTCATCGTGGCCACTGCGTCCGCCGTGGGCTATTTCATCACCATCGCGCAAATCCCCGATCAGATGACGAAGCTCTTTTCCCCGCTCATCGACAGCCCGATCTTGCTCCCGCTGTGCATCAATGTTTTCCTCTTCCTCATCGGCATGGTCATGGATTTGACGCCCAACATCTTGATTTTCGCCCCTGTGTTCTACCCGCTTATAACGCAGGCCGGCATTGATCCCTATTATTTCGGCCTCCTGTTTATCCTGAACCTGGGCATTGGCGTCATCACGCCGCCTGTGGGAACCGTACTCTATGTGGTTTGCGGTGTGGGCAATGTGAAATTCAGCGAACTGACGGTCAAACTCGTGCCCTTCCTCCTTGTGGAAATGCTCATGCTCTTCTTGCTGCTCTTCTTCCCCAAGTTGTCCATTGTCCCCATGAACTGGCTCATGGGCGGCAGTTAGGCAAACCACGCAACGCCGTTAAAACCGCCCCCCACATTGCGGGGCGGTTTTTTTACGAAAAAACCCTATAGTCAAGGAACGTCAGCCATGCTTCTCCGCTATCCCGTGGCCGCAGGACGCTTCTACCCCGACGCGCCCCAAACCCTGCTGGCCGAAGTACGCCACTGGCTTGCGTACGAATTTTCATCTGATGCCGCTACTGCCCCTGGACATAACGCAACAACTGGCGGCATCATGCTGCCCCATGCGGGCTATGTCTACTGTGGCGCCGTCATCGGAGCCACTCTGGCCAGCACTAGAGCGACCTGGGTCAGCCACGCCTCATCCCAGGCCAAATCACCATTGCCGCAACGACTTCTTCTGCTCTGCCCCAACCATACCGGGATGGGGCATCCACTGGGGATCTGGCCTGAGGGCGCATGGCGTACGCCTCTGGGAGACGTGCCTGTCGATGCAGAACTGGCGCAAGCCCTGCTCGCGGGCAAGGCCGGTTTTGCCGCAGACACAGCCGCCCACATGCATGAGCATGCCATCGAAGTACTCCTACCATTTCTGCAATGCCCATCAAGGCCGTTACGCGTGACCCCCGTCTGCATTGGCACTAGCACGGCCCCGGCCCTGCGTCGGGCAGGAGAATTTCTGGCCGAGGTTATCCAGCAGTGTGAAGCCGAAGGTGAACCAGTAGGCATCATTGTCAGTTCCGACATGAACCACTATGAGGATCAGGAAACAACGCTGCGCAAGGATAACCTTGCCCTTGCAGCCATATGTGCCTGCGACGCCCAAGGTCTGCTTGACGTTACACGGCGTGAACAGATCACCATGTGCGGCGCAGCCCCCATGGCGCTTGCGCTGTTCGCCATGCAAAGCCTAGGAAAACCGTGGGCGACACTCTGTGCGCACGACACTTCGGCATCGGCTTCTGGGGATCTGCGACATGTGGTCGGCTACGCCGGAGTGCGCTTCGGCTGGGAACCCATGTCGTAGTAAAGACACGCCCGTTTGCTATCAAAAAACATACCGAAGAGGATATCATGAAAGTATGCATTGCCTACATGCACGGCAAACCTGTCATGCTGGAATTGCGCGATGGCATCGCCTATATTGACGACATTCCCCAGCCCATCAAGCATCTTGAAGAAAAACAGCTACAGGAATTCAGCGTTGCCATCCAGGCCATTCCGTACAGTGTGGATCCAGGGTACGACGCCCTGGTCAATGCCAAGCGTGCGGCCTTCATTGCCGAATTGCTGGGCCTGGCCGTGGGGGATGACTGCATCAATCTGCTGACGCACATCCTAGATCATGTTCATTACAATGTGCTGGAATATCTGGGAGAAACAGAATGACAGCGCTGCCGTGCGGAACCTTGACCCCTCAATCCGTGCCATGTTTCAATCCACAGTCGGCTCCACCCGCCGACTGACTCCGTCATCGGCGGATAGGAGCCGTGCGGATTGCCCCTCCCTGGTAGAGGAAGACTCTGCATAACAACCTGTAACTTCCTTCGTCGTAACAGGCCGATAAAAGGAAAGGGTTGAAAAGGATGCTTTCGGCTTCGCCGTCCGTCAAGAACATTTTTCCCCCTCAAGAGGGAGATTTCAAACCACTAAGGTATTTTTGATGCAAAGGCTACGCAAACCCGGCAAGGCCCTGGGCCTACGATTCACTCTTCAAGAATGGGCCTTGTGCGGTGTCACCATGCTCTGGGGCGCAACCTTTCTTGTGGTGCGCCTTTGCATGCAGGAAAGCGGCCCTTTCTGGTTTGTGGGCCTGCGGTTCAGCGCAGCTTCCGTAGCACTGCTGCTCTGCTCCCTGCCCGTCCTGCGGGGCATCACGCGCAGGGAACTCCTGGGCGGAACGGCACTGGGCATGGTCATTTTCTGCGGATTTTCCTTGCAAACCATGGGCCTGGTAGAAATTTCAGCAGCCCAATCGGCCTTCATCACTGCCTTCTATGTGCCGCTGGTTCCGCTTTTTGAACTACTCCTCATGCGGCACAGGCCCAAGCCATCGGCATGGATAGGCATGGCCCTGGCCTTCCCGGGAGTGCTGCTGCTGACGGGAACGGAGAACATTTCCGCAGGATTTGGCTCCGGCTCCGGCGTCACGCTGCTCTGTGCCGTGGCCTTTGCCGTGGAAATTGTCCTGACAGGTGTGATCGTGCCCGGCACCAACCCCCGGCGCATTGCCTGTGTGGAGCTGACCGTCACGGCATTGCTGGGCTTTGCCTCCATGCCCCTTGCCGGAGAAAGTCCGCCTCCCCTGTCCTGGTTGGTCGTAGTCGGGGCCTGCGGCATGGGCTTGCTCACCGCCTGTATTCAGAGTGTCATCGCTTGGGCGCAAAAAACCGTGCCGCCCACAAGAGCCACCATCATCTATACCGGTGAACCCATCTGGGGCGGTCTTTTTGGCTATATGGCTGGAGAACGCCTGCCAACCACGGCTCTTTTGGGCTGCTGCCTCGTGGTCTCGGGCATACTCGTCAGCAGTGCAAAAAAACACAGCCGTCAGGCTGCAAACAAGCCCCTGGCGAGACATTCCTCGTAAATATCGTCAAAGATGACGGGAAATTCTTTGTGCATGGCCTTAAGCGTCGGCAGCATCACCCTGCGCATGTCTGGATGCGGCGCACCGGTCGTACCCAGGGCGCGAAGCTTGAAAATATGCCTCCATTCCCGCAGGTTCGCCGTGACATATATCTCCGCCGCAGTACACTGGGGCAACACAGAACGGGCCTCCTGCGGCTGCCTGCCAAAGACCCGCGTCAGCGTCATGTAGGCCCAGTTGGCGTAGACTGCCGAGAGAAACCAAACATCAAAGGCATTGGCCATCAATGGCACGTTCTCGACCTTGCCCCGTTCTCGATACAAGGGAAATGTCACCGGCTGGAGCGCCTCTTCGGGATCAAAGTACAGCGGCTTGACGACGTGGATGCTGTTGCCAAACTTGTCCTGGCTGTAATTGCAGTAACGCGTGCTGCTCTGGGCATAGGCAGCCAAGCGGTGACGCACGAGTTCGTGAGTCACCCCCCTGTCCGTATAAAAGTAGGCCGTCACCCAGATGTGTTCAATCATGGCTTCGTGGCCACGATCCAAGATACCGCGCAGAAATCTGGCATAGCTGTCCTCGCTGATTCTGTCCTCGGATTTGTAGCATGTGCGGGCTATGCGCTCCAGATGCTTCAGAGCTTCCCTGCCAGAAACCAGATTCAATATCTCTACCCTTGGGTCATCCACTACGGGTTCAAACTCAAGCATCTTTCTGCTCCTCTGCACTCTTTTGCCAGAAAATGTATATAGGGAAAAGGTCAGCTTTGGCTGCTAGATGTTCCTAGGCGGACTATGCAGCTTCGAGCTAAGGATCAAATGTCAATCTACTAAAGTTGCCCTAGCCTGACAAGCACAGCGCAAACCACAATGAGCGTATATAATGCATCCCCCCGATATCACGATTTTCAGACAATACCTGTATTGCTTTTCTAAAAAAATTTTAGTAGGCGAAGAAATACTTATTCTGCAGTGGCCCTGTGTGTCATACAAAGCTCGTAAACAAACATCTCCGTCAGGCAAGTAGTGAAACCATGCGCAAAAAAATACTTTTTTTAGCCAAAAATTCCACTATTCATTTTCCGCTACTGATGGCTGTCATCGTCATTGTTTCCTTGTTCGCCTGCCCTGTCCAGCCCAGAGGTGCAGCGCAGACCTCGGCTGCAACAGCTTCTTCAGCAAAGGCAAGCCCTGAAACGCCCCGAAAAGATGCTGCCACACAGGCACCAGCAACAGATACCGAACTGAGTGAACAAACGGAAGACGACGCTCAAGATGACGAGGCCCAAAAACAGGCTGAAGAGGCCCAACAAAAGGCTGAAGACAAGGAACGCAAACAGGAAGTTGTGCGCCATGCCTGGAGCGCACAGGAGGAAATGCTGCAGACGTTTCAAAAAACAGCAGGAGACCTCAATGCAAAAATCGATGCCATGAACACTACCCTGGAGCAAGGTTTTGTCGCTTGTGAAGATGAGGCTCGACGACTTTTGGTACTTGCTTCCACGTACAAAAATTGGAGCAACCCCATGGAGGCCATCAGTCGCAGCATAGGTCACGCGATTTCGGATATCGCCGAAATTTCTTCCCCTCTGCGTGAAGGTCGTGACGAGTTGCAGCAGAGACTGGACAGGGTTCGTCCTATTGAAGAAAATTTAAACGCACGCTTGGGGAGCGCCGAACAGAGCGATGCTCTCAAGGATTTTGCCAAAGAAGTGGAACTCACACGCAAAAAGCTTGTCTCGGTGCTTGCCCGTTATGAGACAGCCCTGACTCCCTTTACCAATATGCGGGGACGGCTTGAAGAAACGCAAAAGGATATTGCGGAACGATTGCCGACACTTTGGAAAAACTATTACCTGCAAGCGCCACTTCCGTGGCTGTCAGAAAAAACCTGGCGCAATTTTTCACGGCGCATGACATATGCCTTGGATGGCCTCAAGTTACGTTTGCCCATAGAACTCCCCCTCACCAGCGACCAATGGCGTATGGCCGGATTGCGTTTCGGCATCAGCATTATTCTCAGTCTTGCACTTGGCATTATCATGTACCGCCGCTGGGTTGTCGCGACGAACAACCGCACTGCCCACCATGTGTTTTTTGTCAGCTTGCCCTGGTTGCTCTTTGGCATTTCCCTGCTCGTGAGTTCTGTTTCTGCCACTGGCGATGTCTTTCGTATATTCCTGGCCTTGGGAAATCTGTGCGCCATTTTGGGCATCACCTTGCTGGCCTGGGATCTGCGCTGTCTCAACCATCCGGAAGTCCCGCAACAAATATCCCCCTTGCTGCGCCTCATGCCCTTGACCTTTGCCGCGTATATTCTGCTCTATCTCCCCCTCATCCGGCCCATTCTGCTCATTGCCTGGCTGGCCTGCCTTATAACCACCATCGTCTGGCGACGTTTCTGGCCACCGCTGTCCGTAGCCCCGCTGCAATTGGAAGGCTACATTCGCTCTGCAGATGGCGTCATACTGTGGATATGCCTCTTCATTTCCCTGGCGGGCCTGCACATCATCAGCATGATTTTCTACCTCCTGTTCACGTCGGTCTGTTTGGCCATACAGGTGAGCTTGGGCGGCATAGGACGTATCAACTATCTCAACGAGAATCTTCCGACACAAGGCGTACAAGCCGTACTGGCCAGTCTCCTGGTTGCCCTCGCCGCCCCCTTGATGCTTGTGACCGCCTTTGTCTCCGTCCTGCTCTGGGGTGGCACGCTGCCTGGCGGCATGGTACTCATGCAGGAATACCTTTACAAAAGCGTGCGTATTGGCTCCACACAGTTCAACTTCCTATCTATTTTGGCCATCGTCAGCTTTTTCTTTCTCACGCGGGCAGCTGTCATCATGGGCACGCGCTTTCTCAGGCAGCTACCAAAACAAGGGTTAAACATTGATACCTCGCTCATCCAGCCAGCACAAACAGCCTTCACATACGCAGCCTGGGCTATTTTCGGTCTGTTCGTACTCCGCTCACTCGGCATGGAATTGAGCAATCTGGCCATGGTCGCCGGCGGCCTTTCCGTGGGCATAGGCTTCGGCATGCAGGCCATTGTCAGCAACTTCATTTCCGGTCTTCTGCTGATCTTCGGTCGCATGCTGCAGGTGGGTGACGTCATTGAAGTGGCCGGCGTAACAGGCAGGGTGCGCAAAATCTCGGTGCGGGACACGTTGGTGGAAACCTACGACAATGCCATGATCTATATTCCCAATTCGGAATTTGTTTCCAAGCAGCTTGTCAACTGGACGCGCAACAATCCTACGGTACGCATCAACATCCCTGTGGGCGTGGCCTATGGCACAGACACCGGTCTTGTCATGAAAACCCTCGTCGCTGTTGCCAACGCCCATCATAACGTCCTCAAGTACCCCGCGCCCTCTGTGGCATTCATGGATTTTGGCGACAGCACGCTGAATTTTGCCTTGTACTGCTGGGTGCCCAAATATGATCTCAGAGTCAGCGTAACCACGGAATTGCGTTTGGAAATCGAGAAGCAATTTCGTGAAAAACACATTGAGATTGCATTTCCCCAAATGGACATTCATGTTGCGCAACTGCCGCAAAATACTCAGACCAGTGGCATGACCAAGAAGCAACGCCCTATTCCTAGCCATAGAAAGCGTCGTCCGTTGCGGCAAGCCTCCTTGGGAGCGAAAACATAGTCATGCGTACACAGGTTCCCCTGAAGCGCCCCTCAAAACGTGGGCAACAGCTATGAAAAAATATTTGCGCTACCTCGGCCCCTTGCTGGTAACGGGCATTTTCGTACTGGCCGTGTACCTGCTGTACCACAAGCTCAAAAGTTACAGCATCGAAGAAATTCGTGACAGTGCGGAACGGATTTCTCATGCGCGCATTCTTCTTTCCATCCTGCTCATGGCAGTCAATTACATTATTCTCGTAGGTTACGACTGGCTGGCGCTTAAGGCTATTCACAAAACGCTTCCCTTGTCGCGGGTAGGACTCGTGTCCTTTGTCGGACAGGCCGTGAGCTACAATTTCGGAGCGCTCCTCGGCGGCACAAGCGTCCGCTACCGTTTTTACTCTTCCTGGGGATTTACCATACCGGAAATCGTACGCTTGGTCTTAATGCTGGCCGTCACTTTCTGGATGGGGGCGCTGGGCCTGTGCGGACTCATTTTTCTTATTTCACCGCCCGTCATACCCGATGAACTGTTAGCGAAGATGCCCATGACCGATGTGCGCATCCTCGGCGCCATCCTGCTTCTCGTAGCCTGTTCCTATCTTATACTTTGCTGCCTTGTGCGCAAACCGGTTCACATCTTTGGCAAGGAATTTGTCTTTCCTTCACCGCGCATTGCCTTTGCCCAGGCTCTTGTGGCCGGTCTTGATCTCATTGCGGCGGCTGCCTGCATGTATGTTCTTCTGCCGCCCGACATGGGCATTTCCTTTGTGGACTTTCTCCCAAGCTATCTCATGGCCCAGGTGGCCGTCGTGCTGACGCACATACCAGGCGGCGTTGGCATATTTGAACTGGTCATTATTCACCTCACACACACCACCGAGGTGCAGACCGTTTTTGCAGCCGTACTCCTGTTTAGGCTCATATACTTTATTTTGCCCTTGATCTTGGCAGCGCTGCTGCTGGCCGTATATGAAATATGCCAGCGACGCGACGTGCTACGCGATGCCGGACGTTGGCTTTCCGTCCTTTCCCATTCCATTTCGGCCTATATGACCTTTGCTGCTGGGGTTCTCCTTTTGGCCCGCTCTCTGTGGCCTGCGGGCGGCATGGGACTCTTACCGGACATGGCAGAACACATGCCTGAAGCCCTCGTGGCGGCAGGCCAGCTCATGACGGCCCTTGCCGGTGCGGCGCTTCTCTTTGTGGCCTACGGTTTGGAACGACGTCAGGCCCGCGCCTTTCAGCTAGCAGCAACGTTCCTTTGTCTAGGTGGCGTCGGCACGCTGCTGTATGGATTCTCATGGCTTACGGCGGGCATGGTTGGCGTGGTGCTGTTGACGATCTGCCTTGCACGAAGAAGATTTTACCGTTCCTCGTTCTTCTGGGATGAGCGTCTGCCTACCAACTGGCTGGTAGCTGCCTTGGGCGTTCTAGCCTTGGGCATGTCTGCTGGTTGGGCTTTGCACCACGCAGGCTGGCACAAGGCTGACTTCTTGGGGACAACAACGCCAGGTATGGCCGTGCGCGTTGCCCTAAATTTTGTGGCCATTCTGGTTGGCCTGCTGTGTTCGTGGGCCTGGCGAACCCTGCGGCGCAATCGTCGCAGTCTCGACAAAAGGATTTGACCAGACAGCACGTCTCTATGAAGCGCCACGCAGCAAGACGGCATCCTCGCCATCGTGTTCCTTAAGCAGCACGTCAACATGTTCCTGACGACTTGTATGCATAACACGGCCCACATAGTCCGGCTGAATGGGCAACTCGCGATGCCCTCTATCGATAAGCACAAGCAATTCCACGGCCTGCGGTCGGCCATAGTCCAGCAGGGCCTCCAAGGCAGCGCGTATGGTACGCCCTGTATACAGGACATCATCCACGAGTACGATGGTGCGGTCATTGACGCTTTGCGGAATATGAGACTGACCGATACGGGGCTTGCCCGCCAAACGTGTCCAGTCATCGCGGTAGAGATTGATGTCCAACGTGCCAAGATCCACCGTCTCCCCCAGGCGATCCTTCAACCTTTGGGCAAGACGACGAGCAATATGCACGCCGCGACGTTCGATGCCGATGAGCATGACGCTGTCGCACCTATCGTGGCGTTCGTGCAGTTGTGCTGCCAGGCGTTCCAATACACGTGACATTTCACTTTCTTCCATCAGACGGGTCATGGACATGATCTTTCCTCCATTGCAACTATTGATCAGTTTTTTCATACGTTTTTTCCTCGACAAAGGGAAGCTCTTTGTCATTGACAAGCCTCGGGCTTGTCCATAGAGACATTGGTCATTGGATGGCAACATCATGAAGAGTTTGCACACGCTTGTGTCCAGCACACAACAACGCATCTATCTGGAACGCAGCGGCTTGGCCACGCGCTGCCGTCTTGCCTGCGAAGCCGTGGCACAAGGGCGCAGTGTTGTTCTTGTTGTCCGCGAGAGAGAGGAAGGCATGGCCGCCCGAGCCCTGCTGACGCTCTTTTCCCCTGACATGTCCTTTGAAGACATGCCTCTGACCCATCCCCTCTGGCTGCATCCGTGCATGTCCATGCCTCCCGTAAGCCGCTGGCGTGAGAAAAATGCATGGCCTGTGCGCATGGGGATTTTTTATGCCCTGGCCCAGGGGCGTCCGCTTGCCCTGGTCGCGGACATGGAAAGCCTGCTCTTGCGCTACATGCCCAGAAATTTCTTTGACGTGCGTTCCCTGGATTTGGGCAAGGGCAGTGATTTTCCGCCAGAGCTTCTCGTGGAGCAAGCCGTTGAGTGGGGATACGAGCGCGTGGCCATGGTTTCACGTCCGGGAGAATTGGCCAGACGCGGCGATATTCTTGATATCTATCCTTCTGGCTATGGCCGTCCCGTCAGGCTGGAATTTTTTGGAGACATTCTGGATGAAATGCGTTTCTTTGATCCGGAAAGCCAGCGTTCCATACGAGAATGCGCTGAACTGACCCTCTTGCCTGCCAGTCCGTTGCTGCTGGATGTGCAAGGTCAGGCAAAAGCGCTGGAGCGCATTGCCCAACTGTTTTCCGAAGGACGCATTAGCGAAAACGATAACTATGCCTTCAAAAAAGCTCTGGAAGTCGGTGGAGAAGGACTGCTTCCGGGCTGCATTGTTCCAGAACCCAGTCTTTTTGAGGATTGGCTGCCCCGGGATTGCCTCTGGCTCTTGCCGGGCGAGACGGACAGCGGCGAATGTCTGCGCACCAGCCGTCGTTCCCTCAAAGAACGCCTGGAGGCTGAGGATGCCCCGCTGCCGCAACCGGCTTCCCTGGCCTTGCGCAAGGGAGCGCAGCCTGCGCCGTGGAATGCATTTCAGTGCATATATGCCGAACCCCTGGTCATGGGTATTGCAACACGCGGTTTGGAGTACCCCGAGCGGAGTCTGCACTCCTTTACCGACCTTTTCCCTTTGCCAGGCGCACAGGATCGCCCCTGGCAGTATTTGTCCGGCGGTCTCAAAGAATGGAAGAGCAGCCGCCGCCAGGTAGTGTTGAGCTTTTCTTCTGGACGCGGACGAGCAAAATTTCTCAAGCTGGCAGAGCAAGACGGCATTCTGCCAGCGCTGCGCTATGCTCCTGAGGCCACAGGACTGTTCGCCCTGGTTTCCCCCTTTCGGGGCGGTGTGGAACTGGCTTGGGACAATGCCCTGGTTTTGGGTGAAGACATTCTGTATCCCAAGGCAGAGAAGAAGCCCCGCAGCGCAGTACGCACATTCAAGGGCCTGGATTCTTTCGATGACCTCAAGCCTGGCGATTTGCTGGTGCATCGAGATTATGGTATCGGACGTTTCGCCGGTCTGCAGCATCTGGATTTCACCAAGGTTGCCAACGATTTTCTGCTTCTGGAATATTCCGGCAAGGACAAATTGTATGTGCCCGTCGACCGCATGGGCCTGGTACAGCGTTTCAAAGGCACGGAAGGTGTGGAGCCGGCCCTGGACAGATTGGGCGGATCAGCATGGACTGCAAGCAGAGAAAAAGCGCGTAAGGCCATTGAAAAAATTGCTGCTGATCTGGTGGAAATGTATGCCTACCGCAAGGTTGCCAAGGGCTTTCACTATGATCCGCCTGGCGAACTCTACCATGAGTTTGAGGCAACCTTCGGTTTTGAAGAAACGGCTGATCAGGCCAGGGCCATCCAAGATGTCCTGGACGACATGGACAAATCCCAGCCCATGGATCGTCTTGTCTGCGGCGACGTGGGCTTTGGCAAGACAGAAGTGGCACTCAGGGCCGCTTTCCGCGCTGCTTCCGAAGGACGGCAAGTGGCCATGCTCTGTCCGACCACGGTCTTGGCCGAACAGCACTATCAGACCTTTCGCGCACGTTTGGCCGGCTTTCCCGTCAATGTGGGCCTGCTGAGCCGTTTCGTGCCTCACGCCCGCCAGAAGGAAGTACTCAAGGCCGCGCAGTCGGGACAGATCGACATCCTCATTGGTACGCACCGCATCCTCTCCAACGATGTCAAATTGCCCAACCTGGCTTTACTCATTTTGGATGAAGAGCAGCGTTTCGGTGTGCGCCACAAGGAAAAGCTCAAGTCGATCAAAAAAAATGTCGATGTGCTTACCCTGACAGCTACCCCCATCCCGCGCACATTACAGCTGTCCATGTCTGGCATCCGTGATTTGTCGATCATTGAAACAGCCCCGCAAGACCGCAAACCCGTGGCCAGCGCTGTGCTGCGTCGCGAAGACACTGTGCTGCGCTCTGTCATTGAGCGCGAGATTGCGCGCGAGGGACAGGTTTTCTGGGTGTATAACCGCGTGCAGGGCCTGGAGCGCGTAGCCGAGTATGTACACAATCTGGTGCCCTCGGCTCGTGTCAGTATGGCGCATGGCCAGATGGCAGAAACCACTTTGGAAGAAACAATGCGCAAATTCTGGCATGGAGAGCTGGATGTGCTGGTGTGTACGTCCATTGTGGAATCCGGTCTGGATTTTCCCCGTGCCAATACCTTGGTAGTTGACCAGGCGCAAATGTTCGGTCTGGACAACTCTACCAGTTGCGCGGTCGCGTAGGCCGCAGCGACCGGCAGGCATTTGCCTACTTTGTCGTCCCGGATGCCGAACGGCTCCAGCCACAGGCAGAAGAACGCCTGCGCATCATCATGGATATGGATTATCTGGGGGCAGGTTTTCAGGTGGCCCTGGAAGACCTGCGCTTGCGCGGTGCGGGCAATATTCTGGGTGAAGTGCAGTCCGGTCATATGTGCCGCGTGGGATTGGATCTGTATTTGCAAATGCTGGAAGAGGCCGTGGCCCGTCTCAAGGGCATACCTGAAGTGCCCAGTGCGGAAACCGAACTCACGCTGGGGCTTCCCGCGCACATTCCCGAATCCTACATCGAGGATGGACGCGAACGACTGCGCTGCTATAAGGAGCTGACATCAGCGGCAGATGGAAAGGCCCGCGAAGAAGCCGCGCTTTCCATGCGCGACAGATTTGGTTCTTTTCCCGAGGAATTGCGCAATTTTTTGGCCGTGCTGGATTTCAAGCAATTTCTTACGTCGCTGCAGGTGCAGAAGGCCGATGTCTACCTTGACCATGTGCGCCTGACCTGGGCCGAGGGGCAAACGGCTGTGCAGCCAGAAAAGATCGTGGCCTTAACGGCCAGCGTGCCGGATTCGCGCATCCTGCCTCCGGCTGGCTTGTATCTGCCGCTGTCAGGCCAACTGTCTTTCTATGAGCGATTGCAGCAACTGCGGACAAAGTTGGAAATACTTCACCAAGGATAGCGTAGAAGTGTTTGGAGAAAGTTTCTTGCTGAAATACTCTGGAAAAGCTTCTTTCTTGGCAATGTTCGACAGTATCTCTTTCCAACGCTGAAGTGGAGACCGCCTTCATGGACGGTTCTCGTCTATCAACTTACGCGTCATTGTCTTATTTATCATCAAAACTATCAAAATACGGATTTTTGGGATTAATATCTTCGATGATTTTTTTTACGCCTGCTTCAACTTCGTTATGTACTTTTCGAATTTTAAAAGCAAAAATCGATAAATATGATTCAACTTGCTGGAAATCTTCAAGGGCCTCGATTTTTTCTTTAAACTCATTGAGCATTGCTGCTTGGTATGATTGGATATTCGCTTTTGTGATTAATTCAATAAAAAGACTATACTGATTTTTTACCTTTTCCAGAGATGTGGAATTTAAATCCGCATTATAAAAGATACTTCGCAAAATCCGCAAAAGCCGTTCGTCAGACAAAATAATATAGCTGTTCGTATACAAAAGCGCTACTTGCTTATTTAAAAAATTGATCTCACTGGATTTTATATGGCTCTCAGTACTCACCAACTGTATCAAATTCGACGCCGAAGCCAGCATAATCAAGAGAGAACGAATTTCTCTATCATTGATGCTAGCCATCAGCGTCGTTAAATTTTCTACTTTCGTGGGCGTTGTCATGGCGATATATGTTCAAAGTAAGTGTTAGCCTTGGTTCCATCCAGGTAAGGCGTCGGGCTGCGGTCAGCAAGAATTCCCCTTGAATATTTTCAAATTTTACACAACCATTCCCGTATTGGCAAGACATTAAATTATCCTGCCGCCCGCTACACTGGCGCCGGGGTAAAAATACCGCGCCTCGCGGACATATTTTTGTCTCGAATGCGAACACTGGCAGTCCACAGCCTTTCTCGATATTTCTTTTGCTGCTGCCTTGCCATTGCCCGCCGGTCTTTTTGTCTGTATGCTGCCTTCGCCTCAACGATCGCGCATACTAGAAGAACCGCGTCGCCAACGCCTTTCATTACAAAAAGTATTCTTGCAGGAGTGTCTGTCCATGTTACGTACACGCGCTATTCTCGTTATCGTCTGTATTTTTCTGATGGCCGCGTGCGGCGGCAAACAAAAACCAGTCCACAGCGGGCAGCTATCCCTGGCCTCTGCGCCACTGGAAGACCTGCGCCGCTTTCCGCAAAACCTGGAAGCATATGCGGTCAATGCAGACCAGCCAATTCTTTCCAAGGAACGTCAGCTTGCCCAGGCTGAACGTTTCCGACGCATTGTCTTCGGCCCCTGGAAGATGTCCAAAACGTCTATCCGCAAACAGGACGTGATCTCCGCTTTTCGAAAAGCGCGCGGATACAAATACGACGATGTCCTCTGGACGCAGCCAGAATGGGATGCCATGAAGGCCAATGCCGAACCGGACACGTTCCCCACGCATTGTCAGGCAGCCATTGCCATCCGCAGTACTGACCTGCGCGAACTGCCCACCAAGGAACATCGTTTCTCCGAACCTACCTTTGATCCACACGCCAATCCTTTTGATAATTTCCAGTATTCCCGACTGCCTGTGGGCACGCCGCTGCTCATAGCCCACACAAGCCGGGACGGTCTCTGGCACTATGTCGAATGTCCCGTGGCCGGTGGTTGGGTAGCGGCCCAAGATGTGGCTCCCATCAGCGAAGAGGTACAGCAAACCATCAGCAACAGCCCTTTTGCTGCCTTGCTGCGCGACAAAGTGACGCTGACATCTCCTGCGGGCAGCATCACAGCGGACATCGGCACACTCCTGCCCCTGGGCAATACCTCCCGTGGACGCTTGCAAATACTTTTGCCAGTACGTGGCGCGGACGGTTGGGCGGCTTTGTCTCCGGCCATGGTCTCCTCCTCTGACGCCGCAGTGTGGCCTCTGCGCATGACCCCCCGCACTGTGGCCAAGCTCGGCAATGTCCTCATGGGGCAACCTTACGGCTGGGGTGGCATGTTTGGCAACAGGGACTGCTCTGCCCTTACGCGCGAATTGCTCGCCCCCTTTGGCATCTGGCTGCCGCGCAATTCCGTGGCACAAGCCCGCGTAGGAATTGTTATCCCCCTGGACGGACTCCCTTCCCGTGAAAAAGAAGAACGCATTTTAGAACACGGCGTGCCTTTCTTAAGCCTTGTGGGCATGCGCGGTCATATCATGCTCTACGTGGGTAAATACAAGGGGCGTGCAGCAATTTTTCACAATGTCTGGGGTGTGCGCACAGTCGAAGGCGACGATGACAATGCCCGCCACGTCATTGGCAAGGCCGTGGTCACTTCCATCACACCTGGCGCGGAACTGAAAAACCTCTACCGCCCCATAACCTTCGTGGACAGGTTACGCACGCTGAGTACGCCTGTGGATCCCTTGCCATGAGGATACTGCGCCATGTCACGACCGCAGAGCAGGTCGGCCAAAGGCTGGATCATCTTCTCTGCGCTCTTGCACCTGAATTCACGCGATCGGCCTTGCAAAAGGCCATCCGTGAAGGACGCTGCCGCCTGGATGGCCTTGACGCGACATTCCCCAGTATCAGGCTTCGGGCTGGACAAAGGCTGGAACTGGACATGCCAGAACCCAACGCAAAGCTCAAGGCCGAAGAGGGAGACGTCGATGTGCTTTGGCAGGACAAACACCTTCTTGTCTGCAATAAACCTCCGGGCCTGACAGTACACCCATGTCCTTCCTGTCCAGAACATACGCTTGTGCAGCGCCTCTTAAACCACATCCCGCAACTGGGTGACATGGAAGGGCTTCGCCCAGGCATTGTCCACCGGCTGGACAAGGACACCAGCGGGCTTATGCTGGTTGCCTTGACGGAGGCTGACAAACAGACGCTGTCGGCTGCCTTTGCGCAACGTGCGATCCACAAGGAATATCTTGCTCTGGTTCAGGGCAGACCGGCAGATCATGGACACTGTTATGAATCCATCGGTCGCAATCCCGCAACTAAGGTCAAAATGGCCGTTGTGCCCAAGTCTCACGGGGGACGCGAGGCGCATACGGAATGGTTCAGGTTGTGGACTGCTACGGATGAACGCTTCTCCCTCCTGGCCCTTACCCTGCATACCGGACGCACGCATCAAATCCGCGTACACATGGCACATCTGGGCCATCCCCTGCTGGGCGACAGCCTGTACGCCCCCCAAACAGTTCGGAATATGGCGCCTCGCCAGATGCTGCACGCCTGGCGCATCGCCTTTGCCCATCCCGTTTCCAACGCAGCCATGCATTTTCAATGTCCGCCGCCGTGCGATATGCGGGAAACCGCCCTGTCTTGCACGCGCCGCATGCAACGCATCGTCGTGACAGGCAATCCGGGCAGCGGCAAGTCCAGATTGACGCAGTTCCTGGCCAGGCATGGCGCGCAGCAGATCAGTGCAGATGATGTCGTGGCCCAACTCTACGCTAAAGGCGGTGCAGGTGCCCAATGGATAGGCCAGCTGGCGGACGGGCTACTCACAGAACAAGGCGGCGTGAACAAAACAGCTTTACTTGACGCCATGCAGAAAGTCCCTGGCCTACGCCATGAAGTAGAGCGCATCGTCCATGCGCTGACCCGTCAAGCCATTGAACATTTTTGGACCCAACAAGAGGCTGCTGGGGCCGCCCTGGCCGTGGCCGAAGTGCCCTTGTTTTTTGAAGCAGGCTGGCACACGTCGTTCAGACCAGTGCCGATTGTGGTTGGTGTGCGCTGCCCTTTTAGTGTGCGCTCCGCCCGGATGCAAAACAGCCGTAACTGGAGTCCTGAAAAGATAGCCGCCCTTGAGAGCTGGCAGTGGTCGGAAGAACGCAAACTGGCAGCCTGTGACATCCTAGTGGACAATAGCGGGACGGAAAAAGATCTGGACGCTCAGGCCCACAACCTGCTCCTGACACTGGACAAGCGGCGGCAGACAGCGGAAAAAACACTGCGCACAGCCTTGAACGCCATTTGGGAGTAGCTGCATGTCCAAATGTAAAATCCCCAAAACCAATGCTGCGCGCCTGCTGGAAACCTTGGATATTCCTTTCGAGCTACATATGACGGAAGTGGATACAAGCGATCTTTCTGCTGTGACCCTGGCCCACAGGCTGAACGCTGACCCAGCCCTCGTCTTCAAGACGCTGGTTGCTAAAGGCGACAAGACGGGCGTACTTATGGCCTGCATTCCCGCTGCAGCCGAGTTGGATTTGAAAGCCCTTGCCCTGGCATCCGGCAACAAACATGTGGAAATGGTTGCGCTCAAGGAAGTCCGCCCACTCACGGGCTATGTCCGGGGTGGCTGTTCCCCGCTCGCCGCCAAAAAAGCCTATCCGGTCTTTGTGGATGAAAGCGCCATTCTGCTCCAGGAAATCTATGTGAGCGCAGGACAACGCGGCGTCCAGATCAAATTGCAACCTGACGACCTGCTCCGCGCCGTGCAGGGCACATATGCCATGTTGACGCGAAAATAGGAGGAACTATGTGGACTGTGCTTGGCCTTGTGCTTGTTCTTGTCGCTGCAGTCGGCTTTGCCGTTTTTGTGGGGCGTGCGTTTCGTGGCACCCCCTTTGAGGGCCGCACATTTGGCTGCGGCGCCGGATATCAGCCGCTCAAGCGGGAGCGCTGCCAAAGCAATGGATCAAAGCCCTCTTGACCGGCTGATCTGGGCATGATTTGCAGGTCGCCATACGTACAAGCAGCGTTATTTCCCGGTCAAAAAACCAGCTAGGCTCAAGAGTCCCGTGACGCCTGCTGCAACCAGCGCCAATTTCTCAATATTTCTACGATTCGGCGCTGGCCAATGAGCCATATTCCAGCCTCGCGCTGGGCGCTGCCCCCTGCTCAAAGGCACACCGCACGCTTCAAGACAATAACCAATGACAAGGACAATCACGCAGGCAAAACAAGCCGCTTGCCACACGGGCATATGAACACGATGTACTGCCCTAAGAAAGGCAAAAACATAGCCGACGAACAGCCAAAAGCATGTCATGTGTTCCGTTCCTCCATTGCCCGGCAAAAGCAAGACCGCGTTAGATGCAATCTGTTCCCTCAAGAACCGTGTCTCAAGAAGTGACATCGCTGAAATGCGCACGTTCCATGTGTTCAATGGCTTGCAACGCAGCAGGAGGTATGAAAAAAGGCTCAGTTGCTAATCCCAATTCGGCGGCACGGCGACGGAAAAAGGCCGCCCCCAACAAAGATTTGGGCTGTGCCCCAACGCTGTTCAAATCTTTAAAATTCAGAGAATACTGCACGACCCCCACATTGAGGCTTGCGCACAGCTCTAGGAAACGGGCAATTTCCTTGAGGGAATTGTTTTTTTCAAAAATAATGTACTTCACATGCACCAAGGATGGTACACAGGCCGCTGCTGCATAGCAACGCACATGTTCCACGACGCGAGTAAAGTCGTTGATCCCCTTGACAGCCCGGTAAACATCTGGCGAAGCGCTGTCCAGACTCACATTGACGGCACCACGCCCTTCGCGCAGCAGGCGCTCTACAGTAGGCGAATGGCGCAGGGCATTGGTATGCACATACTGAAAATACCCATTTTCCAATATCCATCTACTGGTCTCTTCAAACTCCTTCAAGATACTCGGTTCTCCACCGCCCCAACTAAAACTGCATTGAGGATAGAGTACATGCTGTTCCCACAGACTTTGCAGCGCAGGCAAGATGGAGTAGCTGCTTCCGTCATGCCGCCACAGATCGCAGTAAACGCAACGGCAGTTGCACTGATGGCGGTGCATGTTGATGCTGACTGTGTGAAAGTTGATATTCACCCGAGCATTTTCGCCGATATCCACTTCTTCCAGTTCGGGACAGCCCTTGCACACAAGGGAAGCGCTGTCTTGCAAGGTGTCGACCACGTGAACGATATGCGCTGCATAGGATGCCATATCCAACTTTCCCCCGCTAAAGGGAAAGCGTGGCACACGGATACCGTGTACGTTGCAGCAGGGCTGCACGGCATCAGGCTCAAAATTGATGTCATAAAAAAGTTTTTTGCAGATGTGCATCTCTTGAGGCCCCATCTTTTGCTAAAGCAGCGCAATCCGGACATTCGCCTGAAAAAACCATTGCGCTCTATGCAGTTATTTTTGGCACACGGCACAATACACTGTCGATCGACCGGCAACGCGAAGTTTTTGCAGCGTGTGCCCACAACAACGGCAAGGCTGCCCAGCACGGCCATAGACGTAAAAAGTATTCTGAAAGGCACCTACATTGCCGTTTGCATCGCAATAATCACGAATAGAGCTGCCGCAGTGCTTTATGGCGCTCCGCAGGACATCCCTAAGGCAATGCAGCAGGCGCACGCTATGTTCTTGGGTGAGCGAGGACGCTTTTCGTCGCGGGTTCAGCCTGGCTGCGAACAAACTTTCATCAGCGTAGATGTTGCCCACGCCAGCCAGAAATTTTTGATCCAGGAGTACGGCCTTCAGCGCGGCATTTTTTTTCATCAAGCGTGCGGCAAAATCCTCTTCGTCCAGGTGCAGGGGATCAGGACCCAAATCCCGCCAAAAGCTCCACTGGGCAAGGATACTCGGTGTGCAGACAAAGACCTGTCCAAAGGCGCGCACGTCCTCAAAAAAAAGCTGTGTTGCGCCTTCCGGGCCATGGAGAACAAAGAGGCAACGCACATACTGGCCAGGCACTGTGTCTCGCGAGCGAACCAAAAGACGTCCCGTCATGCGCAAATGCACAAGCATATACAGGCCATCGCCGTGACATAGACTCTGCTTTGGTGCATCAGAGACATCCAGCACAAACTTCAGAATTTTACCGCGCCGAACAACGTCCGCAATACGACATCCCTCAAGACATTCCAGGGGCAGGCTCAAGGGATGCACAGAGGAAGTGCGCAGCACATGCGCAGACGTGATGCTCCGATGACATACATGCGGTCGCAGGGTACGCACAATGGTTTCTACTTCTGGAAGCTCTGGCATGGGGACTTAACCATCAGAAGCCAGATAAATTTCTAGCAAACCTGGTGGCGGGCTGATATAGATGGAGGAGTGTTCTTTGTCGAAGCGAAGTATAAATTCAGGCTTTGCCGGGAAAAGCACTTCCTGCCCGGCATTCGTGACTATGGCCCAGATTTCCTGCCCTGTCGCACATTCCAGATGGTCAAGTCTGCCCAAACGGCTGCCATCAGCTAAAAATACATCCTGGCCCAGGATGTCCTGCACATAGACTTCATCATCCGCAAGTTCTGGCAAATCGTCACGACGGGAAAGCAACTTACTCCCACGCAAGCTTTCCGCTGCTGTACGATCCTCCACGCCCTTCAGTGTAATCAGGACACGGCCATTGTGATGGCGGACAGAACGCAGATGAATGGGCTGCGGGCTGCTTTCTTGAGGGCGCTGCAACCATAAAGGCATGTCCAAAAGCAATGGGGAGTCTGCATACCACTCAATACAGAACTCCCCCTTAATGCCATGTGGGCGCAATAGCGTACCCATATGATGCCACAGCGCAGACATAGCACAGATAAACCGCTTTTCACCAAGCAAAAAAACTACTCCGCATTGGCAAGCACATCCCCATATTGGTCATGCGATTTATTCCAAAATCTCGAGTACGGTGCGCTTCTTGCACTTGATGGATGCCGCGCCTAAAATGGTGCGCATGGCACGCGCTGTGCGTCCTTGCTTGCCAATGACCTTGCCCAAATCTTCCTTTGCGACTCTGAGTTCCAGCACAGTGGTCTGCTCTCCCTCTACTTCGCTCACCTGCACATCCTCTGGATGGTCTACCAGAGATCTGGCAATATATTCTATCAGGGCCTTCATGAGTAACCTCCAACGGGGGACACCAAGATGGCAGGATCACCATCATTTGGCGCATACACCTATGCGGTAAGCTGTGAAGGGTCGGACGCTGAACCGCCCAGCCGCTCCACCCGCCACGCCCCACGGCAGGTCTCCGTGTAAAGGGTCCGGGGTAGATACAAGCCTGGACTTTCCCTGAGAGCGCCTATAACAGCATGATCGGTACTGCTGTAGACACGCTGCCTTGTTACGTTTCAATCCACAGTCGGCTCCTTCTGCCGACTGACTCCGTCACCAGCGGATAGGAACCATACGTAGTGCCCCTCCCTGAAGGGCGAGATTATGGAAAAGATGCCATTGGCTTCGCCATCCGTCAAGTGCATTTTCCCCCTGAGGGGAGGGTAACCACAAATAAATTTCTGATAAAGATCAGAGCAGATGTTTCTTGATCAAAGCACGAACGGTTTCCGTTGGTTCAGCGCCTTGACTGAGCCAATGCTTGATTTTTTCCGCGTCCAACTTGACTTCAGCAGGATCTCGCATGGGATTGTAGTAGCCGAGGAAATCTAGGGGCCTGCCGTCACGCCGAGTTTCATTTCTCGCGGCAACTACGCGGTAGAAAGGATGCTTCTTGCTTCCAAGACGAGTTAATTTCAATTTTACTGCCATGAGTGAACTCCCTTGATAGGCTATATATACCGTCGTAAAAAAGAAAGAGCAAGAGGGTTGTCCCTCCGGACAAAAATTTATCGGTATAGCATCAGACCCAAAGACCTTTTGTGTGGCGTTGTCCTGCGCACAACACTTTGTCTTTCCTTAAAAAAAGAATTGACCATCGCCATGACGGCTATTTTTTCTTGCGCTTGGGACGTTCTCTTTTTTTTCGTTTTTTTTCTGTAGCGCCAGCGTTGGAACGCCCTGCCGGTAGGGAAGGCAAGCCTTCCATGCCCGGCAAACCAGGAAACGTTCCTGCACGCGGCAACATGCCGCCAGGCGGTGTGATGCCAGGTGGCATGCCGCGCATACGAGGCATGGCAGGCATCTTGGGCTTGCCCCCTCCCAACATACCCTGCATCATCCGACGCATCTGCTCAAACTCGCGCACCATTTGATTTACCTGGGTCACGCTGACCCCAGCCCCCTTGGCGATACGCGCACGTCGGCTCCCGTTCAGGATATCAGGATTATGCCTTTCGGCCATAGTCATGGAATTGATTATGGCTTCGGTTCGCGCAAGCTCCTTTTCAGGGACTGCGCCGCTTGCCTGGGCCAATTTTTCGCGTAGGCCTCCAAAGCCTGGAAGCAATTTGAGGATGCTGTCCAAGGAGCCGAGTTTCTTTATTCGCCGCATTTGCGCCCGAAAATCTTCCAAATCAAAACTTGCTTTTTGCAATTTTCGGGCAAGTTCTTCTGCTTCTTCGGCATTGATGGAGCTTTGCGCCTTTTCTACCAATGTGAGGACATCGCCCATGCCCAGAATGCGACCGGCTATGCGATCGGGATGAAAAACTTCCATCTCTGAAAGTTTTTCTCCCATGCCCACGAATTTCACGGGCGCGCCCGTAACTGCACGGATGGAAAGCGCCGCGCCTCCGCGTGCGTCGCCGTCCATTTTTGTCAACACAACGCCAGTAAGCCCAAGTCGCTCGTGAAAACTTTCAGCAACCGTTACGGCGTCTTGACCGGTCATGGCATCGGCGACAAATAAAATTTCCTGCGGATGCACGGCTTCCTTTATGGAGACCAATTCCTGCATGAGCGGCTCATCGACATGCAAACGGCCTGCCGTATCCAGCAACAGCACAGTACTCTGCTCTTCACGGGCGCGCACAAGTGCGGATGTGGCAATATCCACAGGCGTCATGGCCGTAGACGACGGATAACAAGGCATGCCAAGCTGTTTTGCCAATACGGTAAGCTGTTCAATGGCAGCGGGGCGATACACATCGGCGGGAACCAAATACGGTCGCATCTTTTGCTTGCGCAACAAGTTGGCGATTTTGCCGGCAGAAGTTGTTTTCCCCGAACCCTGCAAACCCACCAACATGATGATGGCCGGCTCACGTCCCTGCAAGTCAAGGTTCGCCGTTTCACCACCCAACAACATAACCAGCTCATCATGAACGATCTTGACGACCTGTTGCGCTGGACTCACGCCCTTGAGGACTTCTTGCCCCAGACATTTCTCCCGCACGCGATCCACAAAATCTTTGACAACTTTGTAGTTCACGTCGGCTTCGAGCAGGGCAAGGCGCACTTCACGCAACCCGGCTTGCACATTTTCTTCCGTAAGTCTGTGCTGACCGCCAAACGAACGGAAAACAGCGGATAGTCTGTCGGATAGGCTCTCGAACATGGGAAACTCATCACGTCGTCAGCGACGGCAAAATATCAAGCGAAAAAATACGCCAGTCACACCTCTGCAACCTGCAAAGGTAGTGTGTTGTAGTGCATTTGCTGTACTGTGTCAAATCTCCTGGTCAAAAATCAAAAAGTATATACAACGCCCTACCCCTAAAAGGTAACAGCGCACAGAGGAGGGAAATCCCCCTCCAGAGGCAATTGGGGCATGGCAAGAATCTGTTGCGCCACGTTGCGCATGAGGTCGTCATCCCAGGGCAGAATATCGTAAATTTCCCCCACCGGGGCCACAAAGCCCTGTTCAACAGCGCCGGAATCTGCAAGGAAGTAGACCAACATGCCGGAACGCGCATCTCCCTGCACATGTCGTCTGGAGCTGCCCCCGAGCATCCAGCCGCCAGGAACGCGCAGGCAGCCACGTAAAAAATGGTCGTCTGTGACATGCCAGACTTGGCTTTGGGCCAGCCGTCCTTCTCCGGCTGGCGTAAAGCGGTACAAAGAACCTTCAGCCGAAGAACAACAATACACATCCTGACCATGCTGCGTCAGCGAATGCGCGCAGTTGAGTCCCGATGCCGCAATGCTCGACACTGTGCGCTTGCCATGACGCCGCAGATAAAAGATCACGCCAAGCCCATCCTGCTTCCACTGCGGCCTGCCTTGTTTCAAAAAGGTAAAGGGCTGATAGGAAAAGGCAGAAGCCAGAATTCCATCGTCCCAGGAGAGTATGTCATTCAGATGAATCGCGTCCGGCGGCAAAGGACATTCCCACCCGTCCAAGGGCCTGTACTCCAGCACGCATCTTCCATCAGCATACAGCAACACCCGGGAATTGCCCGTATCTGCCACGCCCAGGGCATCTTGACCGAGCTTCTTGACGCTGTGGGCCAAATTTTCGTGCGGCCCTGGCAAACAAATGACCTGCCGTTCCTTGCCCCCCAAGGATGTCAATGTATTGTCTGATGCAATCCAAAGCCTTTCTGACGTTGCCTGTAGACCACACACGCGCAGATAATTGCCGGGACAGTACCAAAATGTTGTTTTGGAATCCCAATCATAGCCCACAAGTGAAACAGCGCTGTTGACACAACCAAGGAGCAATTTCATCAAAAATTCCTTAGTGGTTTGAAACCTCCCCCTTCATGGGGAAAAATGCTCTTGACGGACGGCGAAGCCGAAAGCATCCTTTTTTCAGTAACCATGCCTTTTATCAGCCTGTTACGACGCAGGAAGTTACAGGCTGTTATGCAGAGTCTTCCTCTGCAAGGGCGGGCCGCACGGCTTCTATCCGCAGGTTGCGGCGTCAGTCGGCAGATGGCGCCGACTGTGGATTGCAACAGGCGCAAAGATCTTTATTGATGACGCCTTTCATGACAATCTTCTTCTCTGCGCCCGCTCACCTCCCGGGCGATCTTGTTCCGAACCTGGCGACACAAGCCCATAAACGCGTCATATTCATGTCGCAACAATCCTGCCCTTTGCAACATTCTTCGCCAGGGCTGAAAAAAATACTCCGTATTGGCGCCGTGCAAACAGTCCAGTCGCACAAGCGCATCCTTGAGCGCGCACATCAGGCGTTCATATTCGGCTGCGGTGATCTTTTTGTCAGCCGTGCTGCCATCCCTGGATGCACACGCCAGGACAGGCTCATTCTGCAGCCCCCGTGCATCTGCATCACCTGCATTGCGAAGTTCGCGCACGGCCTTGGCACATTCATACGTCATAAGCAACACAGCCTGCGCCAATTTGAGCTAAGGGGCAGCCGCTTCCGTAGGTTTGGTCACAAGGCGGGGGCAATGCCGGTTGTCGTCATTGCTGAGTCCCCGATCTTCTGGCCCAAACACAAGCGACACGCGTTCAGCGCGTTGCAAGGCCACTGCCACTTCTCGTGCGGCCTGCGTCGGCGTCAGCAGCCCCTTTCGCCACCCTCCTCCCCGTGCCGTTGTCCCGATGACCAAGGAACTCTTGGCCACGGCATCCTCAAGCGCAGGATGCAGGGCAACAGCTTGGAGAATTGGC